>JBIKMV010000039.1:0-17351 GCA_044359055.1 Catalimonadaceae bacterium
ATCTGAAATGCCTGCCTTGCTCCTTCATAATCCCGTAGCTTTAACAGCCTCTCCCCCTCGCTGTTTTGTTTCTCAAAAATCTGCCCCGGATCGGTGGATCCTCCGGCAAGCAATCTGGCGAGCTCGTTTATTTTGGTTCTGGGATAAATTTCAAATGGCTTGTAAGACCTGGCCTCGGTAAAGGCATCTATGGCGCCGGTAAAATCTTTGGCAGCCAGCAAGGAATCACCTCTGAAAACAGATTTCTGAAATGCAGTATCCTTTTTGAGTTGCTCCATAGATTTCTGCACTCTTGCTTTTACGGCTTCTGCATACAAAGAATCGTTTTGCCTTTGTAAATTGATCTGACTTTCAGAAAGTGTAGAATCGATTTGGGAAGAACTGATAAGCCTCGCCTTCTTTTCCTTTACAAATGGCTTATAGTCTTCCTCAAATTCTTCCTGGGAATAGATAGAACCGTCCGTTTTTTTTCCGGTAAAAAAACTTATTCCGGAAATCCAGGCGACCCAGGTCTCTCCCTTTTTTTCGAACCGAATGAGAGCCAGCCGTTTATGAAGAGGATAATTCCTGGCAAAGTCCTTGTGCCAGTTCTTCAACTGGGAAAGAAAATACACCTTCAGATACTGATAATCTTTGCTGAAAAAATCACTCAGACGCAGGTCAGAAAAGGAGACAGACTCTTCGTAAGACTTGGAATAAAACAGGTCCAGGTCATTGAGATATTTTACAACCGGTACATCCTTCGGAGTGCCGGAGTCAGCCCGCAAACTGTACAGGTCGTCTTCAATGTTTACTTTATTGTCAAAAAACATCCGCCCTTCTTCGGCAGTGGCTTGCGCCACAATATCCTGAACATCGGAAGCGGTTGTACCCTTTGTAGCGAGTACATTGAGCAATTGCTCGTAATCCTTCACAAGACCTATTGCCCGGCTGCGGATCTCATCTCTGTCTTTGGGACTCAGGTCCTGAGAAAAAACAGGAAGGCAGATAAAAACCAGCAATCCAAACCACAAGCATTTAATTGCCAATATTTTAATCACAGAATAAAACGCTCTTTTTATATTCTTCTTTTTCCTTGTCGCCTCTTTTGCTGAGTGTTTGTATGAGCCAGCCGGAATTGCGGCCGGGCCGGTTGTATTCCTTCACCGTAAAAAGCCAGTTGCTGAGATTCAGAAAATGGTAGGTAATGGAGTTGATCTGCTGAAAAACCATCTCTCCGGAAGCAAGAGCAGCCAGATATTTATTCAGATGGCTCTCTTTAAACCCGTCGGTAAGGTAATTTCTGACAAACATTTTATCTTCCATGGCATTCTTCAAACCAATGAATCCGGTGGCATGGCTGATGGGATTCAGAAATTTTTTGGAATCAACCCTTTTAGAAAAATCAAGAAAAGGGGCCCTTGCGCCACATATTACCCATTTGGCTGCACCGGTTCGGTCTGATACCACCACCTGAAGGGTAATGGTTACAATTTTGCTCACTCCTTTATACTTTACAAGGCACTCTGCCTGAGCAAACCAGCTGTCAGAATAGAAATCAAGAAACTTTTCGTCGCTGGTATCACAGATTGTTTTTACAAATTCTGCAGCCAATGCCTTGTTCCAAAGCGGTTCTTCATAATTGAATAGGGTTTTCACCAGATCCTGGCGGGTCAGTTTCTTTTTTGGGAATTTGGTTTCCAGATACTGCCGGATTAGGGTGTACTGATCATTATTGAACCGCTCAATGAATTCATCAATGGTTTTAACTTCAAACGCAAAGTCCGATTCAGAATTTTTGGAAAGGGAAGGCTGTACGACCTGTGCAACCGAATACTTTGAAATACCGGACAAAAAAATCAGGCTGAAAATAATTCGCTTCAACATGTCAGACCTTAGTTTCGGTTGGCAGAAATTCCTACATTGTTGAGAAACACATCCCACAATTCTACTGACTCACCCTCTACTTCTTTCTTGTAGGTTTTCAGAACAACCTCAACATTTTTTTTGGTAACATCGCTATAAACCAGTTTGTTATCCACAAATCCGGAAAATTTTTGCTGAAGGGAAATTACGCCGTAGTAGAATCCGTCAGGACCCCGACGCAGATTGGATACATAGCTGATATCCGACCACTCAATCAGCACTTTGGAATATTTCAGCAGTTTCAGTTTGTTCAGATACGACCGGATGGGTTGCTGATCTTTTTCACCATTGGGTTTAGTGGTCTCCACGGTAGACTCCTCGCTTACAAACAGGGCTACGGCCTGGTCAATGGCCTTATTTGATACTGCAGATTCGGTAGATTTGTTGGCTATCAGATTGAGGTATTTGCCAAGATCATCGGTTTTCTGAAGAGATTTCTGCTTGAATTGCTCATAACTGGCCTGATCCAGATCCAGTTCGGGCCCGAGCTTTTTCTTTTTACCGGCAGAATCTGCTTTGGGTTTTATCTCAAAAGGAGCCAGAAAAGCCGAAGCCTGTACCATATTTTTCTTTTGCAATGCATCGGCAATCAAAATGGGCTTTGTCCCCAGAAGTTGCTTGTTGCCATTTGCAAACAAAATGGCACTGAGCTTTTCTTTTGGAACCTGATAGTCCTTTTTTGCAGTATCGGCCATGGCTGAAAGAATAACCGGATTGCCATCTGCATTTTGAATCATACAGGGGACTATGCCGAAATCCTTTGTAAGGAGCCAATCTTCTGCATGCCTCGACTCCGGCGGGCCTTCCACTCCGGTATAGTCGCTGGGAAAGGTGAGGTAAGCACCATTCTCGAAAAGCACCAGTACCAATTCCGATTTGTTCACTTTTACGGGCTTGGATTCGGCATTTTCCTGGTAGGTGATTTTGGTCGAACCGATTTCAGTGATTTTTCCGATTTTTTTACTTTCATTTTTAAAGTAGAGCACATCTTCCTGTGCCACTGCAGCAAAGGAAATCAGGCCCGAAACCAAACAAAAAAGAGGTTTACGCCAGTGGGAAATCATGGTATTGCGGATTTTAACTAAGGTTCAAAAGGCGGCAATTTCAAAAAGGTTTTTTACTTAGCCAAAACACAAGAGAACTACGGCCTTCCTTGTATATGCAATTCGGGCATACTTAAATAGAGGGAAAAACCTGCCTCAATTGACCTGAATGCACTATTTCTTCCTTGAAATGTATCTGTTGCTGACGGCCGGAACCACCTCTGAAATTCCTTTTTTAGCCCCCGGATTTGGCAGAAGCAGACTTCTGCATTTATTTTGAACCGATGCAGAATATCACAGAATCGGCTTCGGCCTACACTACCTTAGACCAGTATTCCACACTGCAAATTCTGGAAACCATCAACCGGGAAGACCAGACCGTACCGCTTGCAGTGGAAAAAGCCATCCCTCAGATTGAACTGCTTACTGAAGCCGTTGTGAGGAGGTTGAAGGAAGGCGGAAGGCTGTTTTATATTGGAGCAGGAACAAGCGGAAGACTGGGAATCGTGGATGCCTCAGAATGTCCGCCCACTTTTGGAGTGCCTCACGGAATGGTTATTGGCCTGATTGCCGGCGGTGATTCTGCCATAAGAAAAGCTGTGGAAAATGCAGAGGACAACCCGGAACTGGCCGTTGAAGATTTGAAAGCCCGGCAGATCGGGAAGCAGGATATTGTGGTTGGCATTGCGGCATCGGGACGGACTCCTTATGTAGCAGGGGCCTTGAAGTGGTGTAAGGAACAGGGAATCGCAACGGGTTGTATCGTTTGCAATCCTTCGAGCCCTGTGGCAGAGTTTGCCGACTTCCCTGTGGAAGTGATTACGGGTCCTGAGGTGGTTTCGGGAAGCACAAGAATGAAGGCAGGCACAGCCCAGAAACTGGTACTCAATATGCTCACAACCACTACTATGATCAAACTGGGGAAGGTAAGGGGAAATAAAATGACCAATATGCAGCTGAGTAATGACAAGCTGAGGCTCCGCGGAACCCGTATGCTGGCAGAGGCCCTGGGTTTGGAAGAAGTTGCAGCGTATGAATTGCTATTGAAATATGGTTCGGTAGAAGCCGCCATTCAGGCTCAAAGAGCATTATCCTGATATGCACAATCTAGAGCCTTTTCTGAAGTGGGAAAATCTGTATGACCCATCACTGGATGAAAAATCACCCTTTTTCGGCACCGATTACCAGGGTTACGAACTCAGCCTGTATGACCACTATATTCATCCGCTCTGGGATTTTATTGGCTCCGAAACCCTATATGTAAAGGTTTTGTTTGTCGATTATCAGGAAGGCTATGCCATTATTGAAATGCTGGGAGAATGGAACGACACCCTGCACAACGACATCATGAACCTGAAGCGCAATCTGATTGATATGATGCTGCCGGAAGGCATAACCAGATTTTTGCTGATTGGTGAAAACATTCTCAATTTTCACGGACTCGAAGATGATTACTACCAGGAATGGTTTGAAGAAACCGAAGAAGGTTGGATCGTGGCCATGGGGTTCCGGGAATTTGTTCACCGCGAGTGGACCAAATATGGCCTGGATGCCTACCTGAACTGGGGAGGAAATCTGGAAATCAGCAATTGGCGGACCCTTTCTCCGGCAAAGATGATTGAGTTGATTCAATCTGAAATGGGTCGCCGCCTTCCTTAGAAATGAACCCATCCCTGGGCCTTGAGGTCTATCTCCTGACCACTTTTCAACACCAGTTTTTTACCATAATCCGCAGGCTTCACCACACCTATAATGCTGATATCAGCCAGAGAAGAAATTTTTTCATAATCACTCAGCGGAACGGTAAAAAGCAATTCATAATCCTCGCCCCCATTCAGTGCGCAGGTCAGCGGCGAAAGCCCGAAATCACTGGCTGCCAGTTTTGTAAGATTTTCAATGGGGATTTTTTCCTCAAATATCTGAACTCCAATTCCGCTCATACTGCACAAATGAAAAAGCTCCGAGGCCAGGCCATCTGAAATGTCAATCATTGAAGTAGGCAGGATTTGTTTGTCCGCAAGTTCATACATCACATCCGTTCTGGCTTCAGGCTTCAATTGCCTGTGGAGGAGATAGCCATGTTCTTCATTTATCTCCGGTTGCATTCCGGGGTCAACCTCATACACTTTTTTCTCACGGTTCAGGATTTGAAGTCCCATGTAAGCCGCACCCAGATCACCCGATACGCAAATCAGATTTCCTTCTTTCGCACCAGATCTTTTCACAATGGCTCCCGGTATCTGCGACCCGATTGCCGTAACCGAAAGTATCAGTCCTGACCTTGATGATGTGGTATCACCGCCAACCAGATCAACATTATAGTCGCGGCATGCCTGCCGGATGCCTTCGTATAAAGCATCCAATGCCTCCACCGAAAACCGGTTGCTCATGGCCAGAGAAACCAGTATTTGTCTGGGTATGGCATTCATAGCGGCAATATCAGATAGGTTTACCGACACGGCCTTGTAGCCCAAAAGATGGAGGGGAGTGTAAGCGAGATCAAAATGAACCCCTTCGGCAAGCAAATCAGTTGAAACCACAACTTCTTCGCCCTGACCGAAACCCAAAATTGCGGCATCGTCTCCTATTCCGGTTATTGTTCCTTCCTGAAATTTTTCAGTCAGCTCAGAAATGCGCCTGATGAGGCCAAATTCTCCCAGTGAACTGAGTTCGGTGCGGCTTTGATTTTCCATTTATGTATTATCCGGATTTACCTCCGGTCTGAATCTTTTTTGAAAGCGGCAAAATTATGGTTTCCGGACCATTTTAAAGGATATTAATCCGGAGCCGGCCGGAGATTGCAGGCAACCGGGTAAGAGGCATTTGAATTTAATTTCCCCAGAGACGGGTCAGTATTGATTACACAATGGATTTCTGCTCATCTTTGCTGCCTTTTTTGTAAAAAATATGGCCCGATATCTTACCGGCATTCAAAGTTCCGGCATTCCGCATCTTGGCAATATTCTGGGAGCCATTGAGCCGGCCATCCGGTTTTCGCAGAAACCCGGAAACGAATGCCTTTTTTTTATTGCAGATTACCATTCCCTGACCACCATCAAATCGGCATCGGAAAGAATGGAAAATGTTCGCTCGGTAGCGGCCACCTGGATTGCCTTTGGATTTGATTACGAAAAGAACATCCTTTTCCGGCAATCGGATGTAAAGGAAGTGCTTGAACTGAGCTGGATACTGAGTTGCTTTACTCCGTTTCCCATGCTGGCCAACGCACATTCTTTCAAGGATAAATCAGACCGGCTTTCTGATGTCAATGCCGGTTTGTTCACCTATCCGGTTCTGATGGCCTCAGATATTTTACTGTATGATACTGAGTGGGTTCCGGTAGGAAAGGATCAGATTCAGCACATTGAAATTGCACGGGATATAGCCTCCGCTTTCAACAATCTATACCATAGCGAAACATTTGTACTTCCTCAGGCAGCGGTGCAAAGCGAAGCCATGACCATCCCGGGCACCGACGGAGCCAAAATGAGCAAAAGCTATGGCAATTTTATAGACATCTACCTCGAAGAAAAGAAACTGAAGAAGGTGGTCATGTCCATCAAAACAGACTCCACGCCTTTGGAAGATCCAAAAAAAACCGAAGGCGACACCACATTTGAATTGTACAGCATTCTGGCTACGGAAGCCGAAACAGAAGCCCTGAAGGCAATGTATGAAGGAGGGGGCTTTGGCTACGGGCAGGCCAAGCAAATGCTCTTTGATAAAATAATGGAAAAATTCGCAGAACCCAGAGCCAGATATCAAAGTCTCATGGCCAATCCTGCCGATCTGCAGCAAATTCTGGCTGCAGGAGCTGCAAAAGCCAGAAAACTTGCCATTCCGGTTCTGGAAAGGGTAAAAAAACTAACCGGATTCTGAAATTTAGCCTGACCCGAAATTGGTAATCCCTGGTCTGGAAAAAAAATGGCTGGAAATCCTTCAGGCCAGAAAAGAACAGCAACTTTTTCGCCGTTTCGGGCCCGTCCGGGACAGCAGCGCCATTGATTTTTATTCCAACGACTACCTCGGACTGGCCAACTCACCCGATAGCAGGGAAAGGCTGAAGTCAGCTTTGGAAGAACCTTTTGCTTTGGGGGCATCCGGCTCCAGACTGGTATCCGGTCAGCAGGCCGAACTTGAACTGTTGGAGGCAGAATGCAGTCATTTTTTTAGCTCCGAAACCGGAATCTTTTTTCCCAGTGGATTCATGGCGAATCTGGCATTGTTCTCCTGCATGGCAGGCCGCCACGATACCATATTATATGATGTACAATCCCATGTCAGTATTAAAGAAGGAATCCGACTTTCTCAGGCGAGATCCTATTCCTTCCGGCACAACGACCCGGAGGATCTCAGAAAAAAATTAAAAAACCAGGATGGACAAAAGTTTGTGGCCCTAGAAGGAATCTACTCCATGTCAGGCCACAAAGCCAATCTGGAAGAACTGGCTCAGGTCTGCCGGGAGGAAGATGCCCTTTTGATTGTGGATGAAGCCCACTCCACCGGCGTGACAGGCAGCCGGGGCGAAGGCCTATCACTGGACCGAAATCTGAAAGATTACATCTGGGTCCGCAATTACACATTTGGAAAAGCACTCGGTGCATCGGGTGCGTTTCTGGCACTTTCCTCTGTGGCACGGGATTTTCTCATCAACTTTTCGTATCCGCTCATATACTCTACTGCGGCACCACCTGTTCAGGTGAAACTTTGCCGCATACAACTGCAGCAACTGCAGAATAGCGGACCTAAAATCAAAGCCCTTCAAAACATTATTGAATTCTGGTGCAGGGGTTCAGACAAAAAATCAAGCCTGATTTCTGCCAATCCTGAATCACCTGTGCAGTTTATTCGTGTGCCGGGAAACGAAAGGGCCCTTCAGCTTGCCCACAGATTTAATGAACTGGGATTTCAAATCAAAGCCATGCTCAGCCCCACGGTAAAAGCCGGGGAAGAAGGACTCAGGGTTAGCCTTCACAGCTTCAATACGCCGGAGGAAATAAAAAGACTGGACCTCGCTCTGAAAGAATTTAAAAATATTTTTGATGACAGGTTTTGACATTCCATTCAAAACCTCTACTTTTGCACTCCCTTTTGAAAAAGGGGTGCATTTTGTTGTAAATTATGGTTATAGATCCAATAGCAGACTATCTCACAAGGTTGCGCAACGCTCTCAAAGCCAGACACATGGTTGTTGAGGTACCAGCTTCAAACATGAAGAAGCGCATTACGGAGATCCTTTTTGAAAAGGGATACATCCTCAGCTACAAGTTCGAAGATGAGGGTCCTCAGGGCAAAATTAAGATTGCTTTGAAGTATTCTTATCCTTCCAGAGAGCCGGCAATCATGAAATTAGAGCGGATTAGTAAGTCCGGATTAAGGAAATATACGGGCGCCAACAAGCTACCCCGCGTATTGAATGGTCTTGGAATCGCTATTCTCTCCACTTCCAAAGGAGTAATGTCTGACAAGGAAGCCAGAGTTCAGAATGTAGGAGGAGAAGTTTTGTGTTACATCTACTAATTCAAAACTGAAATGTCAAGAATCGGAAAATTACCCATTGAACTGCCGGCTAAAGTCGAAGTCAGTATAGACAAATCAAATGTAGTAACTGTAAAGGGCCCAAAGGGAACCTTGCAGCAGGCGGTAGATCCTGACATTTCCATTTCGGTGGAAAATTCAGTATTAACAGTTACCCGCCCCACAGAGCAGAAAAGACACAAGGCCCTTCATGGTCTTTATAGAGCCCTGATTGCCAATATGGTAAAAGGAGTAAATGAAGGCTTTAAAGTAGATTTAGAATTGGTTGGGGTAGGCTACAAATCCTCTCTTCAGGGTCCAAATGCCCTGGAATTGTCACTTGGATTTTCACACAATCTCGTGATTGGAATTCCTCAGGAAATCAAGGTATCTACCATTACTGAAAAAGGTAAGAATCCTATCGTTACCCTGGAAGGTATCGATAAACAACTAATTGGTCAGGTAGCTGCCAAACTCAGAAGTCTGAGGGAAGTAGAACCTTACAAAGGAAAAGGTATCCGCTTCGTAGGTGAAGTAGTCAGAAGAAAAGCCGGTAAAACATCTGCAAAATAACAATGGCACTAACAAAAGCAGGTCGCAGAGATCGAATTAAAATGAGAATCAGAAAGAAGATTTCTGGTTCCGCTGAATTACCCAGAATCAGTGTATTCAGGAGCAATTCACAAATTTATGCCCAGATTATTGATGATGTAGCAGGCCGGACTCTGGCATCTGCTTCATCGCTGGAGCTTGGAAATAAAAAAACAAACAAAACCGACGCAGCCACTCAGGTTGGAAAATCTCTGGCCGAGAAAGCAATGCAAGCCGGAGTAACTAATGTGGTTTTCGACCGCGGCGGGTATTTGTTTCACGGAAGAGTTAAAGCATTGGCAGAAGGCGCCCGTGAGGGTGGATTAAAATTTTAAGGCATGAACAGCAACAGAATAGTTCGTATTGTAGAGGGTGATTCTCTGAAAGAAAAAGTGGTTGCCATCAACCGGGTAGCCAAAGTGGTAAAAGGCGGAAGGAGATTTTCGTTTTCAGCCATTGTAGTTGTGGGAGACGGTAACGGTGTTGTAGGTTATGGTTTGGGAAAAGCCAATGAGGTAACCGATGCCATTCAGAAAGGAGTGGAAGATGCACGCAAAAATCTGGTCAGAATTCCCATGCACAAGCACACTGTGCCTCACGCCCTTCACGGAAAATATTCAGGCGGATATGTTTTTCTGAAACCTGCAGCGCCGGGAACCGGAATTATAGCCGGTGGTGCGATGCGTGCCGTTCTGGAAAGTGCAGGAATCCGGGATATACTCGCCAAATCCAAAGGATCTTCAAATCCCCACAATGTGGTGAAAGCTACTGTTGATGCCCTCATCAACATGAAGGATCCTGCTGAAATTGCTAAAAACAGAGGTATTTCACTTCAAAAAGTTTTCAACGGCTAAATAACATGCAACTTCATAATTTAAAACCAGCCGCAGGATCTGTAAAAACGGCCAAAAGAATCGGCCGCGGATCAGGATCGGGAAAAGGAGGAACTTCAACCCGTGGACACAAGGGTGCGAAATCCCGTTCCGGATATTCCAGAAAAGCAGGCTTTGAAGGAGGTCAGATGCCACTTCAGCGCCGGGTTCCCAAGTTTGGATTTAAAAACCCAAATAAAGTTGTTTTCAAAGTTCTGAATCTGGATGATCTTCAGAAACTCTCTGAGGCCCACAAAGCCACTACCATGGATGTGAACTTCTTCATCAACCACGGTTTGGTTTCCAAGAAAAATAAAGTAAAAATTCTGGGCAGAGGCGAATTATCCGGTCAACTGAATATTTCAGCCCATGCATTTTCCGATACTGCCAAACAAGTCATTGAAAAAGAGGGCGGAACAATAAGTCTTGTCTCCTGATGAACAAACTGATAAAAACATTCCGGGATATTTTTTCAATTGAGGATTTGCGGGAGCGAATCCTCAATACTTTGTTATTTTTAGCTGTTTACCGCCTGGGATCGTACATTGTTTTACCCGGAGTGGATGGCGGCAGAATGCTTCAGAACGAGAACAATGCTGAAGGCATATTCGGATTGCTGAATACCCTTTTGGGTGGTGCATTCAACAATGCCTCCATTTTCGGCCTCAGTATTATGCCTTATATATCTGCCTCCATAGTGCTTCAGTTGCTCACGGTGGCCGTTCCCTATTTCCAGAAACTTCAGAAAGAAGGTGAATCAGGCAGAAAGAAAATCAATCAATACACCCGAGTGCTGACCATTGGAATTTGTCTGGCACAATCGGCGGCCTACATTGCTTCCAATATCCCTGCAGAATTTATCTATCCTGAATTTCAGGGAACTCTGTTTAATGTCTCTTCCATGATCATCCTGACTGCAGGAACAGTATTCTGTATGTGGATGGGAGAAAAAATAACAGACAGAGGCATCGGAAATGGCATTTCTCTTCTCATCATGGTTGGTATCATTTCCAGATTCCCCGGATCCATTATGAACGAAGCCCGTACCCAGGGAATCAATGGAGCACTGATTTTTATCCTTGAGCTTTTCGTCCTTTTCTTTGTTGTCATGGGAGTTGTAATCATCACCCAGGCTGTTAGGCAGATTCCCATTCAGTATGCCAAGCAAATCATTGGCAATAAGGTTTACGGCGGCCAGCGTCAATATCTACCGATTAAAGTAAACTCGGCCGGTGTGATGCCCATCATATTTGCCCAATCCCTCATGTTCATTCCGGCTTTTATTGCTGGCTTGTTTCGTGAATCAAGCGATATCGCCAACTCCATCGGGGTAACATTTGCAGACTTCACCAGCTGGCAGTACAATGTGGTTTTTGCCACACTCATCATTGTATTTACATTTTTCTATACCGCTATCGCCATCAATCCCAATCAGATTGCTGACGATATGAAGCGCAACAATGGCTTTATCCCGGGAATAAAACCCGGTCCTCAGACTAGCGATCACATAGCAGGAGTAATTGACAGGATTACCCTTCCGGGAGCCGTGTTTCTGGCCATTATAGCCATATTGCCGTCCATAGCTGTAAAATTCAATGTAACCAGAGATTTCTCACAGTTCTTCGGCGGCACTTCGCTGTTGATTATGGTGGGGGTTATTCTTGACACATTGCAGCAAGTAGAAAGCTACCTGCTGATGAAACATTATGAAGGTTTGATGAAAACCGGAAAATTCAACGAAGCATCTGAAAAGATTGTCGTTGCCTGAAAAACAAATGCTGAAAGTAAAGGAAAACAAACAAATTTACCTTAAGACAGCTGCCGAGATTGAAGCCATTCGGGAGAGTGGAAGGATTTTGTCCAGACTGCATGGTGAACTTTCCTCTATGGTTTCCAGTGGGATTAAAACTCTGGACCTCGATGCATTTGCCGAAAACTTCATTCTGAAGCACGGAGCGAAACCATCTTTCAAAGGCTACAGGGATTTTCCTGCCACCCTTTGTATTTCAGTAAACAATGTAGTGGTGCATGGAATTCCAAATCACTACATTCTGAAAGACGGTGATATTATTTCGATCGACTGCGGGGTGTACTACAATGGCTTTCATGCCGACAGTGCATATACATATAAAGTGGGCGAAATTTCTAAGGAAAAGCAAGACCTGCTGAATGAAACCTATACTTCCCTGATTAAAGGGATTACAAAATGCAAGGCCGGAAACAGAGTGGGAGACATCTCCTCTGAAATCCAGCGGTATGTAGAGCAGTGCGGATACGGAGTGGTAAGAGAACTTGTAGGACACGGTGTAGGCAAACACCTGCACGAATCACCGGAAGTGCCAAATTTCGGAAAGCAGGGCAAAGGTCCGAAGCTTGAAAACGGAATGGTGATTGCCATAGAACCTATGGTGACCATGGGAAAAAGGACAGTGAAGCAAGACCGTGATGGCTGGACAATCCGTACTCTGGATGGATTACCATCAGCTCATTTTGAGCATACGGTGGCCATTGTTGAAGGAAAACCTGATGTGCTGACCACATTCGATTATATTGTGCCAACCCAAAAAATTACCTACCATGCCTAAGCAGTCATCTATAGAGCAGGACGGGACCATTTTGGAAGCATTGTCGAATGCGATGTTCAGGGTTGAACTGGGCAACGGGCATCAGCTGATTGCCCACATTTCCGGTAAAATGAGGATGCACTACATCAAAATTTTGCCGGGAGACAAAGTAAGGCTTGAAATATCGCCTTACGATCTGACCAAAGGAAGAATTGTTTATCGATACAAATAAGCCATGAAAGTAAAGGCATCTGTGAAAAAACGCAGCGAAGACTGCAAAATAATCCGGCGTAAAGGGAAGCTTTATGTCATCAACAAAAAGAATCCAAGGTTTAAACAAAGACAAGGGTAATGGCAAGGATTGCTGGAGTAGACATCCCCGGAAACAAGAGGGGAGAAATTGCTTTGACCTACATATTTGGTATTGGCAGAAGTTCGGCCGGTACCATATTGAACAAAGCAGGGGTAAATCGGGAAAAGAAAGCCAACGAGTGGTCTGAGGAGGAATCCAATGCCATCCGGGCGGTCATCAGCGGCGAATTCAAAGTTGAAGGTGTGCTGAAATCGGAGATTCAGTTGTCTATCAAGCGATTGATGGATATCGGATGCTACCGTGGACTTCGCCACAGAAAAGGCCTTCCGGTAAGGGGGCAGCGGACGAAAAACAATTCCAGAACCCGTAAAGGAAAGAGAAAAACTGTGGCCAACAAGAAAAAAGCCACTAAATAATAGCTAAGATGAATCAAAAGAGAAAGGACAAAGGAAAGAAACGGGTTGTGGTAGTGGAAGCTATCGGACAAGCCCACATCAAAGCTTCTTTCAACAACATCATCATTTCCATTACCAACAACAACGGAGAGGTAGTTTCTTGGGCATCTGCCGGAAAAATGGGCTTCAAAGGCTCAAAGAAAAACACTCCGTATGCTGCCCAGAAAGCTGCAGAAAACTGCTCGCAGGTGGCATATGATCTGGGAATGCGCAAAGTTGATGTTTTTGTCAAAGGTCCTGGTGCAGGAAGAGAATCTGCCATCCGCACCATACAGAATTGTGGCCTCGAAGTGGCAGTTATAAAAGATGTTACACCGCTTCCGCACAACGGATGCCGTCCACCTAAAAGAAGAAGAGTATAATCATGGCAAGGTATACAGGAGCGACAACGAAAATTGCCCGTCGGTTTGGAGACGCCATTTTTGGTCCAAGCAGGGCATTACAGAAGAAAAATTATGGTCCCGGTCAGCATGGCCGCGGAAAAAGGAGAAAACAATCCGAATATGCCATTCAGTTGGCTGCCAAACAGAAAGCCAAATACACTTACGGTGTATTGGAGCGTCAGTTTTCAAATCTGTTCTCCAAAGCAGCCCGGAAGGAAGGCATCACAGGTGAAAACCTGCTGAAACTTCTTGAGGCCCGTCTGGATAATGTTGTTTTCAGATTTGGAATTTCACCAACCAGAGCCGGTGCACGGCAATTGGTTCTTCACAAGCACATTACAGTAAACGGTGAGATTGTGAATATTCCTTCTTACAGCGTTAAACCTGGTGATGTTGTAGCCATTCGGGAGAAATCCAAGTCATTATCAGCCATTTCTGACAGTCTTGCAGGCCGCAGCGCCCGCAAATTCAACTGGCTGGAGTGGGATGGCAAAGAGCTCTCCGGAAAATTTGTCTCCTATCCGCAGCGGGATCAGATTCCTGAAAACATTCAGGAGCAGCTAATTGTAGAACTTTACTCCAAATAATTCCTAAACATGTCATCCATATTAGCATTTCAGATACCTGATAAAGTCGTCATGGAGAAAGCCGACGACTTTCACGGCCTTTTTGAGTTCAAACCTCTGGAAAAAGGTTTTGGAGTAACCATCGGCAATGCGCTGAGAAGAATTTTACTGAGTTCCCTAGATGGGTATGCCATCACTTCAGTTAAAATGCCGGGTGTATTGCATGAGTTTTCAAACATCGAAGGCGTGGTTGAAGATGTCACGGAAATTATCCTCAACCTGAAGCAGGTGAGGTTTAAAAAAATCGTGGATGGTCCCGACCAGAAAATCAACATCTTCCTGAAAAACAAAGATGTTTTTACTGCCGGAGATATTGCAAGTTTCACTTCTTCCTACACCATTCTCAATCCGGATTATGTGATATGCCGCATTGATCCTGCTTTTTCTTTTGAGATTGAGCTCACAGTAGAAAAAGGAAGAGGATATGTTCCTGCAGAGGAAAACAAGAATGCCGATTCCACAACCGGCGTGATTCCCATTGATGCCATTTTTACACCCATTAAAAATGTTACTTACAGGGTAGAAAACACAAGGGTCGAGCAGAAAACAGACTTTGAAAAACTGATCATCGAAATCAAAACCGATGGATCTATCCATCCGGAAGATGCACTTAAAGGAGCCGCTTACATTTTGATTCAGCACTTTATGTTGTTCAGCGATCAGGCTATGACCTTTGAAATTGCCAGACCGCAGGAAGAAGAAACAGTTGATGAGGAGTGGCTGCAAATGCGCAAACTGCTCAAAACATCACTGACCGACCTTGATCTTTCAGTAAGGGCATACAACTGTCTGAAGGCTGCCGACATTAAAACTCTCGGCGACCTGGCAGCGTTGGAGGTTTCTGATATGATGAAATTCAGGAACTTCGGAAAAAAATCATTAACAGAACTGGAACAGCTGATTGCAGAAAAAGGTCTGACCTTTGGTATGGATATCAGTAAGTACCGCTTAGATGAAGATTAATCATGAGACACGGAAAAAAAGACAACCACCTTGGCAGAACCGCCTCTCACAGGAAGGCCATGCTTTCTAACATGGCAAATTCCCTGATTTTGAATAAAAGAATCGTTACAACCCTGGCCAAGGCAAAAGAGCTTCGCAAATATGTTGAGCCCATTTTGACAAAATCAAAGGACGATACTACCCACAACAGGCGAACTGCTTTTTCTTATCTTAAAAATAAGGAAGCCATAAAAATTTTGTTCGGGGAAATTTCTGAAAAAATTGCTACCCGTAATGGCGGCTACACCCGCATCATCAAACTGGGAACCCGTTCCGGGGATGCGGCAGAAACTGCTCTTATTGAGTTGGTAGACTACAACGAATTGTTGCTCTCTGCCAAATCAGACGCACCTGCAAAAGCCAAAAGAACCCGAAGAGCCGGATCGAAGAAAACTGAAGGGTCACCTGTGGTAGAAGCTGTGGTGGTAGCCGATGAGGCAATCGAAGAAGCACCTGCTGCTGATGTTGCAGAAGAGGACGTAGAAACCACTCCTGAAGCCTCTACAGAACCAGTAGCTGAAAGCGAAATTGCAGAAGAGGTTGTATCTGAAGAAGCAGAAACTGCTGCTGAACCTGAAGCTGCATCAGATGAGGCACCTGAAGCTGCAGCCGACGAGGAGGAACCAAAAAAGGACGAATAATCCAAAAAAGGGAACCTCGGTTCCCTTTTTTTTTGAACAATTTTCAATAGGCATTGGTTTTTTAAACATGACGCTTACCGACGAGGAGCTGAGAGAAGAGGTTCGTAAAACCATCAAAACCATTTATGATCCCGAAATACCTGTGGACATTTATGAATTGGGATTGATTTACGAAATTGAGGTATATCCTGTCAACAATGTGTACATCAAAATGACCCTCACATCGCCAAACTGTCCTTCGGCCGGTACCATTCCGGAAGAAGTGAGATCAAAAGTTCAGGCAATGGAAGGAATGGGAGAAGTCCATGTAGAATTGACCTTCGATCCACCCTACCATCAGGACATGATGTCGGAAGCGGCAAAACTTGAATTGGGTTTTCTTTAATATAAAAACATGTATCCAGAACATTTGGTGGCGCCTATGCGCCTTGATTTGATTAACGCCGGCTTCAAGGAAATGAAATCGGCTGTAGAGGTTGACCAGGAAATGAATGATGCCAAAGGCACAGCTCTCGTGGTCATCAACTCGGTATGCGGATGTGCAGCCGGAACAGCAAGGCCGGGAGTTAAACTTGCCCTGAGCCGCTCAGGAAAAAAGCCCGGGAAATTGCTCACCGTATTTGCAGGGGTAGATCAGGAGGCAACTGCCAAAATAAGGGAGCTTACTCTCCCCTATCCGCCGAGCTCACCCTCGATTGCTTTGTTTAAAGACGGGGAGCTGGTTCATTTTGTTCAGCGTCAGCACATTGAAGGGCGCTCTGCCGAAATGATTGCCACCCACCTTGAAGGTGTTTTTGAAGAAATTCTTTAGGCTGAGTAATGGTTTATCAAAGAAAAGTCTTCTGATACAAGCGGATACTTTCATTGATGATGCGGTAAGCTTCCTGCCGGTTCATAAAGTTTTCTACCACAACCTCTTTGTTCTCCAGCTTTTTGTAGTCTTCAAAAAAGCGCCGGATTTGTTTGATGGTATGCCCAGGCAGTTGACTGATTTCTTCAATATGATTCACTGACTGATCTTTGGCCGCTACTGCAATGATTTTGTCATCGGCTTCGCCCTGGTCCACCATGCGCATTACCCCGACTACCTTTGCTTCCACCTGACACAGATGAGGTAGATCTATGGAGGTAATTACCAGAATATCAAGCGGATCTTTATCGTCACAGTAGGTTTTGGGGATAAAGCCATAATTGGCGGGATAATGGACCGCTGAAAACAATACCCTGTCGAGTTTCAGCAATCCTGTGCCCTTATCCAATTCATATTTTCCGTTTGAGCCGGAGGGAATTTCGATAATGGAGTTTACAAATTCCGGTGCCTGATTCCCGATTGGCACATGGTGCCAGGGGTTGAAATTTCCGGATTCCTGAGGGTGAGATGGCATATTATTAGTAATAATAAAAGGTTTCCTGGGGCCTCGACCGTATGGTAAAGCAGA
>JBIKMV010000203.1:0-5101 GCA_044359055.1 Catalimonadaceae bacterium
AGCCACTCAAGGCAGAAAAAGCCTTCAACTGGGGAGGCAGCTACACCTGGATGTTAGACAAGAAAAATATCTCGGGCAGTATTTCGGTAGATTTTTTCCAGACCCTGTTCAGCAACCAGTTTTTTCCGGATGTAATTACAGAGCCCGGAAAAGCATTTATCCGCAATTTCACAGGCAAATCTGTTTCCAACTCTGCCCAGGCAGAAGCCAATCTGAAGATATTTGAAATTATTGAGGCCAAACTCTGCTACAACTTTCTGGAGGTTTACCGGGTAGAAAATGAAAAAAGAGAATGGCTGCCGTTTAATCCCATGCACCGGGTGGTGGCAGCCTTGTCCTGGCGGCCATTGTCAGATAATTTTTACGCCGATTTCAATTTTCATGCCTACGACAAACAAAGATTACCTGCTACCTTATCCTCATCAGGCAATCTGAATGGAGCCTGGTCTGATCCCTATGCGATTTTCAACGGGCAGCTTACCTGGAAGCATAAAACCCTGGAAATTTACGGGGGCGTGGAAAATATTTTTGATTTTCGGCAGCTCAGGCCCATTGCAGGTTGGGAAAATCCATTTGGACCCAACTTTGACACCGGATCTGTTTGGGGTCCCACCAGAGGAAGGGAATTGTATCTGGGCTTCCGGTGGAAGGCTGCCGGCAGGTCAAAGTCCTGATTGGTAGTTATTTGCCGGTAATAAATTAATATCCTGAAGAATACAAGAAAAATCAGGAAATCAACTCCCCCTCTTTATGCTTGTTGGCAAGTTGTCCGCAGGCAGCATCAATGTCTTTGCCGCGGCTCCGGCGAATGTTCACAATGAGGCGGTGTTTTTCGAGCTCCGACTTAAAGGCTTCGAGCCGGTCGATGCTGGTGTTTACAAAAGCGGCCTCAGAGATGGGATTGTACTCTATGATGTTGATTTTTACCGGTGCTCCGGTTGATTTGGCAAATCTTGCCAGTTCTCCTGCATCTTTCAGGCTGTCGTTAAATCCCTGAAAGGCAATGTATTCGAAGGTGATGTCATTCTTGGTTTTCTGATAGAAATAGCGAAGCGCATCTTTCAGGGCATCGAGGGTATTGCTTTCGTTTATTGGCATTATCTGGTTCCGCTTTTCATCGTTGGCGGCATGCAGCGACAGGGCCAGATTAAATTTCACTCCATCATCTCCCAGTTTTTTAATCATTTTGGCAATGCCGGCGGTTGAAAGTGTGATTCTCTTTGGCGACCAGCCCATGCCTTCGGGAGAAATAATCCTACCTATACCCTCAAGGACATTCGCATAATTGAGCAGTGGTTCTCCCATTCCCATCATCACAATGTTGGATAGCGGGTGCTGATATTCGGATTCGGCAATGCCGGCGATGGCCCTTGCCTGGTCAAATATTTCATAGGGCTCCAGATTCCGGACCCGGTCCATGTAGCCGGTGGCGCAGAATTTACAGGTGAGCGAACAACCTACCTGGGAAGAAATGCAGGCGGTCATACGCTCGCCGGCCGGAATTAAAACGCCTTCCACCACATTGCCATCGTGCAGGGTAAATGCCGCTTTAATAGTTCCGTCGCTGCTTTTTTGCCGGGCCGAAATGGTGAGCTGATGGATGGCAAAGGTTTCATCGAGTTTGGTCCGCAGGTTTTTGGGCAGGTTTTCCATGGCTTCAAAACTTTGGGCCCCACGGTTCCAGAGCCAATGGAGAATCTGCTTTGCCCGAAATGATTTCTCCCCGGCAGATTCCAGCCAGGCCGACAGTTCGGCAGGTTTCATTTTGCGGATTTCCTTCTTTGCCATACCCTGATTTTCAGGGCAAAGATACAGCCATCCTTTTTATTTTACAGCAAAGGGCCGGAATGGCCTCAGGGCCTTGTAAATGAATAGGTAAAGCCCTCCTTCGGCATACCATTCAATCCGTAGTCGAGGGTTCCAAGAAGTGGTGCATGTGGCAAACCTCTGATATACTGACTTCCCAGACCGATAAACGGCCCATATGCGCCATTCATGGGCCGCATGGATGAGGGGCTTGTCTCACCGAAAACCAGGTCAAACCTTTTTCCGCTTTCGTACATCCAGATCTGAAAATTGACTTTGTCGGTGTGCGATTCATCCCCGACAAAGCCTGCGTTACGGAACTGAACTTTTACAATCCTGCCGGGACTGGTTCCTTCGGTGACATAAGAAATAGCGGAGGTATCATTTTTCTTTTGACGAAGTCCGCAATTACCAAACCCATACATGACCACTCGGTAAGAAATATTGCTACCTGTACCGGTTTGCCGGAGAATCTCACCATCGGTTGATATGAAAACCGTACTAAGAGAAAGATTGCTCACCCTTATAGGAAAAGGGAGGTTGAGACGGTAGAAGGTCCCAACCCAGTTGCTGCCGCTAAGCAGCGTGTCATTTTGGAGCAGAGAATATTCGGTGGTATCAAAAGCAAGGGTGTAAGTCTGGCTCCGGGCCGTTGCTGCAAATGCCAATAAGGCCAACAGGAATACTATTTTCTTCATTTCTTTATAATTAAAGTTTGGCATATCTTTTTGTTCCGATCATTTTTCCATTTTTACTGAATACCATCAGGTACATTCCGGAGGGAAGGCGGGAGAGGTCTGTTGATTGCCGGGCTTCTGATGCATTCAGTTCCTGCTGATGCCAAATTTTTCCTGATACATCCAGCACTTTCAATTCCAGACCGGTAGCCGGAGGCAATTCCATCTCTACCATACCGGTTCCGGGATTTGGGAAAATGCGAAGCCCGCCGGCCAATTGGTCGTCAAAAAGCCGGGTCACATCTGTTACTATAAATTCAAAATACCCTTCAGGTGCGGTAATGGGCTTGAAAGCTGTTTTGCCATTGTTGGTGGTGGCCGACAGATAATATTGAACCGTGTCGCCTGCCGACAAACCTGATCCGGGGATTGCACCAATAAAGAACCCCGATGAGTCGCTGAGAGTCAGGTGATTCCACGCACCCTGAGAACCAATTCTCCATTTACAGTATGCAGAGTCTATTCCGCTTTTGTTGCGGATGGTGGCCATCAGTTCATACTCCGGCATGAGGATTTGCCTGTCGCGGACAGCAGGATGCCAGATTTTTACCGGATTATCTGTAGGAATCTGCATGGTAATACAATGCAGTTGTCCTCCGAAACCGGTCATGGCCCGCACATCAATACCAAACAATTTCAGGCCTGGAAACCACTTTTTCATATCGGCCTCCAGTTGCAGGCGCTGGTTTGTATTTCCCGAACCCGGACTATCCCAGATGGGGTAAACAAAAGTTTTGTTCACCGTAATTCCATTGATAAAAGACCGTCCGAAATTGTTAAGCCCGTTGCAAGTAATCTGCTGGCTGTAGCTGCCATTGTTATCGGTAGGAATGGGAACCCTGAATACCCTGTAAGGCCGGTTGTATACTGAGTTCCGGTTTTTTATCAGGGTGATATTCGATTCTGAAAGTGCTTTATCTGAGGCGGTTATTGCAGCAGGGTACTGGGCTGCTATCCAGGTTTCTTCATCCATCATTTTCAGGTACAAGTCCAGATGGCCGGTACCTCCGTCGCAGTTGAGGGCAGGCAACTGCACAACCTGGTCGGCCTGTAGAACCCTGCGCATGGAATCTGCAACCAGAGAAGAAGCAAGGGTCGGGAAATGTGTGCCGGTTGCCGAATTGGCCTGCGAAACCACATCAGAGTAATATATGGTTCCGAACCCATCTGCAATCAGATTGCCACCCTCGTAATTCATCCGGGTAACCATATTCTGCCAGCCATTCAGGTGGCTTATGGTAGGCGAAAGAGAATTGTCATGTTCCCGGCCCGGATAATACTTGAAATCAGCGAAATACAGAGAATCCTGTGCTCCCCTGTAATATCCGATAGGACCAAAATCCCGGGCCCACCAGGCATCCCCATGCTTTACTACAAAGCGATAGTTGTACAAAGGCTGCCCGATGCGGGCCATATATCTCTTTACCGGCAATGAATCTTCAGCCTTGTGGACCCGGATCCAGATCTGCGCCTCCGGCTGTATGCCGATACAAAGCTTCGATGAAATAATAGCCAGATTGCTCGTGGTATCTATCTGATTGGCAGAGCTGTATGAACCCCAGCTGATAATGACAGCCTGACTTTCTTCAAATTCGCCCGGCAGCCAGGTTTCGCCTGCTGTGGCACCTGTTTTTTCAAGGGAAGGATTTTTCCTAAAATCAAAGACCTGAGGATAGCGGTCAGTGTTCTCCATTTCACCGATAGCCTGCCTCTTTTCTTTCAGACCTTCCGGCAATATATGTTGCCACTGACCCTGAGACCGGGAAAATACCAGGCCGGACAAAGCCATACAGAGCAGATATTTTTTCATGCTGATGAAGTACATTTTGTTTTGTGCAAATAAAGTATGGAAAATCCTGAAAATAAAAGTTTACCGCACGAGGCCTGACATCATTTTTAAATTTCTGAAATCCGAACCATCCAAAAGAGGATCTGTCCGGAAAAGGAGCAAATCAAATCCTGGACCTTTGCTCAAACTATCCGGGGCAATCTCTATTTTTGCCCCGAAATATGTTCGAAAGCCGCCAACGCATCATCATCCTGATTTTCATTCTGGTTTGCTTTACCTTCCTGATGAGGCTTTTTTACATGCAGGTGATAGACGACAGTTACAAGCAGGCGGCGGCCAATATTTCCCTTCAGCGCATAATAGAGTACCCGTACCGCGGCATCATTTACGACCGGAAGGGAAAAATCTGCGTGTACAACATACCGGTTTACGATGTGATGGTGTTGCCCAAGGAGGTAAAGAAAAACATGGATACCCTTCGGTTTTGCAGACTGTTCGGAATTGATAAACAGGAATTTATCGATAAAATTCTGGCTGCCCGAACCTATTCCAAAGTGAAACCTTCAGCCTTTATCAAGCAACTCAGCCATACCGATTTTGCCCGTATTCAGGACCAACTGATTGATTTTCCTGGGTTTTTTATTTCCCCCCGAACTGTAAGAGGATACGATCACAAGGCCCTCGGGGTGGTGCTTGGCTATATCGGAGAAATCTCGGCAGGTAAGCTGGAAAAGCTGAAGAAGGAAGGAAACCACTACTATAAATCAGG
>JBIKMV010000204.1:0-5099 GCA_044359055.1 Catalimonadaceae bacterium
GCAGTAAGGATGAGCAGACATTGAGACAGAGCCTTTTTCGACTCCTCGAACCGGCCCAGTTTGCGGAGACTTTCTCCCAAAAGTTCCAGTGTTTCAGCCATTTCCGGACCAGCCGTGTCGCCTTTGGCATAGAGAAGGTCTTTTTTTTCCTGCAAAAAAGGAATCAGTGCCCTGAAATTGGCCTGTTTTTGGTATTTTCTAATCGAATCGGAAAGCATTTTTTTGTTCTTTTTTCCTCCGGCCTGAGCTGGCAATGCGAACAATGGCAGAAATAAAAGAATGAAAATCAATCGATTCAGTGTGTTCACCAGACTGTGAAGCTTATGGTACTCTGCAAAAATATCCCTCCGGAATTCTTTTTCAAACCTATCCGCCCAATTAAAATTCTGTATCTGGAATCAGGACTTGGATGCAGGGATTCCGGAATCGGATAAGCCCATGGAAATCAGCTATTTGGGTTTATTCTTCCCGTTCTTCCGCCTGCTCCCTTTCTGAGGCTGAATGTTGACTCGTATCAGCCTGACCTTCAATTTCGGGATGGCGGATGAGGCCTCCGGAGTTGCCAACCTGTGTGCCCGCAAAGAGGGTGATAAGGCCGGCTACTGCAACTGCGGCAGGAAGGCGCTTTTTCGATGCCAGATTTTCCGCAACAGGTAAGGCCGAAAAAAGAGCCAGCAAACCTGTAGCAGCACAAAGCCAGATGAATACTTCGGCTTTTTCTTCATGCTCGTGAATGAGGTCATGGCTCACGCCGGGCAGTTCTTCAATCCGCTCTTCGGCCCCCTCGCCGCTGAAAAAAGCAGGCATGGCCAGCAGACAGCAGAAAAAAATGATCCAGCAGCCAACTTTCTGCGCCTGTTCCTTTTTTAGAAAAAGGGATACAATCAGGGTAAAAACGCCTGTCATCAGACCCGTAACGGGAAAGTGGTTGAAAAGCAAATGTAGGTGGGCTTCGTTCATAGCGGTATCTGTTTACAGTTCGCAAATAACAGAATTGCCGGAATTTTTAAAATGAGGAAGAATCAAACCGGCCGAGGCACCTGCTTCGCACCCGGCAGATGGGTCTCCGGGGCATTTTTATACCTTTGGCATTCCATTCAGGCCGGGACAATATTTTTTCTATGATCCGACATGTAAAAAAACTCGTTTTCGGAAAGCCGGAGCACAACCTGCCGCTCTTTCAATCGCCCATAAGAAAGCAATGGCACTTGCTGGAATCGGTGTGGGAAAATCTCCACCACAACGATATCGGCCTTGAGCGGATTCTGAGACTTTTTCTGATCTCAGTTCAATTTCTTTTTCCCGGATTGTATCTGCGGCAATCGGTTTTTCATCTCGGTCAGACAGCCAAAAACCTGATGACCGAATTGTATGTGTTGTTCAAACTGTTTTTTCCGCTTTCCCTTTTGTATTTTCATCAATGCCATCAAGCCCCTGCCCTGACTCTTTCAGCCTATTTTCTGGCCGAAACCCTTACCTATGTGGCCTCTCTCGTTCTGGTTTCTGATTTACACAATGAAAACAAATCCATAAACCGGTCTATCCTGCTCCTGCTCATCAATTATCTGGAAATAACCGTAAATTTTGCCGTCATCTATTCCGGGTTCAATATGCTGAGTCGCAATGCGGTTTCGGGTATTGATCACCTGTATTTCAGTTTTGTTACCTCAGCTTCCCTTGGCTTCGGAGATATCTATCCCGTTACGCCGGCAGGTAAGCTGCTGGTTTGCTGTCAGACTTTTGTTCTCCTGATTTTTGTGGTATTGTTCCTTAATTTTTTCGGGGGAAAAAGACTGAACAAATCAGCCTGAGACTGAAATTTTCAATATTTCCGTTGTCCGCTGCCCTACTTTTCTACCAATACCCATCCCCTCCATTTCTGTGGATTGTCTACCCGCTCCATCAGATAAAAGTACACACCGGATTCTCTGGCCTCAGCCCCGTCCCAGGCTTTTTCGCCATCGGTCATTCCGGAATAAATTTCCTTTCCCCAACGGTCGAAAATGGAAACTTTCATAGGCTTCCGGGCTCCTGAAATCTGCCAGAAATCGTTTTTATTGTCACCATTAAGAGTAATGAGGTTGGGAAAAGCTAAAGGCGGCAATACTTCAAAAGAAACCTCGTCCGTGCCAGTACAGGTACGGCTTGGATCATAGGCAGTAATCCGAATGGTGCCGCTTTCTTCCGGATTAAAAATTAGTATGTTATCGTTTGCTCCACTGCCGTTTGAGGCCGGTAACAGTTGCCATTCATAGGGAGGTGAAACCTTCGGATCAAGGGTTATCTGCGTTCCCTTTTCGGTCTCAAAAGAAGGCCCCAATTCCGGTTTCGGGTTGGCGATGACGGCGAAGGGAATCAATACCGAGCTGCTGTCGGTGCAGAGAGGCTCAGTATCGTCGGGTATATAAACGGCCCTTAATGCAAAATTTCCCGGACCCAGTGCTGCAGGATTCACCGCTGAAACCGGGTTGCCGTTGATGTAAATGACTGCCGGAATATTGGTGGTGGGCACGAAAGCAGCGTCTGAACTGCAGTACAGACTTTTAATGTTACCAATACTCAGCAATCGTTTGGCTTTTTTCCGGATGTAAACCGACTGTTCCGACTGATTGGAGCAGGTATTCAGCAAAAGGGTATGTCGTATGGTGTAGGAATTATTGGCCTGGACCAAAGCTGGGGAAAAACCATTAGGCTGAACCACCCCCGGGCCACTGAATGTACCGCCCGGCAGATTTGGGACCAAAATGAGGCTGGCCGCACTTTCGCAAAGGGTATCGGGAAGGTCGTTGAAACCTGCATCGGGCAAGGGCGCAATGGATACAGTAAAAGTGCCAGTATCGAGACAAGACCCTGTACCTGCAGCGTAGGAAATGGTGTATTGTCCGGGGGGCAGAAGGTTGGGATTGAGGCTGTCGCCCTGAACACCTGGCGAGGTGATGAAGACACCGTTTGGAGGAAACAGGTTCAGTTTTACTTTTTGGCCGGCCAGGTGGCAAAAAGAATTTTGTGCCGCTGAAATGCTGGTGTTGCCGTTTTGCCCTACATTCACGAAAGCCTGGGTCGAAATGGTGCAGGGGCCATTCACTACGGTGTAGTTCAGCATATTGACTCCGCTTTGGGCAAGGGCAGGATTGAATGTATTGCCGCTTACTCCTGGTCCGCTGAAAACACCCCCCGCAGGAATGCCTGAAAGGACGAATGCGGGTGTACCGGAGCAAATATCAGAAGGCAAATTTACGATGGACACTGCCACCGGTGCTACCACAGTTACAGGCTTTAAAACGGTATCGCTGCAGCCTCCGGGGCTGTTTAGGATATGCCTGATGGTGTGGGTTCCGATGCCTGCCAGCATGGGATAAAATTGATTTCCTGTAACGCCCGGCCCCGAAAAAATACCTCCCGGATTTTGAGGAATCAAAGTGGCGGGAGAAGCCGCATTCAGACAGTATTCCGGGTTCAGCCCGGAAAATTGGGCCGAAAGTCCGGGAATGATATTGACAGTAATGCTGGTGGTTTTCTCACAATTCTGACCAAATGCATTGATACCGGTTTGGTAAATTATCGTTCTGGGACCTGTGCCGCCGACAGCCGGATTCAGTACCCCGTTGGCCGCTACTCCCGGTCCTGACCATTGCAGGGCACCTGGCGGGTTGGCTGTCATCTGAATGAGACCCTGGCTGGTACAAATTGTTGCTCCGTTGGCCGGAAAAGTAATCTGCGGGGTAACGAGAGGGTCGCCTGTTCTTTTAAGGATCAACCTGAACCGTGCATCTGTTCTGTTTTCATAAAATTCTGCCACCACATCCCTGACTCCGGCTGAAAGCAGAACCCCACAGGCATTGTTTTGCATACTTCCGCGGTAAGCATGGTCGTTCCAGTCGTTTATCAGCCATGTAACCCCGCCATCCAGACTGAGCCGGAATCCGTCATCAGCCCCACCTCCAATCAGATAGTAGCCTGCTTCAAAGTTGATTCGTCTCCGCATCCGAACGGAGAAATAGTCAATGTAGGAGCCGCAAACCTTATTGGAATCGGGCAAATTGGCGGGTGCCGGATTGCTGTTTCCCCAATTGTAATCAAAGCTCAGGCTGTCTTCAGAAATGTAGCCTGCATAATTATTTGGGTTGAAAATGTCTTCATTGTTTGCATTATTGATTGTTCCGGGAATGCTCGGTGTCCAGGTGTAGAAATATCCCCGCCAAAATCCCTGGGGATAAAAGTTTTGGTCTGCAGCAAAAAATTTGGAAACCCTGAAGGAAAAGGAGTTGAGATCGTTGGCCACCGTAACAGGACTAGATCCCCGCACCCTGAGTCGGTAGTCGGTGTTGGGCTGCACCGATGCCGGAAAATTGACAGTGAGAAAGTAATTCTGCTGGCTGCCCCCCTGGGTCACACTGCCTGTCAGGGTGATGGTATTGGCCGGAGTGAAGTTGCCGTTTGGGGCAATTTCGGCAGTAAAAATATTGTTGGTATTGAAGTTTTCAAAGTCAAATTTCAGTCTGAGTGGTTTTTTTTCGCAGATAACAGCGTTGGAAAAATTGAAATCTACAAGCTCGGCCCGGCTGATATAGGCGGCAAACGAAGCCGTCCTGTAAATCATCAGAATAAAAAGCAAAAGTGTAACCCTGGTCAGGAATTGGGGCATAATAAATTGATTCAGATATGGTTAAAAAAAACAACAGAAGCCGCAAATGTAAAGACAAGCCAAAGAGTTTGCCAAATAGGTCTGAATTTAAACCAATTCTACACCGGAGGACCAGCAAAGAATTAATCTAAGAAGGCAGTTTCAGAAATCCAGAGGGTCAAAATTCTTGAAATGGCCGTTGAGTTTGATTCTTTTTTTGGCCACCTCAGCCTGTTCTAGCGTTTGGATTACCCTGTCCAGATGCTCAATGAGAAATTGCTGCCTGCTGCTTTCATCAGGGATCAGGAGCATTTCCAGTTCTTTTTCCTGGCTCAGGCCCAGTTTGTGGCCGAAAGTGAAAGATAAATTTTCTTTTTCAGGATTGCCGGATTCCGGCCGCATTCCAATCAGATCAAAAAATTTCTCAATCAGCACCTGAAGTTCCAGCGCTTCTCTTTCATTGTAGGAGTAGGAG
>JBIKMV010000040.1:0-17127 GCA_044359055.1 Catalimonadaceae bacterium
TTTTACTTGCATTCTGGAACAGGAAGGGCATGCCTGTTCAAAAGAAATCCCTCCTTTATGCCGAACTCATGCAGGCCGACTGGCTGGGTATGGCCAATGGCACCGGCATCAGGATTTTCGACTTGAAGGGCACTTTCGAAGCGGGATGGCTTCCGGCCTTTGAACCCTGAAAAAGGGGATTTTGTTCTTTTTTGTGGCCCTCAATTACACATCAGTATGAGGGATTTTTTGTAACGGTATCAGCGGGGTTCTTCTGCAGCTGACGCATCCTCTCTGAAGAAGTGTAGTCCCGGCCATTCCCGAAGACCCGGCACAGGGGGTTGTTGGGAAGGACTCCCAGAAGCAGAATAAAAAAGGTAAAAAAGGTGATGCAGTATTGCCTAGAAATCCGGAAATCATTTTTCTGAAGAATAAGGGCTGCCGGAAAGGAAAAAGCAAGAACATAATTTATCTTCATAAGAGCATCGGCACCGGCCCAATGGAGGATTTTAAACAAGACACCGGCAATAAAAAGCACCAGACTTCCTGTAATAAAAAGATTCAGGCCCTTGCCCATTCCAGCATCCTCATTGGCCTGAATGGCATAGACAAATACAGCAACCACCATAATGCAGGCAGAAAGGATGATGGAGATATTGGCTCCGGGAAGGAAATTTGCCTTTAGTATAAGACCGGTAAGGGCCAGACCAAAAGCGCTGAGATTTACAACGGTTTTTGCGCTCATATTTTTTTATTAAAGTAAAACAGGCTTGACTGAAAAATGAAGATTGAAAAAATAACGATAAAAAATAAAAATTATTCCGGACAAGGTCAGATGACATTATTCCCGAAAAAAGTTTCCTGAGACAAAGCAAATTAACTCATATTGAATATATTGTAAAGGCTAGTCTTTATAACCTTCTGAATTTACCTCCTGTTGTCTTCATCTTCCATCATACTCAGGTAGCTTTCGTATCTGGGTATGGGCAAGAGTCCGTCTTCCACCGCCTGAATTACAGCACATTGGGGCTCATGTGTGTGGCTGCAGTTGTAAAATTTGCATCGGGCTGCAAAGGGCCGCATCTCCGGAAAATACAGGCTCAGGTTGTCGTTTTCCATTTCCATCAGGCCCAGTTCCTTGATGCCCGGGGTGTCAATCAGAAAAGATCCTGCTTCCCATTCGTGCATTTCTGCATAGGTGGTGGTGTGTTTTCCCTTGTTCGCAAAAGAGGAAATTTCCTGTGTCTGAAGTTTCATGCCCGGCGAAATGGCATTGACCAGACTCGACTTGCCTACACCGGAATGTCCGGCCAGCAAACAGATCTTTCCCCGCAGCAAGTCCTTCAGCCTTTCTATGCCCTGCCCCGTTGGAACTGCAGTCATAAACGACTCGTAGCCAATGCGGGAATACATCTCTGCCAATTCCAGCGCAAATTGACTCTCGTCTTCGCTCAAAAGGTCGGCCTTGTTGAAAATAACCTTTGCCGGAATGTGGTACGATTCGGCCGATACCATCAGACGGTCAATAAATCCCAGGGAGGTCCGAGGCAATTTCAGGGAAGCAATCACCACCAGCTGGTCTACATTGGCAGCCAGAATGTGGGCATGGCCGGTTTTGTGTACCGATTTTCGGATGATATAATTCTCTCTTTCTCTGATGTTTACAATCAGACCCTTGTCTTTTTGTCCGGGCTCAGCTTCCAGTTCGGCATGGTCTCCCACCGCCACCGGATTCGATACTCCGGTTTTGCTCAGCTTCAGTTTTCCTTTCAGGCGGCAATCCCAAATGCCCTGGTTTTCTACCCGGACTTTATACCAGCTTCCTGTGGATTTCAATACCAGGCCTTGGAGCAGTTTTGCAGACAATGAGAGTGCTTGAGATGAGGTGTAAGGCGCAAAATTCATACAAATTTCTGCATGGCGGTATTTTTTATTCATTTCTGCCAAAACCTTAAAAGTTCTTTCTTTGCAGGCGTTTTTTTGATTTTCGGGTTTGAGTATTAGAATAAAGATTGCCGCGGGGCTTCTGCTCGCCTTTTTTCTGAGGGCAGAATTGCTTTATGGGGCCTTTCCCGATTCTGTTTACATCAATAAGAAATTCAGCGAGTACCTGAAAATAAGGTCTTTCTCTGGCGAAGAGTACCAGGCGGGCCATTTTCTGATGGACCTTGGCAAAGAACTTGGCCTCAATACAGAATGCATCAACTGCACCGATACCTCTGTCAATGTGGTGCTTTCGCTATTTCCCTTATCGCTCAAAAAGCCGAACATCATTCTGCTTAGTCACCTAGATGTGGTGCAGGCCACGGATACGGCAGAGTGGCGTTTCCCCCCTTTTGCAGGAATCCAAACCGATACTGATTTTGTAGGCCGCGGTGCCCTGGATGCCAAAGGCCTCACCTTTATGCATCTGCTCGGTCTGCTCAGGTGCCGCGAAAATTTGTCCTTGTCCGATTTGCCTTTCAACATCTCGGTACTGGCGGTTTGCGGAGAAGAAACCGGTGGATTCCGGGGCGCCAAAGTGCTGGTAGAGTGCTTTATGGATCAGCTTCAGCCCTGGGCCGTGTATGGCGAAGGAGGTTCCGGTATTCAAAATGCAGTACCCTCAAAGCCAAAGCTTCCGGTTTACGGCATCTCGGTTTCAGAAAAGGTCAACCTCTGGCTCCGTTTGGATCTGAAATTCAGTTCCTTCGGACATGGGGCTGCCCCGCCGAACAGCTATGTAAACAAGGATATGCTCAAAGCCCTCAATAAATTAAGCCAGGTAGAGGGCAGGATCGAATTTCATAAAACCACCAAAAGAATGCTCCGCGTGCTCGGCAATCTGGAGGGAGGTTTCAAGGGTTGGGTAATCCGTCATCTGCATTGGCCGATTTTCAGGCCCTTACTTCGGCGGCAAATTGAGAAAGAGCCCCTTTTTGGAGCCGTTTTACAAAATACGGCCGTGCTGAGCAACATTTTCAATCCCCCTGGTCCGCCCAATCAGATTTCCAGCAGGGCCACCATTTTTATGGATTGCCGCCTGCTGCCGGAAACCAAAATCAAGAAATTCATCCGTGATATCAAATACGGTCTGTTTGAACCCCGTTTTAAGGTGAGCATCATCAATCAATGTCCCGAAGCAGACGAATCGAGTCCAGATATGCCTGAATACAAGGCTTTTGCCAGAGCCATCGAAAACACCTTCCCCGGTTCGGTGACCATGCCCATTCTTTTTCCCGCTTCCAGCGACAACAATTATTTCCGTCAGTTTGAGATTCCGACTTTCGGGGTTACACCGGTTTTGCTGAGCCGCCAGGGTTTGGAATCCATCCACGGACCCAATGAATCGCTCCGCATTGCAGCCCTCTGGAAAGGTGCAGAAGTTTTTTTCCGATTGGTTCAGGAATTGCGGCCCCATCCGCCCAAACTTCATTTTACTCCGTTTTATCCCCGGTAGAAATCATCGAAGTACCGGACGAAAATCAATTGAACCGCAAGGATGCCTCATTACCTTTGTCCCCCTTATCTCTTACACCATCATTATGCAGGAACAAGAAATCCTCGAACAACTCAAAAAGCTGGAAGTAAAATACGAAGCCACCGGACAGGACCTCAATTCTTATCTTGAAGGCCTTTTCGAAGCCGACTTCCTCAATTACTGGGACTACATTCACCTCGATACCCTAATGACCCTTCAGATTCGCCGGACTACCCTCCCCGACGAGGAGGTTTTCATTGTATATCATCAGATTACAGAGTTGTATTTCAAACTCATTCTGCTCGAGCTGGATCAACTTTCTGAATCTCCTGAGGTAGATATTATTTTTTTTCAGGAAAGAATCGCCCGGGTAAACCGGTATTTTGGCATACTCATTCATTCCTTTAAGGTGATGATGAATGGCATGGAGCCCACGCAATTTCTCAAGTTCCGCATGGCACTGCTTCCGGCATCGGGATTTCAGTCGGTGCAATATAGGTTGATTGAGCTGGCCTGCACTTCGGCAGCGCAACTGGTGGAAAGCGAAAGCCGGGCTTCTGCAAAAAATGCAACTCTGGAATCGCAACTTCAAAAAATATACTGGCGAAAAGGGGCCACGGTTCTTGCTACCGGGAAAAAGACCCTCACCCTGGAGCGATTTGAAGAAAAATACAATGCCCGAATCCAGCAGTTTGCCCTGCAAAGGCAAAAAAACAATCTGTTTGAGCGGCTCTGTTCTTTGGATTGGAAATCTCCTGATCTGGAAGAACTGAAATCTCAGCTTCGTGAACTGGATGAAAATGCCAATATCCACTGGCCGCTCGCCCATTTCCATTCTGCCATGCGGTACCTGAATAAGCCCCCTGCAGTGATTGCCGCTACCGGAGGAACCAACTGGCAGCGCTATCTGCCACCCAAATTCCAGAAAATCATCTTTTTCCCATTTGTTTGGAATGAGGAAGAAATGGATACCTGGGGCAGGGCAGGGGTCGAAAAAAATACAGTAAAACCCTTCTAATATTCCCCGGAGCTTAACCAGGAAAAAAAATCACGGCTGCCGGATTATTAAGCGAGGCAGTTGCGGAAGTCGATAACCCATCTGTATCCTAATAAACACTGCCCCCTTGGAATTATTTCTGCATTCTGTTTCTACCGCATTGCCGGCTTTTTCCTACAAGCAGGCAGAAATTATGGAATTTATGCTGGCTTCTGCCCCCGATGATGTTTGGGTAAGGCGCTCTCTTGCTGCCATTTATCAGCTTTCAGGAATTGAATCACGCCACTCCGTCCTTCCGGATTTCGGGAATGAAGGGTCTGACTTCTTTTCTTCAAAGGGAGAAATACCGGATACCGCTGCCCGAATGAAGGTTTACGCAAGGGAAGCAGCGAGGCTTGCCGGTACTCTTCTGCAAAATGCAGAAAATCAACGGGTGAATTTCGGCAATATCAGCCATCTGATATGGGTGAGTTGTACCGGTCAGACTGCCCCCGGGATGGAAACGGGCCTGCTCCGGGAATTTGGATTTTCGCGGAATATCCAGACCACAGCATTCAATTTTCTGGGCTGTCATGGATTTTTTCATGCCCTTCGCTATGCGAGGTCTCTGGTGGCCGAAAATGAAGACCATCAAGTCCTGATTGTCTGCACCGAATTGTGCACCCTTCATTTCCAGCCACGCTGGGATGCAGACCATCTGCTTGCCAATGCTATTTTTTCTGACGGGGCTGCCATGGCCATTGTTTCGGCCCATCCGGGACCAAAAGCCATAAAAATAAAAACCCAGAGCCAGTCTTTTTTTCATCAGGCCTCCGACGATATGACCTGGAACATCGGACCGCATGGCTTTGAGATGCGCCTCAGCCAGGACCTGCCGCATCAGGTGGAGATTGCCCTTGAAAAAACCATTGAAAAACTGCTTGAAAAGGCCGGATGTTCATTTCAGGATTTGGAGCATTTTGTGTTGCATCCCGGAGGAAAGCGCATCCTGGACAAGGCCGAAGAGGCACTGGGCCTTCCCCATTTCAAACTGTCTGCCTCACGCAGGGCTCTGCAATTGTTTGGCAATGTCTCCTCGGCAAGTATTTTATTTGCGCTTGAGCAATTTCTGCAGGACCAGCAGGAATCCGGATTGGGCTTGATGCTCGGACTGGGTCCCGGTCTTTGTCTGGAAACTGCCCTTTTTGAAGTGTAAACCGAATGCTGCGATCTTTCTTTTTCAAAAGTTTTTGTCTCTTTTTCTGTGCCGGAACTGCCCTTGGCCAAACCGGCAGGCTGGTGGTGCAGAACAACTCTGGGGTAAGCCGTCAACAGGACCCTGTGGTGATAACCCGTGATATTCTGGAATCTTTTGTGTCCATTCCGGATGGGGATAAAGTTTTGGTTTTGAATGAAAAAGTTGGAAAAATACCCGCCCAGCTGGATGATGTAAACGGCGATGGCCGCTGGGATGAACTGGTATTTATGATTGATATTGAGCGCAATTCGCGGAAGGAAATAAAGCTGAAATGGGTAGACAAAGAGGACGCTCCTGTTTATCCTGGGCGAACGCAGGCGCGGCTCGGGATCAGCGAAAAGCCCGGTGCCCCTTTCCAGCCGGTAAGCAAGGAAATAAGACCTGAAACCGGTAGGACTACCCGTCGCTATCAGATGGACGGTCCCTGCTGGGAAAACGACAAAGTAGCTTTCCGTTATTTCTTCGATAACCGCAATATTTCTGATATTTTCGGCAAGACCAGGCCGGGTCTGATAGCAGATTCTCTGGGAACTTTTCTGCCCGATTTTTTCAAACTTCAGCCCTGGGGCATGAATATTCTGGAAGTGGAATCCACCCTTGGGGCCGGCGGCATTGCCATGATGGATAAGGGAATTCCGGTTCCCCTGCGGCAAACCGGAACTGCGATGTACCGTCTGCTTGCGAGCGGTCCGGTGAGGTCTGTCATAGAAATTACCCACGAAGGTTGGAAAGCCGGCGGACAGACATACAATGTCCGGCAGCGGATTTCTTTATATGCCGGAAAATACTGGTTCAAAAATGAGGTGATGGTCAGTGGTTTTACAGGAGAAAGGGAGCTGGCCGTTGGCCTTGCTGCCCTCAAAAACTCAAAGCCACCTACCTACACCACCAACAATCTGGTGTACAGTTCTCTGGTTACGCATTCGAGGCAAAGCAGGAATCAGGATTTGCTTGGGCTGGGCTTGTTGTTCCGATCCTCTGTATTCAAAGGATATGGACAAACACCTTCCTACAATCCCCTTCCAGCCGCTGACACCCTGAGCCATACCCAATATGCCCGGCTTCGCATCAGAAGCGGCGAACTAACAGAATATCAGTGCTTTGCAGGATGGGAAAAAAGTGAGTCCCGATTTTCGAGCTTGCGGTATTTCCTGGATTTGATTCAGGAAGAAGCCGACCGCAGGGAATTTCCATTGCAGTTGCTGGCCAGATGAGGGCATCCGGGAAGGTAGAAAAAAACAGTAAAGGATATTTGCCGTCAATCGCTTTACTTTGGACCCCATGAAGCGATGCTGCTCCGCAGGTTTGTTTTTTGTGCTGGCTCTGTGCTGTTCGGTTTCCGTATCGGCGCAAAATTCCCCGGCAGCGGTTCCTAAACCCTTGCAGGAAAACCGGCCCGGTCCCGACAAAAGCCATGAAATAAAAAAAACCATTCTGGCCGTACTCAGCAAGCAGGAAAAGGAGTGGAATGCTGGGAACATAGATGGTTTTATGGAAGGATATTGGCACTCTGATACCCTTCGCATGGTCTCCTCAAAGGGGGTAACCTACGGATATCAAAAAATAAAAGCCAACTACAAAAAAAGCTATCCGGACTCGGTAGCCATGGGCAAACTGGACTTCGACATCATCCATGTGGAGCTTATCAACGAAACCAATGCCATGGTTACAGGAAAGTGGCTCCTCAAGATGGACAAGAAATTCAAGGGAGGATATTTCACCCTTTTGTTCCGTAAGATGAAAAACAAATGGTGGATAGTGGCCGATCATACGAGCTGATATTCAGAATTTTAAAAAATATTCAGTTTTTTTCATTTAATTTTACAACCCTTTGGTCTTTTCCCTTGTCTGACGCATCACAACCTGCCGGAAAAGACATTGCTTTCCGAATTACATGAAAAACTGGTCCATACTGCTTTTACTACTCAACCTCGGGTTCTTCCCTGGCTGTAACAAGGTCAGGGAAATTCCTGAACCCGACACTTTTTCCTCCGTTCAGCTTTCGGAAAAGCAAGTTGCCGCCCGGGGCGGAACGGTGGAAATTGACCTGATGAAGATGTTTGGCATCAAAGAACAGGTCAGTGTTTCGTTTCAGCCACCCCGGCAGGGAAGCATTTCTGCCAACAGTTCAGGAACCGCCTTTACCTACAGAGCCAGACCGGGATTTACCGGATTTGACACTTTAAATTATGAAATTTGCCGCCTGCCGGACTGCAAAAACGGGACCCTTCGGATAGAAGTTTCAGAAAATCCGGAGCCCCATTGCTACCCCTTTTATGGGCCAGACAGTGTGCTTACTTTCGTCATTCAGGCCAGAGTTGGAGCCACTCAATACCGCATTCCCCGGTTTCCGGGAGATATGTACTGCCCTCTCAACCATCAGCGCATAGATTTTTGGTCGTCTTTCTGGCTCGAACCGGTTTTGGAAAACGACTCCATTACCCTCATTCCGAAAGATATGCCCATCAGAGACAATATAGAAGGCAAGCTGACCTACTCCAATGGCGATACCAGTCGTCAACCGGTGGTTTACAGGGCAAGAACCTACAACATCATCATCGACACATCAAAAACATATTGTCAGAATCTGTTCCGGGTGGACGACTGGGGCAACCCCTTGATGCTGGGCAGAGAGTTTACCGTATCACCTAAATTTTTTTCCGGCAGAGGCCTTATAAAAAACTGCAAAAATGACATCCATCCCACCGACTGGGGCATTGTTACCTCTGTTCATATGGTTAAGATGGTAAACCACGACGATGGCGATATTGTCATCAGGCGGAAAAGAGGGCCTGATGCCAATGCTCCGGGTGAGAAATTTATTAAATACTACTTCAAAAATCTTTCACGGACCGTTTGCGACACCGGAAAGATTTCTGTGATATTTTAGACTGTTGGGTTTTTTGGTTTTATTGGTTCAGGAATAAAAATGAAAGATTGATTGAAAAAAATGTTGAACAGAGGTAAAGGGTAAGTCAGTTTGGCTTACCCTTTCCTGAAATCCCTTCGAATTTGAGTACAGGAGATTTAAATCCGATTTTGGAAGGCTGCTTCAAAAATGATCCGAAATCCCAGCGGATTTTGTACGAAAAGTATGCCAGACCCATGTTGGGGATTTGCCTCCGGTACGCCCGAAACAGAATGGATGCTGAGGATGTTCTGCAAACAGCTTTTGTGAAAGTTTTCAGGTTTATTGATACCTTCAAGGGAGGCTCCTTTGAGGGTTGGCTGAAAAGAATTTTCGTGCGGGAGTCTATCAACCATTACCACAGCCGCCGACGCAAACCCATTGATTTTTTAGAAGACGATAATTTTATCATCACAGGTTATCAGGGCGATACCTTCTGCGATGCCTTGTCTGTGATGTCTGCCGATGAAATTCTTAAGGAACTCGATCACCTTCCGGAAGGCTCAAGGCTTGTATTCAATCTTTTTGCCATAGAAGGGTATAACCATCCCGAAATAGCCGATCTTCTGGGCATTTCAGAGGGTACTTCAAAATCACAGTATGCCCGGGCAAGACAACTGCTCAAAGCCAGACTAAAACATATCCAAGTATGAAAGACCACTTTGAAGAAAAAGGATTTTTATCCGGGAAATTCGAAAACTGGGAAAGTGAGCCGGTGCCCAATGGCTGGTTCAATATAGAATCCGTTCTGGATGAAGACCGTAGGAAAAGGCCCGGATTGATTTATTTTATGCTTCCACTGGCTGTTCTGGTTTCTGTTTTTTCGCTTTATCTGGGCTACGAAGCAGGCCATCCATCTGAACGACAGTTGGTTCAGGCAGAAGCTGCCGGAATAGATGCAAGCCTTCATGTTGCAGAAAAGAGTCTCTCCGCAGCATCTTCCGATGAAAGAACAGGAGAAAAGAAATCAGAATCCGGACCGGATGCACAGGCCGGAAACGATTTGATGCGTGCAGAAAAAAGCCAGACAACAGGTCCCGTTTCTGTTCAGTCTGAGGCCGGAACCAGTGAACTTTCATCGCGGGTGGTTACAGCAAATCAGACCCGGAAAAAAGTTGCCTCCGCAGTACTTTCTTCGGCAGGCAGGAGCCAGATTAAAGCCACCGCAGAGAAAGAAACCGGAGTTGGGCTGCAAGGAAATTTTATATCAAAAGATAGCCCTGAAAAAGATCCTGATGGGAGAGAAGATTCCCCTTTGGCGGTTGTTGAAAACTCTGATACCGGTCCGGGCATTTCTTTCAGGTCACAGGAGCAGCCAATACAAGAACTGGAGGTAAAAATTGCCCGCTTAACCCTGTCCGAAATCAAACATGCGGAACCCCGCTATCGAATTTTGCCTCCCATTCCCCTTCGAAAGAAAAAATTGCCATGGCAGTATTTTGCCGGGGCCTCCATCGGTTATGGCGGCAGAACTTTCACCCTGAATCAGTCCGAGGCGGTTCACCGCATGCAAATTAAAAGATTTGGTGAATCATGGTTCGCCCAGGTGGAGGCCTCCCTTCAGGCTGCTTTGCACGAAAGGCTGAAATTACTGGCAGGATTTCAGGCAGGAGTTTATCAGCAAACACTGGATGTTGAAAATACTTCCAAACAGCCCGACCGCTACCTTGTCACGAAAACCGACAGCCTCAAATTTGGTCTGGTTCCTGAAAAAAGCCAGTGGCTGGAAACCCGCACCCAGAGAATGGCTTATGCCAATATTGAAATTGGAATCAAACCCCTGCTGATCAAAGAATTGCAAAGTGGTCCTTTTGTGAGCCTGCTTTTTTGGACCGTGCTGATGCAGCGTTATTCCGGTAATGGCCCTGATGGTTTTTCCTACAATCAGCCTCAGGCTGGATACGCCTTCGGATACCGCTATGGCTATCAGCACCTATTGGCCGGCCACTGGAATCTGCAGGTTTTTGCTACCGAAATGCCTGCTCAGATTCTGGCGCAGACCCAGGGATTGCAAACCATGCCCCGGTTTTTCGGAATGGGTTTTCAGTATCTTGTGAAATGATTGTCATAAAAAAGCCGGGAGAAACTATTCCAGGCTTCCCAGTACATTTTCCCAACCTTTCCAGGCACAAAATTCGTTGTGCATAACCACATGAAATTTCCCCGAAACCGCAGCAGCTTCTGATTTCATAGAACGGCAGACGGCAATAAATTTTTCGGCATTCCAGTTCAGTTTGTATCTGGCGCAGCTATCCATGATGGCAAACGGGTGGATGAGCAGCCTGGTTTTTTCCTCTCTTTCCAGATCGTACCAGTAAAATGGCCATCCGGTTCCGGCTCTGTAACCCGGAATTTCGGAAAATCCCATTGAAAAATCATGTTCTATGCCATTGGAAATAAGCAACCGGTACGATTCCGGCAGGCGAAAGCGGAGGTAATGAAAGCGGTTGTGCGCGATGCCCATTTCCACGATTTGTTCAAGTCTTCCTTTTTCTTTTTTCAGTTTTCCGGGGCTGGAAAATACTGCATAGGAGGGATGGAGTCCAATCCTGTATTTTTCAGAAAGAAGCTTTACCGTTTTTCTTAAAACCGGGTTTTCGTAAGAAAGTCCTTTGTCGAAAGGGCCATAGTCGCCAATCCAGATAAAAAATGAGGGATTCATGCCGGGCCGGAGTTGAAACTCAATTTCCGGAATGGAGGCATACGGATCGGCTGAAATTCCGGTCAGGACCGATATCCTTTTGGCAATTTTCCCGAAACGAAAAGCAAAGAAATCACGGACAAGCCCTCCCGCATTTCTGTAGGCCCCCTTTTCCCTGAATGCCAGCATATGGTCAATATCAAAACTGATTTCAGTGTCAGTCTCCGGTCTTTGGGTCAGGATGGCCGCATCTAGCAATTGCTCCCTTAATCTTTCTACCCAGAAATCTACCCATGGATACCGGTATTTATCCAGCTTGAACAGAGGCGAAAAAGTGGGTGAAAACCGGCCGTGCTGGTCCTGCTGGTTTTTCATCTGATATTCTTCCTGACGGCTCAGAAACCAGAAAATCAGGCCGAGCCAGTCGGTCTTGAAGCGGTTGTCTTCATGGTCGGCCACCTTTTTGAAGTCCATGTTTTCAAAGTTGAACTTCATCTCTGCCAGGGTCCCAGTTTTCAGAATGCCCGACTCCGGCACAATCCAGCCTCTTGATTCCATGCCATAGGAAATCAGGAAATCTTCGGTAGGCGGAATGCTGCCGGCATCTCCCAGCACAAAATCCAGACCAAGTCGCCGTCCGAAAACTTCTTCGGCCACATATCTAAGCCTTGGGCCTATGGTCATGGCTTTTATAAATATCCTTGGATTTTGCATTGCGAAAGCAATGTTAAACAAATACTTTTGTCAGCCTTTTTTAAACCGGTAAAAAGTGCGTAAAAACTCTATTAAATTTTTGTTTTACAGTCTGTTGATTTTAGGATTTTCTTGTTCAACAGATCTGGATGTAAATGCACCCTACCGGGAAACAAAGGTAGCATATTGCATCCTCGATCCCTCACAGCCATTTCAGACAGCCCGGATTTCGAAGGGATTTTTAAGCGATGGACGATCTGCATTTGATATTGCCAAAAATAATCCTGATTCGAGCTTGTACGATCCCTCAGTTCTGGAAGTGCAGCTTCAGGAGCTGAATGCCGTAACAAGACAGCAATTGAAAAGCTGGGATTTGAAGGATACCCTTTATAAAAATAAGGAAGAGGGCGTTTTTTACGCACCTGACCAGATTGTTTACAAAACTCCGAATATCAGGCTGGATTCCAGTAGGTTGTATAGGCTTTCCCTGTTCAACAAAAGAACTGGCAACCGGTCAGAAGCCATCACCAATGTCATAGGCAGAAATCTCAGAATTACCAGTCCCCTGGCCGATATACCTTCTCAGCCCAACTCCATTCCTTTCCGGACCAAAGCGGCAACTGTGATCAAAACATCCAAAAGTCAGAATGCTGCCATCATGGAAGGTTTCACACGGTTTCAGATTCAGGTAAAAAAAGCGGGGGCTTCAGATACAATTGAAGAATCATGGCTTTGGAAAAGCCCCGGTCTTTTCAGCATCGGCTTTGAAGATGCCAAATCCAGTTATGGCCCCAATGGCTTCTTTTCCTTCATCAAATCAGAGGTACAGTCAAGGGGAAATCAGGGTGTGGAATGGCGACGGTTTAAGTCTACCCAACTCGAAATTACTTCGGCCAATAAAGAATTTGAAAATTACAGCCTTGTAAACGGCAATTACAATGCCATTACCCAAAGCATTCCCACCTATACCAATTTCAATACCGGTTTGGGCGTACTTTGCGCCCGAAACCAACAAATTTTCAGGATAGCACCCAGCAATTTGAGTCTGGATTCCCTGATCATTCTGGTTCCTGAGTTTAAATTAAAAAAATAGATGCTGAGCAGCAAAACAAAAAAGTATCAGGTTCCTGTCAATACCTATGTAAAAATTGGCCTTAGCAATGTGCTGAAAGACTGGTGGTGGGCGTTTTTGGTTCCATTGGCCATCATCGGAATCGGGGTGGCCATCGGTGGTGGCTGGATGTGGGGATTGCTTATCACGGCCGTGGTGCTTACCATTTTATACCTTGTTTTTTGGGGGGCTCAGTTTTACGGGCTCAGCCAGTTGCCGCAGGGGAAAGTGCTCTTTGAGAAACTGAGCTATGAATTTGATCCGAAGCAAATCAAAATAATGAAAAGCCAGAAAGAAGGCATGATAATGCCCTGGGAAAACATCAAAAAAGTGAGCCGTTCCAAAGATGCCTATGTGCTGAAATTATCGCTTGTGCAGTACATTCATCTTCCCTTCGATATTTTTCAAACGGAAAATGATTTGAAGCACACCGAAAAACTATTCGAAAGAAAGGGTCTTCTTTAGTCCTGTACAATTTCTGCCATGGCATTCGGGTCTACCAAAAATTGCCTGCCTGTGGCCACTTCAGTAACCAGAAATCGGGTTCTGCGCTTTTCAATCATGGAAAATTTTCTTCCCTGAAGCATAAATACCTCCCCTGTGGCCATTAAATGCACGGGGCGCTTTGCTGTTTCCTGTTGATTGTCGGTTGCTGAGGGTAAATTCTCGAGTTTTCGAACTTTGGCGAGACCCATAAACCGATAAATCCTTCCTGTTTTGATCTCAAGGCAATCAAAGCGGGTCCTCATTTTGCTTCTCAGAACAAAGGTCCGGCCGTCGTACACAAAATGGCTTCCGGCGGTGAGATCCTGAACGGCCATTTCACCGTGATGGGCTTGGTCATCTTTGTGAATCAACAATTGGTGCAATTCCGGGTCGCTGCATGAGGTTGATTTCGGACTTTGAATGTGGTTCAAAAGCGCCTGTCCGGTTTCAGGGCTAAAAACCCCGGCCTTAATCATGGGCAGAAGCAGATTCCTGAAGCAGGATTGCCATTCCGTCCCATGGGGTTTTCGGCCATGGCCATATTTCTCTCTCACCTCGAGGTGGGCCACCTCATGCAGATAGGTTACGAGAAAAGCCTCGGGTTTCAGATCGCCGTTTACTGTAATGCGGTGAATACCATGGAAATAACGGTAGTTTCCATAAACACTTTTCCGGGGTTTGGTTACGGTGAATTGAATCCTGTAACGCTCCCATAAATCATGGCAATACAAAATACTGCCTTCGGGAAAATACTTTTTGAAAAAATGTTCGTCCTTTGGATTCACGATTCAAAGTAACGAGTCCGAATTTTAAAATGGAAAATTTTTCAAGCGATTACATCATCAACCACCTGGGTGAAAACAGAGAAGCCTGGTCCGGTGCGGCTTCACCCCCGGTTTTCATGAGTAGTATGTTTACCTTTCCGGATGTGGAGTCTATGCGACAGGCACTCATAAGCGAATCATCCGAACCTTTTTATACCCGTGGTACCAATCCCGGTTTTCAGATTCTGGAGAAAAAAATTGCTGCTTTGGAAGGGGGCGAAGCGGCCCTCCTTTTTGCTTCTGGTTCGGCCGCCATTGCAGCGGCCGTTTGTTCTCAGGTCAAGGCAGGAGATCATGTGATTTGTGTAGAAAAACCCTATAGCTGGACAGCCAAATTGCTCAATGCCTGGCTTCATCGCTTCGGGGTAGAAACCAGTTTTGTTGACGGTAGCGAAGCTTCGGTCAGTGAGGCCATAAGGCCCGAAACCCGGATTTTGTATCTGGAGACTCCGAATTCCTTCACCTTTGAGCTTCAGGATATTGCCGCACTTGCCCGTTTGGTCCGGCCAAGGGGCATTAAAATTATTGCCGACAACAGCTATGCTACACCCATTTTCCAGAAACCGATTGCCCTTGGCGCTGATATGGTGGTGCATTCGGCCACCAAATATTTTTCCGGCCACAGCGACGCTCTCGGCGGGTTGCTAATTTGTTCCGAAGAAGACAGGGAAAAAATTTTCAGGAATGAATACATGACACTGGGAGCCACTATGAGTCCGATGAATGCCTGGCTGATTCTCCGGGGTCTGCGGACTTTGCCCATACGCCTGAAAAAAAGCCATGAAACAGGTATGGAGGTAGCCGGATTTCTCGCATCGCATCCCGGTGTAAAAAAACTGAATTACCCCTTCCATCCTTCCCACCCGCAGCACCGGCTAGCCGTATCCCAGATGAAGGGTTGCGGTGGCTTGATGAGTTTTGAGTTGAATTCTGAAGATCCAGAGAAAATTGAAAATTTTTGCAACTCCCTGAAGTATTTTTTGCTGGCCTGTTCATGGGGTAGCTATGAATCGCTGTGCTTCCCGGCGATTGGTCTCGTAAGTTCTGCCAACTATTCAAAAAACCCATTTCCAATCGGTCTGATCCGCCTGTATTGTGGCCTGGAGGATGCCGCATTTTTGATTGAAGACCTGAATCAGGCTTTCATTCGGGCGGGTATTTTATAAAATTCCTTGTCTTCTGTCAATTTTTTGTCTTTTTCTGAAAAGTTTTCAAAACAAAATACAGAATCTAATCCTTTCTTAAATTTAAATCACCCTATATTGCATTCCTATCGTGCAACCATTTTTAACTTAATTTGTGAAAAATCTACTTAAACCGGCCATCTTTTTTTTGATGGTCTTGTTCTCAACCAAAAAAATTCAAGCTCAGTGTCCCATCGCCAATGCCTGTACCCCCGGTAATGCCAGCAACCCGCAGGCAGCTCTTTTCGGAGGAGGTATATTTCAGGTTACCATTGGGTCATTTACCCGAACAAGCGCTGGAGCCTCGGAAGGGTATGTTGATAATTGTGCTGTGGGAACCATCAACATTACGCTGGGTGCCCCTGCTTCTGTTTCCGTCAAAACCGGAAATACTTTCAGTGAAAATCTGAGGATTTACATTGATGTCAACAATGACCAGATTTTTACCGCTCCGGGAGAATTGTTTTTTTCCTCTAATAATTCTAAAATTCACAACGGTACGCTATCCATTCCCACTGCGGTTACCGGTACAAAAGTCAAGCTTCGTATCAGTTCCGACCTGATTACGGCCGCTGCTGTGCCCGGTCCCTGTACTACCCCGGAGTATTCCCAGGTCGAAGATTATGCTGTGGAATTTCAGGGAAATGTTGCACCGCCTGTACCCCTTTTTTCTGCTTCTGACACTGTAACCTGCAATGGTTCAGTGGGTTTTACGGATCAGTCGCTCAACAATCCAGTCACCTGGTTTTGGGATTTCGGCGATGGGCAGATTTCTTCTCAGCAAAATCCTTCGCACACCTACACGGCCTCCGGGCAGTACAGTGTAAAGCTGAAGGTAGGCAATGCCAATGGCTTTGATTCACTCACCAAGGTGAATTACATCAAGTATAACGATACCATTCCTCTTTCTGCCTTTTGTGAGCCACCCACTTTGAATCAGTGCTGTGGCTATGGCATAAGTCGTGTGGCTTTCAATACAATAGACAACAGTTCGTCTCTGGGTTCCTTTCAGGATTTTACCTGCTCCTGGCGTACAAAAGTCTTGCAGGGCAGATCTTATCCGGTCAGTATCGGTACCAATCCCAATCAGGACCAGGATACCCGCATCTGGATAGACTACAACAACAACCGGCAATTTGAAGCCTCGGAACTTGTTTTTGAGTCTCTCAATTCAAGAAATCCAACCGGAAATATTCTTATATCCGGAGATACATCTACCCGGCTGAATGTACCCCTGAGAATGCGGGTGAAAAGTGAGTTTTCAGGCGGGACCCTCACGGCCTGTTCTGCTCTGGATAAAGGGCAATGCGAAGACTACACCGTGATAATCAGGGCCAATACGCAAGCCCCGGTCGCCAATTTTATTGTTTCCAGCACCAATTTTTGCAATCCCGCTTTCACCTTTCAAAGTACATCGCTGAATAATATTTTTGCCTACCGATGGCATTTCGGGGATGGAAAAGATTCTCTCACAAATTCTCCCACCATCAACTATACTTATCAGAACACCGGCGCTTACACGGTGAAGCTGATTGTATTTGGTCCTTTCGGAATTGATTCCATTGTTAAGCCCAACGCCGTTACCTATTTTGGAGCGCCGCTTACCG
>JBIKMV010000041.1:0-17055 GCA_044359055.1 Catalimonadaceae bacterium
TTTTTGTGCCGAAAAGCCTTTTTGAAGCAGAAGAAAAAAATGCTGAAGGCTTCGCTAAAGAATGCGCCCTGGTAACCCACTACCGTCTCAAAGCCGACCCCGATAACAAGGGCAAACTGATGGTGGACCCCGATGCAAAACTCGAGGAAGAACTGGTAGTACGCCCAACCTCGGAAGCCATCATCTGGAGCACTTATAAAAACTGGATTCAGTCTTACCGCGATCTTCCCCTGCTCATCAACCAATGGGCTAATGTGGTGCGCTGGGAAATGAGAACACGCCTTTTTCTGAGAACAGCGGAATTTCTCTGGCAGGAAGGGCATACTGCACATTCTACCAAAGAAGAAGCCATGGAAGAAACAGTGAAAATGCTGGGAGTTTATGCAGAGTTTGCGGAAAAATACCTCGCCCTGCCGGTAATAAAAGGGGTAAAAACCGAAAACGAAAGGTTTGCCGGTGCCCTGGAAACCTATTGTATCGAAGCGATGATGCAGGATGGCAAAGCCCTTCAGGCAGGTACTTCTCATTTTCTGGGTCAGAATTTTGCCAAAGCCTTTGATGTAAAATTTGCCAATAAGGAAGGCGTTCTGGAGCATGTTTGGGGCACAAGCTGGGGTGTGAGTACCCGCCTGATGGGTGCTCTGATTATGGCCCATTCAGACGACAATGGCCTTGTGCTTCCTCCAAAACTGGCACCTCATCAGGTGGTTATCGTGCCTATTGTATTCGGAGACGACAATCAGGCCCTTTTTGAAAAATGTGAGGAAATAAAGAAAATACTTCAGGATGCAGGTATTTCAGTTCTGCTTGACAAAAGAGATACCCACAAGCCCGGCTGGAAATTTTCGGAGTATGAATTGAAGGGTGTACCGGTGAGGCTGGCCATCGGCAACCGGGATTTGGAAAACAATCAAATTGAACTTGCCAGGCGGGATACCCTGAGCAAAACATCGGTACCAATTGAAGGCCTGGCAGATCGGATTTTGTCTTTATTAGATGAAATTCAAGATAATATTTATCAGAAAGCGCTGAATTTCAGAACCATGAATACAAAGAAGGTAGACGATTACGAAACTTTCAAAAAAGAACTCGACGAAAACCCAGGTTTCATCCTAGCCCACTGGGATGGCAGCGCCGAGACCGAAGAGAAAATCAAAAACGAAACCAAGGCCACCATTCGCTGCATTCCGCTCGAACGAGAAGATAAAACCGGAGTCTGTATGGTAAGCGGCAAACCCTCAGCCGGAAGGGTGGTTTTTGCGAGGGCTTACTGATTCTTAAGAAAAGAAATCAAGGCTTGGCACGAAGCAGCAGTGAATCACCATAAGTGCCGACCGGAATTTTATTCCATCCCTCCTCTGCCCATGAGGCTTTGATTTTCTGCCAGTATGGATCAGCATTGATTTTTCTGTCATACCGAATGGTAGATGGACGAATAAAAATGGCGTTTATCCGCTCTTTTTCAACGAAATATTTAAAATCAGCCAGGCGGTCATAATCCATTTCAAAACCGGTTTTTCCCTTAGTGATAACCCTGATTCCGAGAAAATCAGCTGCTCCGGTAGAGGCATCGAAGAGGATGGTTTGAGCAGGCCATGGGAAATTCTGCATTTGCCGAATCAGGATTTTCTGGCGAAGGTCCTGCCGGGTTTCGGGTTCAAAAAAATTGAAAGAAGATAAAAAAGGCCTGTGTTTATCGCTTTTCTCGGTTTTTCCGATTTTGAAAAAGGCCGAAGCATCCGGAAGGAAGAAAACCAAAGTCAATACCAGAAGGGAACTCAGGATATTTTGGGTCGCCGCACTGGATCTCGGAAATGAAAAGCAGGAAAGAAAACGACCCGTTATCCAGAGAAAAACCGGAAACCATGGAATGAGATAATGCGGTCTGGGCTGAAAGAGCAATCCGGCCAGAAATGAGGGCAGCATCAAAAGCAGAACAGGGTGCAATAGGAAGGCTGTTTGTGGCTTCACTTTTTTCCACCACCGGATCCCCCCTTCAAATCTAGCCGAAATTTCGAGCAGCAGCCAGACTATGGCCACCGAATAGGTTACCGGCAATCCGAGCCATCTGTTTGGAAAAAGAGACTCAAAAAAATAAACAAATGCTTTGTAAATCAGATGTTTGGCATTGAAAAAGATATGGGAGAAAAAAGCTTCCTGATTTACGGTCAGGGCTTGAAAAAAATTTCCGGCACCCGGAAAATCCCGAAAAAAAATCTCCCTCCAATTGACCCAATCCCACATCAGGTCACCCTGGTTATTTCCGGAAATATACCGCCAGTTGTGCACATAATGTTGCCCGAATGCCACCAATCCCCTGCCGGAGTTTCCACCGGGAATTCCCCAAAGAAAAAGGCAAAAAACAGAAGCCAGCAATGGCACAAAAACCCACAAAGGAAAGCCTGAGACTGATTTCAGGTCTTTACGGGTTTTATACAAGAATATCAGGAATCCGGGAATGCATGCCGAAAGAAATTCAGGCCTTACCCAGCTCAGCAAAAGACAGATTCCGCTGCACCAGAGCCACACAGCAGGATTTTTTACGGAAAGTTTCTTTATCCCGAAAAGGGCCACAGCTATACCGGTCATGGCCAGGTGACCTGCCTTAGGCCACAAGGGATAGTTGATTTCTGCACTCAGACTGCACAAGGCCCATGCCAGGCTTATACCATAATGAACCCCTTGTTTCCATAAAATATAGAAGACTAAAAAGCCCAGAATAAAAGCCCAAATCCGGTAACTCAGGTAATACAGGAAAACTGCATCACTCCCGAAAACAAGGGACAAACCTTTGTAAAACAGAGAATACAGAGCTGAATAATCGGCCTCCCAGGTGGTTGGTGGATGAAAAACACCCTGGCACAAATAATAGCTTTCGTCGTAAAACCGGATGTCCATCAATTGCTCCAGATGCAAGGAGGTCCGAAAAACCCCAAATCCCAGCACAAGAAGAGCCCCGGAAAGGAGAAAAAGGTGCTTTTTCGAAAAAGAGAGAGACAAATTCGGAGATCAATTGAGGATTCAAAAATGCAGGAAAATCGGGAAAAATTCTGAGGGACGTGGATTATTCCCCAGCCTGAATTCCTGCAGACCCGTCTTCAGCGACCATTTGGGATTGCCTGCAAAGGAAATTTAAGAACCTGTTTATTGACTATCCTTAAAACGGGCTTCTTTATTTGAAGTATTCGGTTCTAATTTGCGGGACGAAAACGATTCAAAATCCGGTGCGCTGGCTTAAATCCAAGAAGTCAAGAATTAATCTGATTGCTGTTTATTATTTTCAGTTGCTGCTGCTGTTGGGTATTGGCATTTACAGCATTTCCGGGGTCAACAAAATTCAACGACAATTCAGCGAGCTGTTTGCGAAAAAACTCATTCCTGCCATGGACATCTCCAGAGTGCTGGAATTGCAGTATCAAAACCGCTTTCACCTTGAAGAATTTCTCACGGGCCTCAGTCTCGAAAATCAGATTCAGCTTCTTGACGACATCAAGCGGAACAACAACGAAATAGATTCACTAACCAATTTGTACATTACCTCCTCTTCTTCGATGGAAGCCATTGAAAGGGAGGATTTGAAAGAATTTGCCAGGGCCCACAAAGTGTATCGAAAAGAAGAGGGCTACATCATAAGCCTGCATGGAGCCGGACATGGTTCTGTAGCGGCCAACCGGTTTAAACTCGAGAGCAGCATCAAGTTTCAGAATGCCGTGCGGCCCATGAAAAAGTTTGAAGCTGTGGAACTCAGCCTTGGAAAAAAAATCAATGAAAAGGTAAAGATTCAGGTCAATGCCATGAACTGGGTTTTGTATTCGGTTATGGCTCTGGCCATTCTGGGCTCAATAACTTTGGGACTGAATCTGGGTAAATTGTACATGGAAAACTGAAAATCAGAGGGTTTTCATGTATTTCAAAAGGGCTTTCCGTGACTTTTCGTTTTTCAGGTCTTGCATCCCGGGTTCACGGGAATAGGCCATCAGAAGACTTTCTAGTGTAGAAAAGCGCCCATCGTGTGTGTAAGGAGCCGTTTGGGCAATCCTTGCCATACCAGGAGTTTTAAAAAAATAAACATCCTGTTTTCTGTGGCTGATACTGAAATGGCCCGAATCGGGTCCTTCCGCCGCAATCACACTCCTTCGTAGAGCAAAATCGGTAAAGGCTTCGCCCTTGTGACAGGATTGGCACAGTGCCTGAAACATTGCTTTTCCTCTTTTGTAATCAGAGTCGGCAAGGGGCATTGAGGGTTTCACTGTCAAACTCCTGACATAAGACGACAAAGCCCTAGCCACCAAAGCTGTATAGATGGTATCCCGGCCATACACGGTCTCAAAGTCCTTTTTCCATTTTCTGCTCTTGTTCATCCAGGCAATGGCCAAAACCAAGTTACCATGCATTTCAGCCTTGCTCAAAATTGGTTTGATTACCAGAGATTCCAAATTGGTCTCCCTGCCATCCCAGAAAAACCGGGTACTTTTTTCTAGATTCAGAAGAGAGGGTACATTTCTTTCGAACCCATTGGACTTCAAAATTTTTTCAGAAGAAAAAGCCTTCTGAGGCAAATGGCATGAGGCACAATTTTGTTTTCCATCTCCGGATAATCCATTGAAAAAGAAAAGTTTCCGGCCCAGGTCTACTTCTTTTTCTGAAAAACCGGATTGGGTATTTCCCGGCAGATTGTCCCTGTCGTTGCAGGAATTCAGCAGGAAAAACAGACTAACGAACCCCCGCCAGCCGGAAAAGACCCTGAGCATAATTGTTGGCTATTTTCCCGGAACCGCTTGCTTTTGAATGTACATCAAAAGTATTCTCAAAATTCACACTGTCAGGACTTTGAAAGGCTTCATTTAAATCAAATTCAAGTTGAATTTCAGCGTCTTTCCGGATTTCGAAATCAGAATTTGCCACATCGCTGAATTTAAAAACCAGCGTTTTATAATTGAAATTTTCACCAATGTGAAAAACAAGAGGCCTGGTTTCAGTGCCTTTCTGCCATCTTCCGGTCAAGGCAAAAAACTTGTATCCTGTAGTCCAATCCCAGGCCATTCCCCCATTGGCAGGGTCAAGGTCGCCGACCTGATCGGTGCGGGAGTTTGCCACACTATCTACCCCGATTGAAAACTCAAGTTCTGAAAATTTTTTCCCCGGAACATTATTTATGGTAAAAATAGTCTCGCCCGAATTCAGCAAAGCATTGACAAGGTGATAGCTGCCTACTTCAGCAAAAAACTCCTGCTGTGAGGGATTCCTCAGTTTGAAATTGGACAGATAATAATCCAGAGATTGAATGGCATATGGCTGAGAAAAAGCATTTTGGAAAGCAAACTGATCCTTAACCAGAAGTTTGCCCCCGGCCAAATGTTTTATCCGTACCCGAACATTAATCAATCCGGAGTCTGAATTCGTATCCTCTTGCCTGCAATCAGAAAGAAGAAAAACAAGAAATACTAATAAAAGGGTATGGCTTAACCCCTTAACCGGAACAGAAAGAAAATCCATAGAATTCGATTGAGCACTCAACAAAAAGACAATCAAAAGTAAAAAAAAATAAAATCCGGCTCTTTAGCCTGCAGACCAAAGGAAATATAATTTTTGAGAAACCATCTTAAAATATTCATTATAAATACATTAAGAAACATCAACCCACAAAAAATGAAGGCTCCTTTTTTTTCAAAAATTCATACATGCCGGAAAATATATCAGATGCCTTGTCTTTATTTGCCTTTGAATATGAAAAAGTCTGCTGCTTGGTTCTATTTGATTCTGCTGGCTGCAGTACTGGCTTTTTTTTCCTGTTCACCCGAGGATATTGACCCCGCCGAAATACCCTCAGGAACAGAATATTATCCTGTGGAGGTTGGCCGATTCTGGATTTACAGGGTAGACACCACGGCATTCACCTTTTCGGGTGATACCTTATCGGGAACTTACTTTCTGAAAGAAATAATCAAAGACACCCTGCTGCGGCAGGAAGGACATCCGGTTTTCAGAACCGAATTGTACAAAACAGCAGATACCGCAATGGGCTGGCGTCTTGATTCGGTTTGGAGTCTCAGGGCAAACCCCGACAAAATCCTTAAAACCGAAAACAACCGTCCCCTGGTAAAACTCCGATTCCCGCTAAGCGAAGGCAGCAACTGGGATATCAATCAGTACAATACCCTGCAGGACAACAATGGCAGCAACCGGGCTATTGTAAAAAATCTCGGCCAAAACTACAGCTGGAATGGTCAGAATTATCCATCTTTACAAGTCCTTCAAAAATCCGATTCCAATTGTGTGAGCAATCAGGTATTTTTCGAAACCTATTTAAAAAATATAGGTTTGGTATTCCGGAAAAGGAAAGCGATAACATTCGACCTGAGCGAATCTGATGCATGTTCAAAACCAATACGAAAAATTCAAATCGGCTACGATAAAAACTATGTTCTGCTCAAAACCGGAAAAGAATAAATTGCTTGGGGCTTTTGCTTTAATTTTCCTGCTTTTTTCAGGGAATGTTGCTCAAGCTCAGAACAAAAAGTTTGTAGTTTATTTTAAAAACAAGCAGGGAGGCAATCCCTTTTCAATCAGCAATCCGGGTGCTTTCTTGGCTCCGCGGTCCATTCAACGCAGGATTTCCCAAAACCTCCCCATCGACAGCACAGATTTACCCGTTACCCCCTCCTACCTGAACGGCCTGAATCAGGCTGGGGCCTCGGTTCTCTACCCCCTTCGCTGGCTCAATGGCGCTATCATTGATTGCCCGATCTCAGCCCTTTCGAACATAGAAGCCCTTCCTTTTGTAATTTCTTCAAAGCCTCTGAACAGTAAAATTCGATCCAGCCTCCTTAAAAAAAAGAATGCAGATGGAATTCAAACTCTGGATTACGGCATTTCGGCCAATCAGAATGTGATGCTGGGAATGGATTCTATGCATGCCATGGGATTTCATGGAGAGGGGAAACTGATTGCCGTGATGGATGCAGGCTTTCTGAATGTAAACAACCATGTTGCCTTTGCCCACCTTTTTGCTCAAAACAAGATTGCAGGAACCCGTGATCTGGTTGACCGGGATGGTGATGTCTATCAGGACCACTGGCACGGCGGGGCTGTTTTGAGCAACATTGGCGCCAAAATGCCGGGGCAATTGTACGGAGGCGCATTTGAATCCAGTTTTTACCTGATCCGCACCGAAGATGTGGCTTCTGAAAACGAAATTGAGTGCGCTTACCTGGTGGCCGGGCTCGAACTGGCCGATAGCATTGGGGCAGACATTGTGAATTCATCTTTGGGCTACACCACATTCGATACACCTTCCCTTGATTACAATTACAATACCTTGAACGGTTCAACATCTCTGGCATCGAAAGCGGCAGGTATGGCAGCATCCAAAGGTATTGTGGTGGTTTCCAGCGCCGGAAACGAAGGCTCCAATAATTCCTGGGGAGGATACATTTCCGTACCCTCCGATGCTGAAAATATTCTGACTGCTGGGTCTGTAAACGAGCAGCAACTGTATTCCAGTTTCAGCGGCAAAGGCCCCACTGCTGACGGTCGAATCAAACCCGACCTTGTGGCCCGGGGAGGTTCAGCGATAATTGCCAATCTTTTTTCCAACAATGGCATCACCTCAGGAAACGGAACCAGTTTTTCGGCTCCTATTATCACGGGCCTGGTTGCCGGCTATTGGCAGGCACATCCCGGGCTTACCGCCCTTCAGGTCATCAACAATTTGAAAAATACTGCATCAAACAAAGAAAACCCAAATAATCTGATCGGCTGGGGAATTCCCAGTTTTATAAAAGCCCATATCCTGGCAGGAGGAAAACCGGTTCTGTCTTTCCCCTTTGAAATAAAAATTTATCCCAATCCGGCTTCAGGCAATGAAATCAGCATTGAACTCATTGAATCCTCTTCCTCAGGTCCTGCGGAAATTGCCCTTTTTGATGCACAGGGAAAAAAGGTTTTTCAGACATCCATCCGGTTTGAACTGGATAAGGAAATAAGCATAGTTCCACTGAGAGGTATCGCTTCCGGTGTTTATTTGTTGAATATGGAAATGGGAGGAAAAAAATTCAGCAGAAAGATTCTTCTGAACTGAGTTGTTTTTTTTCACGGGAAATTATTCCGGTCCTTTTTCGGCCCTAGTTTTTTAAAAAAAAGTTTAACTTTTGTTTTGGCTGTAAAAAACAGCCATTTATCAGAGACGCATATTGGGAAGTTACGGTTAATTTTATAACTCTCTCCTTCATTATTTCCTCCGGAATAGCAGTGTTTTCAGAATAACTTGTCTAAACCAATTGCATTCAAAATTGTCAAAAAAAAGAATGCAGGAAATAAAAAAAAATGGTTCTTTGCGCTTCGAATTTTAAACAACCAAGAAAAGTTCAGTTTCAATGAAAAAACAAATTTACACAACAGGGTTTTTTGCACTGATTTTCAGTCTTATAGCCCTGACAGGAATGGGTCAGGCCACAAAACTACCGGGCCTGAGAAGTGCTGGAAAGGAAAGACAAAAACTGACCAATCAGCCCACCAACATTGTCAACACCCAGCCGGGAGGCGGCAATACAGTTCAGAACCTTTGGGATGTTCGCTTTGTATTTGATCCGACAGAGCTTAGCGGCCGTACCGGATTTGCCGGAGTCTGCTATGCAAGAGGTTTCTTTTATGCATCTCGATGGCAGGTAGCAGACTCGCTGTATATTTTTGATTCTACCTTCAACTTTGTTCAGGCAATCAGAATTACAGGTATCGGCGCAGTGAGAAGTATGACCTATGATGGTACCTTTATTTATGCCGGAAACAATAGCCGAAATGTTCAGGTAATCAATCCGGTAACTCGGACAAGAACCCGTCAGATTGCAATGCCTGCCGGAATCCCAGCCGCCACTTCCATCCGATGGATTACTTTCAATCCTCAGGGCAACAATGGCAGTGGCAGTTTTTTTGTCGGAAACTTTGACACCCCTATATATCAAATCAATAAACCAACCGGAAATACAGCCACCCTTATCAATAACATTCCGGCTGCTACACACGGCTTAACCGGTATGTATGGCGTTGCTTATGAAGCCAAAGGTGCCAACTCAGTTTTCTGGGCATTCGATCAGGGGCAACCTGAAAGTGCTGCTGTAATGGTACAACTTTCAGCCACCGGCACACAAACTGGTGTAAAACGGGATGTTGATTTGGACATTATCAATCCGGGTGGCTCCGCAGGTGGAGTTTTTCTTGCCAATTTCCCGGGCTATCCTGACCTAACCCTTACCTGTCTCAGTCAGGGAGGGGGCATTGTGGGATACGATATTGCTCCCCCTGCCTTCGATGCCGCCATTGACAGCATAGGTACTGCACAAGGATATGCCGCATGGCCCAAAAATGCCAACCTGAGCGTAAGATACGGAGGAAGAATTAAATCTGCTGGAACCACCACTCTGGCTAATTTTTCGCCTACAGTAACAGTAATGGATTTGCAAACCGATGCTTTGGTTCAAACTCTTCAGGTTCCGACCCAAACCCTAGGTCCGGGTCAAAGCGGATTGTTTAACACAGCTCCTTTGGTTAACGGACTTTACACTCCCGGAGACCTTATGATGGTATCCGGAATCACCAACTATCCCGGAGATCAGAATACATCCAACGACACCATCGCATCTTTCTTTACCATGTCCGACAGTACCTATGCCAGAGATTATTCTTTCTTCGACAACAGCATTGCCGGAACCATCGGAATCGGTGCCGGTTCAGCAGCGGAAGGTGCGCTAGGAACTAAATTTTCTCTGGCTGCAGCTGATACCCTGACATCTGTATCCTATTATTTGTCAGGCCCTTATGCAGGCCAGCCCTCATCGGCAAGCATTTATGCTGTAACCAACGGCGTTATCGGAACCACGCCCATCACCACTACCAGTGTTTACACGGCTACTGCCGATGATGAGGCAAACGGAGTTTTGGTTACCCTGCCACTTGATTCTCCCCTACCTATTGCCGCAGGCGAGTTTTTTGTCGCTGTAAATGAACTAGGTGATTCAACAGTCGGAATCGGGAACTTCCCCGAAATCTACAGAAGGAATACCTTTTTTGTGAAATTTAACGGAGCACCAAGCAATGGTGCTTGGACAGATTTGAATGTATTCAGCTCTGCTTTAAGAAGGCCTTTTGCAATCTATCCCAATTTCGGAAAAATTGCTGCACCCACTGCTCTCGCTGTTTGTACAACATCTACAACCGTTGCCAATATCACCCAAACCTCAGCTACTGTGAACAACAGTATTCTGAGCGACGGTGGTTCACCCGTAACCGAAAGAGGGGTTTGCTGGAATACTTCTCCTAATCCTACAATCGCCCTGAGCACAAAAACCAGTGATGGAACAGGTACAGGTGATTACAGCAGCAGTGTAACAGGACTGACCGCCGGTACCACCTACTACCTGCGTGCTTATGCTACCACTGCAAATGGAACTGCATATGGCAATGAAATTTTCTTCACCACGCAGTCCGCTGCATCCATTGCCACCCTGACTACCGATCCTATCTCCAATAACACAACAGGTACATCGGCAACCTCAGGAGGAAATATTACTGCAGACGGTGGTGCAGCCATCACTGCCCGTGGTGTTTGCTGGAGCACAGCTCCTGCTCCAACCATCAGTCTTTCTACAAAAACCTTCAATGGTACCGGAACAGGAGCATTTGTAAGCCAAATCACAGGTTTGACTGCCGGAACCACCTACTATGTAAGATCCTATGCTCAGAATGCTGCAGGAGTTGCCTATGGGGATGAAATTTCATTTGTAGCTCAGACCCTCTCAGTTTCTAAAGTTCTGGCCAAAGGCGATCTGCTGAATGTTCTTCTGTTCCCCAATCCTGCCAAAGAATCTGTGAATGCCAATCTTTTTTCCGAAAAAGGAGGCAGGGTTCAGATTACTCTGAGAAATACTCTGGGTCAGGTTGTATTTGAATCTGAAAAAACAATAGGACGCGGAGAAGTTATGCTTCCTGTTTCTGTGAGCAACCTCAACTCAGGTCTTTACTTCTTCAGCGTGGCCATGGATGGTCAGGTAAAAGTTCAGACTCTGGTTAAAGAGTAAAATTCATCCGCTATATAAAAAAAAGGCCCCGCTGAAAAGCAGGGCCTTTTTTTTACTTTTTGTGTCCCCATCAGTTCTGTTCGGGTATTCGTAAGAAAATCATTTCCTGGTTCAAATGGCTGCTACCATAAACCGGATGGGTAAAATCCTTCACCAACAGATGGCTTGTAAGCGAAGCACGGCAACGAATTTCGGATTTCTTTGGTTTATGCAATTTTTCTCCTCATAGCCAGCTTCTTTGGCGGATTCCGGGATAATAATTCCAAATGAGTTTATCCTTTAACATATTAAAACCTTTTTTTATAGACCGTCAGATGAAGCATTTTCTTTTTTGGCTGGAATTCCAAGTCAGAAATAAGCCCTCAGCAATGGCCGGATTTCGGTATCCAATTACCCCGGTGAGGGTTGGATAGATTATATTTTTGGTATTTTTAACTTCTATCTAAAAAATAAAAAAAGGCATATACAATCTTAAATCAGATTCAGAAGTCAATCGGAATCTGAATTCAAATATGCCGGCATTCATTGGGATTTCCTTTGAAAGGTGCGGAGTTAAGCAGAAAGCAGTCTGGGTTCAGGGTAGAATTTATGACAATTGGGATTGGATTCAGATGCAGGGTATTTTCAAAACGGGGACAAAAAAAGCCGGAAATTTTCATAGAGAAAATCTCCGGCTTAAGAAACACAGAACTTATTATCAGACTATTCTTCTTCAGACCTGGACAAGGCATAAATAACAAGACCGAAACCAATTTTATTGATGGCATCGGCAATGTTGTATACAAGGTCCATAGAATGAGAGGCAGCTGCAGGGTCGGCAACAAGCTGAACTCCAAACAAACCACCGGGAGTTCCCAGAATGTAACCCAGGGGATAAATGGCCCATCCAACCAGTACAAACCATGCCAGAACCCGGGTTGCACTCGCTACCTGAGGACCAGCTGTCTGAGAAAGTTGGGCAACTTCTCCGAACCAAACAAGATATGCAATATAAAAATATGCAGCACCTGAAATAACACCCCACATAACGCTGTTATCCCTGTCAATGGTTTCTCCGAAATATCCGGTCACCAACATGATCAGAGAAGCGAAAATCAATTTCCAAAGAAGCCCAATTTTTGCTCCTGCCTTTTTGGTAATCAGGTAGAACTCCACACACATCAGCGGCACGGTAAGAATCCAGTCTACATACCTGAAAAATGTGGGTGATTCACCTGTTTCCAGATTGTAACCCCGCATGTAGTAGTAATGCACTGCTGCGATGAAGGTAATAAGACCGGAAACCAAAACTGATGTTCTCCATTTTTTCGAAGTGTTATTCAGTTCGAAGAAAAAGAAAACCGAGGCAGCCATCATGGCCATTGTACCGATGAAAAATGTGAATGCTACATAATTGTCGCTTGCAATTTTCAAATGCTCCATTTTACTTGTTTTTTAAATTTTCCTACTCTTTAGGATTTTCGGAATCTCCACGTTTTTTTACTTGATTTCTGTCTTCAAGTGCTTTTTAAACACCATAAGTTGAAAAAGGTTTTTTTTATGGCATATTTTTTTGAATATTTTTTTAAACAAGCTTTATTTACTCAAAATACGCAATGTTATGAATGATTTTAACCCTTTATAAATTTTATCGGATCAACTGCTTGAAGAAATTTTCCGGCCTGATAACAACCTTGAAAACCACTTTCGGATTCGCCGATAATAGATGATAAGTTTAACTCAAGCTAGGCTCAGGCTTGAGCGATAAAAGTGAATTCAGGCCTTTCATGGATTTCCAGACTATCCGGAATCCCGGGTTATGCCTTTTCAATATCCAAAGCGCAGTTTTATTTTGTATAAAATTCGTCCCTTGAGAAAATTCAAAGGTAATGTAACCTGAGAGCCATTGATGGCCATGAAAAAGGAAATCTGAATTCTGTTTTCACGAGGGGATACAGTTCTCACAATCAAATACTTTTTTTAGGAGTAGCTTCCTGATATTTTTGTTTTTCGAAATACGATACCAAATGAATCAAAAAACAGGTGAAGCAGGCATAATCCTAACCAGTGTAGAGGATGTGCTCCAATGGGCCAATGCATCCAGTTTATGGCCCCTGTCCTTTGGGCTGGCCTGCTGTGCCATAGAAATGATGAGCACTTATGCCTCCGGTTACGACCTGGACCGCTTTGGTGTCATACCAAGAGCATCACCAAGGCAAGCCGACCTGATGATAGTCTCCGGCACTGTTACCTTTAAAATGGCTGACCGGGTAAAGCGCCTGTATGAGCAAATGCCGGAGCCAAAATATGTCATCAGTATGGGAAGCTGCAGCAACTGCGGAGGCCCGTACTGGGAGCACGGTTATCATGTGGTAAAAGGCGTAGATCGAATTATTCCTGTCGATGTATATGTGCCCGGCTGTCCGCCAAGACCCGAAGCCCTGATAGGTGGAATTCTCAAACTTCAGAAAAAAATCAAAGGAAGTCCGGCCTCAGAAGAATTGCCAAAACCGGATTTGATTAACCGAAATGCCCATGAACGGATTATTTCCTGAACTAAGCGACAAATTCCCCTGTGATTATGCAGGATTTAACCCTGTTTCGGGTGGCCATCAGCTTCGGATAAGTCCGGAAAATTCCCTCAACCTCCTTTCCCATCTGCACAAAGATTCTGCTTTCTGGTGCGATTATCTGATTTGCCTGTCTGCTGAACATATTTTCGGGGAAAAAGAAACCCTTCGTTTGCATTATTACCTGAGTTCCTACACCAGAGGTCATCAGGTGCATGTATGGACTGAAAAAGAAACTTTAAATGGTGAAAAGGCAAATTTCCAGTCGGTGAGCCATATCTGGAAAACCGCAGACTGGCATGAACGGGAGTGTGCAGAACTATTCGGAATTGATTTTGAGAATCACCCCAATCCAGCCCATCTGTTATTACCCAATGACTGGAAAGGTTTTCCCCTCAGAAAGAACTATCTGCAGCAGGAGCAATATCATGGGATAAAACTGAAATACGAGAAATAAAAAAACCGGGCTTCCTGAAGAAACCCGGTTTTTGGGAGGCATCGGATTTTGTCCGATTAGTTTTTGACCACTTTCAGATCTTTTTCAAAACCTTCGGCGATAAATTTTAGGAGATAAATTCCTGAAGGCTGGTCGGTGAGATTTAACTCTAAAAAATTGCTGACATCCTGCTCGCCAGTTTCCATGACAAGCGTTCCCAGCATATTGTAAACCTTGATTTTAACATTTCCGCTGATCCCTTCAGTCCTGATCTGAAACCTTCCGTGACCAGGATTAGGGTAAAGGCTGAATGATGGCTGAACATCTCCACCCTCCAATCCGGACCGGCAGGCAGCAAGAGCCACAGAATGAGACCTGACAGCAGAAGTGGTACAAGCATTGGCAGCTCTGACAGAAATGCTTCCTGCCACAGTTCCCCATTTGGCGGTTATGGCATTGGTTCCTGCCCCGGTGAGAATAGAAGCCCCGGTGGGAAGCGTCCAGTTGTAAGTGAGACCTGATACTGCTGTAACACTGAAAGCAAGTCCCGTTGCAAGAGGACAAACAGAAGCAGGCCCTGAAATAACCGAAGGTGTCGCAGGTATCCTGCTGATGGCAAGGGTTCTGGCGGTTCCTGATCCGCAGGCATTTGCCGCAGCCACCGAGATATTTCCGCTTACAAAAGCCGTTGAAGCACTCATGGTCATAGAAGTTCCCGAATTTGTTGTGATGGTGCATCCGGAAGGAACCGTCCAGTTATATGAAGTGGCATTGGCTACTGCCGCAATGGTGTAGGTATAAGTCCCGCCGCAGACCCCAACAGATATGCCGGTTATGGTACCGGGCTGCCCGGGAACCGAACCGATGGAAAGAGTCCTTGCGACACTGCTTCCACAACTATTGCCTGCTGTGACAGATATGCTGCCAGAAACGAAACCGGCGGGAAAAGTAACCGAAACAGAGGTTGTTCCCTGACCACTGTTCACTATTGCTCCGGCAGGTACAATCCAAATATATGAAGTGGCACTGGCTACAGCAGCGATGGTGTAGGTATAGGTCGACCCACCACACACCCCACTGGAAGAACCTGCTATGGTACCGGGCTGTGAAGGTACTGCCCTTACAGACAGAGTACGAGATGTGCTGTTTCCACAACTATTACCTGCTGTTACAGAAATGCTGCCAGAAAGGAAACCGGTGGGAAAAGTAACCGAAACAGAAGTTGTTCCCTGACCGCTGTTCACTATCGCTCCGGCAGGTACCGACCAGTTGTAGACAGTTGCACCTGTTGTGGAGGCAGGACATGTATAAGTTTGTGTACTTCCGGCACAGACTCCTGAAGAAGGACCTGTAATGGAGGCAGGTGAAACGGGCACTGAATAAACGGCAATGGAACGATTTGTGCTGTAAGAACAGGCTGTTCCGGAGTTTACTGAGATGGTTCCGCTGGTGAAAGGAACGGGGAAAGTAACGGTGATTGAGGTTGTACCCTGACCACTATTTATGATGGCCCCGGCGGGAACTGTCCAGGTGTAAACAGAAGCACCATCGACCGCAGGTGTAGAATAGGTTTGTCTGCTACCCGCACAGACTGCGGTAAGTGGCCCTGATATGGAAGCAGGCGTATTGGTGGTCCTTGTCAAAAACAAAGTTCGGATCGTGGAGGCTCCAGCGCAATTATTTGCCGAAACACTTATGGTGCCGGAAGAAAATCCGGCTGCAAACTGCAGCACCATTGAGTTTGTACCCTGTCCACTTACAATGCTGCTACCCGCGGGTGCTGTCCATGTGTAGGAGGTTGCACCAGACACAGGAGCTACTGAATAGGTACGGACCTGTGTAGAGCAGGCACCAGCCGTGATACCAGAAATTACCCCCGGCTGACCCGGCCTAACAGTTATCACTGTTATTGTGATACACCTTTGGGTTCCGTTTAAGCAGCCATTTCGTGGAGTTACGCATATATTTCCACCGGCAAAGGTTGAAGAAAAGGCAACACTGATGCTGTTTGTTACTGAAGTTCCTGTAGCGCCTGAGGGAAGAGTCCAGACATAACTGCTTGCACCAAGAACAGCATCAACGGAAAACACAATACCGGAGGTGCTTCGGCATACAGCCGATGAGCCTGCAATATTGCCTGTTACAGGGAGAGAGGGTGTACCATTGTCAACCATCCCATCGCAGTTGTCGTCAATACCATTGCAGATTTCAGATGCAGCCGGATTTATTGCGGCGTTGTTATCATTGCAATCATTGCTATTCGAAACATACCCGAAAGGCTTTTCACAGGCCAAAACGGAACCTGTGCTCCTGCCATACCCATCACCGTCTGTATCAGGGTACCATGCTGAGGCATTAACGATAGCTACTTGTGCCGTACTGTCCATCGCCATGATACAACCTGTTACCATATTAACGGCTGAGACCGAAATGGTTCCGGCCTGACTGAAGCCAGAAGCGGTAAGTAGTGAACCTGTGCCGGCAAGAACCTCAGAAGACCCTCCGGAGGAATTTGCGAAAGTGTAATTGACTCCATTTTCAGAACCTGATAGGGTAACAGAAACTCCTGCCCCGGGAAATGAACAAAAGGAACCACCCCCCGAAACAACAAAAACAGCGGGATTGGCATTTACCGATACCGACTGTGAAGCCGTTCCCTGACAACCATTCGCATCTGTAACTGTAACAGAATAATTTCCGCTCGCATCTAAAGTAACCGACTGACCTGTTGAACCATTCGACCAGCTGTAGGCACTGCCTGAGGTTGCCGTCAGATCAACACTGCCGCCCTGACAGAAGGTCGTCGGGCCATTGGCTGATATGCTTACCGATGGATTGGCATTTACCGTTACCGACTGTGAAGCCGTTCCCTGACAACCATTGGCATCGGTAACTGTAACAGCATAATTGCCGCTTGCACTTACTGTAACCGATTGGCTTGAAGCGCCATTCGACCAGCTGTAGGCACTGCCTGAGGTTGCCGTCAGATCAACACTGC
>JBIKMV010000205.1:0-4991 GCA_044359055.1 Catalimonadaceae bacterium
CCCTCGGGAATCCACCACTGCAAAACGGTTGTATATCCTTCCGAAGGCACAGGCATTGGCAGCACTGTCATTGTTCAACCAGCAAGTTGCACCGGAAGTAAGGCTGGCCCAAACGCCATTCGAAAGGATATTGGGAATGGCATCGCCATTGCGGTAACGGTCTGTTTTCAGATTCTCAGCCATCCACTCCTGGCTGCCAATAAGGATTGTTTTATACACATTGCCTTGCAAATCGGTCATCGTTCCATAGGTTTTGGCAGGGTTATGCACATTGCTGATTCCGCAGCTGTTTGCGCTTACCGAAGTGAAGTTCACTTTGATAATATCTGCGAGGGAATGTGATTCTATAGTTCCACCTTGCAATACGACTTCCATGGTTTCCGAAGACCCATTGAACCGTATGCTATCTATGTTTGATATTGCGTTTGTTACTGTGCCTGTGTTTTTAAGAATATTTTGTTGGGTTTGACCAATCGCACACAGACTTGTAAGTGTAAAAAATATAAAGAAGCTGTTTTTCATGTCTTTATTGAATTACAAAGGTTTTGGAAGTGCTTTTGTGTTTAGATGCAATACGGCATAAATAAATACCAGCAGGTAAATCCGATTTCCAGGTATAGGTGGTTTTTCCCTGATGCATCCCATTATAAACAGTGCGCAAGACCTTGCCAGTAAAATCCAAAAGTTCAATGGCTATTCTGCTTTCGCCAGAAGTTGAGTATTCAATTCGTACATTATCCGAAACCGGATTTGGAAATATACTTGCCTGCCCGCTTTCAGCCAGTGTAGGCTGGCCGATAGAAGTTGCATCCGAAAATGCATACTGGGCAACATCAGCCATGGGCCAGGAACTTTGACTGCCATTATTCTCGGTTAAGTTCATGGTATTGTTTGCAAATTTTATGCTTCGGATATCCGAAACATTAAATGCTTCTGTTTGTCCATTCGTTCGGGTAACAACTAGCTGGTTTTGTGCCTGTGTTACATAACTTGATGATACCAGCATTGCCAGTAAAACTTGAAAAATTATTCTCGTTCGTTTCATTTATGTTTTTAATTAAGTTTTTAAAAAATTATTTCCATTCCAAACAATACCAAACCAATATGGGGATTTGCCTTTCTCATTATTGGGCTCAATCTGAGTCCATTGTGTCCCGTTCACTTTGTCCATCCTGCTTTATTTTCCAGCCCACCCATCCAAAATTCCCTGCTTGATATCCGGCCAGGAATAGAGAAAATAAAAGGTAAAAACGACCAGGAAAATCGTTTTCCAATGGTTTCGGATTAAGGAGCTTAAACCGGGTAATTGTGTTTCCATTGCTCTATCAAGTTATCGATTACAATTTCAAAATTAGTACTTCATTACATCCACGCCAATGGCATAGCCATAAAATTTTCCATTCGCATCTTTATACACTCTGATTTTGTTGCAAGCCAAACCCAGATTAATGGGCCTCCAACTTAAACCGCCATCTTTGGTTTCGTAGCCGCTGTTCATCGTTCCCACAAAGCCGTGATTTTCGTCGATAAACCCAATTCCAAATTGGCGTGCTGCGGCATCCTCTACCAGATTGATTTCATTCCAGCTGTCGCCTCCATCCGTTGTTTTGGCAATGCGCTGCTGCTTTACATTTTGGTCAGGGTTGTAGGATTGAATGCTGGCATAGCCCACTTTTTCCGTTGGAAAGGATACTTTCCAACTTGTTTCAAACGGTCGATCCGACTGATAAACCTTTTTCCAGGTTTTACCACCGTCACTGGTTTTTAAAATGAGGGCATTTGACTTCTCTACATCTTCATCCGTTGCGGCACAAACAAACCCCTTGTTCTTATCCAGCATTTTAACATCAAAAAGCATTTTGCAATCCTTGTTCATGCTGTGGGATGTCCAGCTCAGGCCGCCATCGTGCGACTCCATCCGGCTGGCAGGCGCACCCACCCTACCAACGGCATAGATGTGGTATTTATAATCCGTTTTTCCGTGATTGATGAATTTTTCCTTCACCACATCTATGGCGCAAAGTCCTTTCACATACGGACCTGAATACGATACCGGATTCCAGGTTTTACCTCCATCCCTGGTTCCATACAAGGGAATGGTATCGCTCACATTGGGAAAATAATCGGTGCCTACGGTTCCTGCAAAACCGGTTAAACTATCTACAAAAGCAATGCAGCGGAAAAAGGTTCCTTTCTTTTCCAATTGCTTCTCCCAATTCTGACCTCCGTCGCCGGTGTGGTAAATGCTGCCGTAGCCATTTACATACCAACCTTCTTTTTCGTTCAGGAATGCAATGTCATCCTGTTTTCCGGGATATTTTTCGGTCTTCAGTTTTTGCCAGCTGCGGTTCGGCTTCTTCGCTGAACTGTCTTTGTTGTTGATTACATCGTTGCTCCAGGCCACAGCAGAAAGGCCCACTTCCGGATTGTATTCATCGAACAGTTTCTGAATTTGTCCGGTTCCGAATTTATCATAAGCCTCCTTCATGCTGCCCGACCGGGCAAAAAAATGATCTGTGAGGGGATAGGTTTTCAGTACCGCATGGCCGGGATGAAAATGATTCACCGTATTGACAATTTGCTCGTGATCTGCTTTGGAGAAAGCCTGAAAATCAGACTCCCCGAATTGCACGAGTACTTTCGCACCGGTGTTTTTCCAATTCTCCAAATGCGGATAATCCTGAATCTGCCGCCAGTATTCTGAGTTTCTGTCGTAAATCTTCCCTTTGCCATCGTATCCCCAGACAGTGCGCAAAATGCTGTCGGCCTCGGGACTTTTCGCCATGTCTTCCAGTTTTTCCTTCTTCATAAAGAAGCGGTAATTCAAATCGTACTGTTCCAGTACCGATTTTTCTACCTCTATTGGATTCATACCGGCCAATGCATTCTGAACGCGGTACATTTCGAGTTGGTATTCAAACCAGGACTTAGCCGTTGTGCCATACACCACCACGCCGGCGACCCTGTTTCGGGCACTGATGGCAGGCGCCACAATGCCGCCCATCGAATGACCAAAAATGATGATGCGGCTGGTATCCACAAAAGGCAGGGATTTCAGCTTTTTCAAGCCGACTTCAAAGTTTTCGATTTCATCCAGCAGGTTGCAGGATTCACAGGCAGGCGTGTTTTTACTATCACCCAAACCGCTTTTTTCTATTCGCAGGGTAACATACCCGGCATCCACATAGGCATCCACAATTCTCTTGTAGGGATGGTCAAAAGTGAGGTTGTCGATGCTGGAGCATGTATAGCCCGGGATAAAGAGCATGGCGGGCATACGGCCCTCTTTTTTTGGCTTGTTGATGATCACCCGCAACTGACCTTCCTTGTAAGCCGCCTGATCGTAAATCACTTCGGCATTGTCATCGGTTTCAAATGCCCGGCCCACCACCTTTGCCCGCAGTTTCATTTCCTTTTTATTCCGGATGATTTTCACCTCCATCAGATCATCCAGTTTGTAGCTGCGGAATTTCTCCGGTAATTCGGTCCAGGCCGCAATGGGCGAATTACCCATCTGCGTGATGATGTCGTCCTTCTGCAGTTTCAGTGCCTGGCTGGTACCTCCGGCGACCCGGGTAATGATGCAGCCGGTCTTTTTTTCGGCATCGGTGTAGGTAAACTGGGCTCCGAACCAGGGTTTTCTACTAAGTTTGTCTTGCGCCGAAAGGCTGTTATTCAGGCATAGGTAAATGCAGAATGGAAGAAAAAATGGTGCGATGCTTTTCATTCGGAGTGTATTTTTCTTAGTTGGTAATGATGAGATCCTGTTGAAATTTCTTACCGGCTTCATCCGTAAAACGAATGATGTATTTTCCACTGGCAACCATTGGAAGAGGAAACATAAAGGGAGATTCCCGGGTACCCGGATAAAATCCGGAGAAAAGCTCCATCTTCGCTTTTCCTTCCAATGAAATTAATTCTGCCTTTACAATTTTGCAGGGTAGTTTTTCCAGCGAAATGGAAATGAAGCTTCCGGCTTCCGCGGGGTTGGGGTACACGAGCGGAGCGGTTTCCGCCTCCTTAGGAAAAGAAACAGCCGTGGGAGAGGATGTGCTCATTTTAAAAATCCGCAATCCGATGGCGAAAGCCGTCTGACTTCCATCCGGATTTTTTACAATGCTGAACTTATTGGCATACTGACCGATGTTTTTGTTGGTCCAGCTCAGCCCACCGTTCAGCGTCTGATAACCTGTATTTTCACCGCCAACCCAACCCACAGAATCGTTGATAAATCCGATTCCAAATTCCCGGATTCCGGTATTTACCAGAGGAAGTTCGGTCCAGTTTTCGCCACCGTTTATGGTTTTGGCGATGTAGCGCTGGGTGCTGCTGGTGCTGTAGCTCTGAATGCTGGCATAGCCAATTTTTCTGGAAGGAAACCAGGCTTTCCACATAATTTCTGAAGGGCGGGCAGAAGTGTACACATCAGCCCAGCTAAGGCCGCCGTCGGTGGTACGGAGGATGCGGGCAGATGATGCGGCCACATTCAGGCTGGTACCGGCGAAAACAAAGCCGGTATCCGGCGATACAAACCAGACATCCAGAATCATCTGGCAGTGGTCCGACAAATCGCTTCCCTGCCAGGTTTCACCGGCATTGGTACTCTTGATGAGGATAGGCGGACCGCCCACACGGCCGGCGGCATAAACAACGCTGTCGTTAAGCGCCTGAATGCCGCAGATTCCCACGGGTACCGGCCCGCTGATGGAAGCGGTAACCTCGGTCCAGCTGTTGCCGCCATCCACGCTGCGGTACAGGGGATTTGCATCGGTCACATTGGGAAAATAATCCGGTCCTACATTGCCTGCAAAGCCTATCTGAGAATTGAGGAATGTCACCGCCCTGAAATAGGTTCCGGGACTATTTTTCTGCTGAATCCAGGTGCTTCCGCCGTTCTGAGTTTTGAATATCCGGCCGGAGCCGTTTACCGCCCATCCGGTGTCGCGGTTGAGGAAAAATATCCCGTCCTGTTTGGCAGAATTAAAAGGAGC
>JBIKMV010000042.1:0-16908 GCA_044359055.1 Catalimonadaceae bacterium
ACAAAGCCCTGAATATGGGCGGCAGCAGCTACGGAAAGCTGGATGAGAGAATGTACACTGAATTGACCACCGAGCATCCCATTGACCTTTGCCGCTATCAGGTAGTGAACTGCTACATGGGAAGAGCCGGCCTGATCAATTCCGGTGGAGATTCTAAGGGCATCACCGATATGGCCGATGCCGTAAAAACAGCTGTAATCAACAAAAGAGCCGGTGGAATGGGCCTTATTTCCGGAAGGAAAGCTTTTCAGAAACCCATGAAAGACGGTATCGCATTGCTCAATGCCATTCAGGATGTATATCTGAACAAGGACATTACCATTGCCTGATTCTATGCCCTGGTTTGTAAGAGAAAACAAAGGGATTGTTACCCCCACAGAACTCAAACGGGAAACCCCGGATGGTTTGTGGTACCGCTGTCCTGAGTGCAAAACGGTGATTCTCACAAAAGTACACAAGGAAAATGCCTACACCTGTCCGGAATGCAACCATCATGAGCACATTGGCTCAGAAGAATATTTCGGGCTGCTGTTCGACGAAGGACAATTTGAGGCCTTGCACGAAGATTTGCTTTCCGGTGATCCGCTTGAATTTGAAGATACAAAAAAATATCCCGACAGGCTGAAGGCCAGCATTGCCAAAACCGGATTGAAAGATGCCTGCCGCGTTGCTGTCGGGCCTCTCGAAGAAAAGGATGTTGTCATTGCCTGCATGGATTTTAATTTTATCGGAGGATCCATGGGCTCGGTGGTAGGAGAAAAAATAAGCCGGGGTATTAAAGAAGCCAGAAACAGGAAAGTTCCCTTTGTAATGATTTCCAAATCAGGGGGTGCAAGGATGATGGAAGCGGGATTCAGCCTGATGCAAATGGCCAAAACCTCTGCCCAACTGGCTCTTCTTGCCGAAGCCCGACTGCCTTATATCAGTATCCTGACCGATCCCACCACGGGTGGTGTTACCGCCAGTTTTGCCATGCTGGGAGATTTCAACCTTGCCGAACCCAATGCCCTTATTGGTTTTGCCGGTCCGAGGGTGGTGCGGGAAACAATCGGCAAAGACCTTCCTGAAGGTTTCCAAAGTGCAGAATTTGTTCTGGAACACGGCTTTCTGGATAAGATTGTGGACAGGAAGGACATGAAAGAAACCCTGGCTGCCCTACTCAGGATGGTATCTTAAGGTAATGAAAGCCGACCTCCTTGTATTTTCTGTCCATCCCGACGATGCCGAAATTTCATGCGGTGGCACCATTGCCAAACTTTGCGCTGAAGGCAAGAAAGTGGTGGTAGCCGACCTTACTCAGGGAGAAATGGGTACCCGAGGGACAGAAGAAACCCGCAGGGAGGAAGCTGCAGAATCCGCAAAAATTCTGGGCCTTGCCGACCGAGTTCAACTATATCTTGCTGATACTGAATTTGGCATATCCCGAAAGGAGCAAATTCCGCTGATTCAGGCCATCCGAAGGTTCCAACCTCAGATTGTGCTTTGTAATGCCCCTGCTGACCGCCATCCGGACCATGGAAGAGCGGCAAAACTCGAAAGTGATGCCTGTTTTTATTCGGGGCTTGCAAAAATTGAAACTTCATGGGAAGGCAAGCTGCAGGCTCCCTGGCGTCCGAGGCTTGTGTATTATTATATTCAGGACAACTGGCTGAAGCCCGATCTGGTGGTTGACATTTCGGGATTTTGGGAGGTGAAGAAGAAAGCCCTTTCAGCATTCAAATCTCAGTTTTATGACCCTCAAAGCCAAGAGCCTGAAACCTACATCTCCACTTTGGATTTTCAGAATTATTTAGAGGGCAGAGCCCGTGACCTCGGGCATATGATTAATGTTTCGCATGGAGAGGGATTCATTGCCGGCAGGACTCCCGGAGTGAAGGATCTATTCGACCTAATCTGAGGAAAGCATTGTAAGCACACTACAATTTCGTTTACCTTTTCCCATAAGAATTTTTTTTTCCGGGATTCCAACCTTGGTTTATGCACCGGCGTTCAGTCTTCAGCAGAAGAATTTTGAGCATGATTTTTTCCCGGTTAATACTTAATCACAAAGCCCGGATGCAAAGCCGGAATTCTTTGATATTAAACTTTATGTCAGAATTCAATGTTCTTTCGGAGTTTGAAAATTAATAGGGTTAATTTACAATTTCCGGTTTCAGAAAAAGCACCGGTTAAAGTTCGCATCAATTGAAAAATAAATTTTCATTCCTCTTTCTGGTTTCAACAGCCTGTTTTTTCTGGTCTTGTGATCTGGATCGGGATAATCCTCTTCCTTCCGAAATTCAGGGTTTTCAGGCAGTTAACTACAAAGTAGCTTTCAATCCTATGGGTCCAGTGGCCATAAGCCTGTATGATTCTCTTCCCTTTAAGAACGAGTTTACCCTTAAATTGGAAAATCCAGCCAATGGCACACTCGAAAAAGGATCGGTTCCGGGTCAATATTTTTACACCCCGAATCACCTATCTGTTGTTCGGGATGAGGTGGCATACACTGTATGTCAGGGCAATGACTGTAAATCAGGGAAAATTCTGTTTGAGGTATCACCTGTCACCTGCCACTTGAGCATTCATGAAGATACTTTTTTCCGGTTCCTCCGGGATACGATCTTTATTCCTGTTCAGGACAATGACTCCCTGTATTGTCCCGACATCCGATTTGAGGATTTTAAAACCACTACACCGGGGGCAAGAATTTTTGGAGACAATCATTTTGCCGCTGTTGTTCCGCCGCCCTTTTTTTCCGGCACGCTGCAATTTTCCTACACCATTACCAATGGCATCAAGCGGGCAACATCCAATGTGGAACTGGAAACTACTCCGGATACCGTTTACTGCAATTCACATTTTGAACTGACGGATGACAGGGTGGTTTTTCCCCCTTCGGCTTCAGTTACGGAGGTTCCTGTATTTATCAGTGATTTTCTGGACAATGATAAATTCTGCGACAACTACATCAATCCTGCTTCTTTGGAAATATTTACCGAGACCGGTCAGACATCTTTGATTACATTTACGGTTTCCGGTAATCAGGTTCACTTTCAGATTCCGGGGAACACCAGCCGGGCAACACTGGCCTATCGGGTTACAAATCTGGCAGGCACAATAACCAAAACGGCCCATATCAACTTTGTAAATCAATGAATTTTGGATTTTTACTTTTTGTCTCACATCTTTCATCAGACTAAATGAACAGGATTGAAAGTCACCATTGAACAACTGATCGAGGATTGTAAAAAGGGAAACCAGCAGGCCTGCAGGAAATTGTATGAAATGTACGAGAGGCGATTTTATGCCCTTAGTCTCCGGTATGCCCGAACCACAGCCGATGCAGAAGATATTACCATTCAAGGGTTTACCAAAATTTTCAAAAACATCAACGCCTATGAAAATGGCAATTTTGAAGGCTGGATGAAAACCATCATAATACATGAAGCTTTGTCATTTTACCGGAAAGACCAGCGGCAGATATGGGGCTATACCACAGAAACGGACCCCAATATGAAGGGAGATGATCTCTCTGCTTTTGATCAGCTAAGCATGGAAGACCTGAAAAATTTGATATCCACCTTACCCGAAGGATGCCGGATAATTTTTAACCTTTTTGCCATTGAGGGCTACAGTCATTCTGAAATCGCTGAATTGCTGGGCCTGAGCGAAGGAACAAGTAAAAGTCAGTTTTCAAGAGCCAAAACCCTTTTAAGGGAAAAACTTATCAAACAGGAAATATGAAGGATCAGGGAAGATTCAAAGATAAATTCAACAAGGAGGAAGCGAGACCCAACCGCCCCCTCTGGAATGATATTGAGAAAAACCTTCAAAAGGAACGAAATAAGCGCTTTGCAAAATGGTGGTGGCTGCCCTTTGCCATTTTTCTGGGTTCCGGAATAGCCTTTTGGGTAGCTGCTCCGGAATCGGTTTTCAGGAAAGAACCAATCTTCATCCCTGAGTCAGCAATAGCAGACAACAAGGAACCTCAGCCTGAAATTTCAGCTTCCCGGCGCCGTACTGAAACATCAAAATTCAAGTCCGAAACACAGGAAGCCCTTCCGTCGGCAGAAATCACTGAAACCCATGAAGACAGGGGGGCACAGCAAACAGCACAGAAATCACCTGTGACAGCCCTGTCCGGGAAAAGAACAGCAGCAAAACAAAACATAAGGAAAGCAATTGGAATTTCCCTGACCGCATCTTCCGACAAATCTGATATTCGAAAGGTGGTTAAGAATTCTTCAAATTCCTTGCAGGAAGGATTTGCAAAAACCTGGCCCATCATGGCAAAAGCAGATTCGGCAATAGCGGAAAATATTCCTGCTGAAGAAAGCCAAAAAACCGCAGCAGCAATTATTCCGGACCAGAAGCAGGATAATAAGGACAGTCTGATTTATGAAAAATCAAGCCCTCAATTGACGGTTTCAGAAGATTCAGGCAGAACAAAGTCTTTACTCCGCTATCATATCCTTGCCGGCGCATTTTACTCCAATAAGATTCAGGAGCTCAATCGTTTTGCTTACGAGGCAAGGCAAAGAAACCTGGGTCGGGACAACATGAATCCGGAGCGATTTTCATTCAGTTATCAAATGTTGGTCAGCAAAAAAATCCGGAACAAATGGCATGGAGGATTGGGCACAGGATTTACCTACATGGCAGACCGAACCGTGATTGGCCACAGAGCCCGGACCGGGTCGTCGGCCGGTAGCCTGATGGGCAATGGCTGGGAAGAAATCAAACCCGGCTACACAGAAATTCAAAGAACCACAATTACCCGGATGGGCTTGCTGGATTTCTCGGCCTCGGTATGGTCGATGGATGTGGCCGGACCCTTTGGCTTCCGCCTTGGTGGCATCTGGAGTTTGCCGGTAGTGGATCATTTCAGCGAAGAAATCGCGGGTAAATCAAGCTCGAAAACCAATTGGCTTTCAGGTCAGTCTTTTGGCACTGTCCATGCCGGCTTACCGGTTTCGCTCAGGTTTGGAGGCAAAAAAATAAATCTGGAACCTCAGATTTTGTATCCTTTACAATCCGTTTTCGACAATGGATTTGGCTCCAGGAGCCGCCCCATTCGCTGGGGAATTCAGCTTTGGATGGATCTGTAAGCAGGAAAACCGAGATTGATTTCAGACCAGTTCTTTCCTGAAAGATCGAAAGATGCCTCTGTTTTTTGAAAAAAGGGCATATTTTAAATATGTTCCTTTGGCTTATGTGAAATCAGGGATTACCTTTGCGGCCGCTTATCCAGAAAGACGGAGGGATTGGACCCTGCGATGTCTTGGCAACCGGCGCCATCATGCGCAAGGTGCTACTTTCCACCACGCAGGCTGCGTGGACAGATAAGGCAGATGGATTTCTCCAGCCCTGTTCCTTCCGGAAAGCGAAAGTTACCAACGAAACGCAAACCGTAAGAAGGCTTTTACATTTTCATGATTGAAAAAATTTTACAGGAACGCATCCTGATTCTTGACGGTGCCATGGGCACCATGATTCAACGCTACGACCTCACAGAAGAAGATTTCAGGGGAACAAGATTTGCCGACTGGCCCCAAGACCTGAAAGGCAATAACGATCTGCTGTCCATTACCCGGCCGGATATCATTGAAGCCATTCACAAGGAATATCTGGAAGCCGGTGCCGACATCATCGAAACCAATACCTTCAGCGGAACTTCCATTGCCATGGCAGACTACAAAATGGAAGAGCTGGTCTACGAACTGAATTTTGAATCGGCCCGAATAGCCAGAAAAGCCGCCGATGCATGCACTCTTGAAAATCCGGATAAGCCCAGATTTGTGGCCGGTGCGATGGGTCCTACCAACCGTACAGCATCCATTTCTCCCGATGTGAACAATCCCGGATACCGGGCCGTCACCTTTGATCAGCTTGCAGAAGCTTACACCGAGCAGGTTCGCGGCCTTGTGGATGGCGGGGCAGATTTGATTCTCATTGAAACCGTGTTCGATACTCTGAACTGTAAAGCAGCTCTGTATGCTGCCCATAAATATCTGAAAGACAATGGTCTGAATTTGCCCATCATGGTCTCAGGCACCATCACCGACCAATCGGGCAGAACCCTTACCGGGCAGACCACCGAGGCCTTTTACAATTCCATCTGCCACATTCCCCTACTGTCGGTAGGGCTGAATTGTGCCCTTGGAGCAAAAGCCATGAAACCATATCTGGAAGAACTCGACCATGTGGCCTCCTGCTTTATTTCGGTTTATCCCAATGCCGGCCTTCCAAACGAGTTCGGACAGTACGATGAAACTCCCGAGGATATGGGAAAACAGGTAGAAGAATTTCTGAAAGAAGGACTTGTCAATATTCTGGGAGGCTGCTGCGGAACAACACCGGGCCACATCAGAAAAATGGCAGAACTGGCCGCCCGGTATGCCCCCAGACCCAAAAAGGAAATCCCCAGGCATATGAGGCTCAGCGGTCTTGAGCCTTTGGTGGTGACGCCGGAGATCAATTTTGTAAATGTGGGAGAAAGGACCAATGTCACCGGTTCTGCAAAATTTCTTCGCCTGATAAAGGAAGAGAAATTTGAAGAGGCACTGGAAGTCGCTCTGGATCAGGTGCGTGGCGGTGCCCAGGTAATTGATGTCAACATGGATGAAGGCATGCTGGACGGAGTGGATGCCATGACCAAATTTCTGAACCTTATGGCATCAGAACCCGAAATTTCCAGGATTCCGGTGATGATTGACTCTTCGAAGTGGGAGATTATTGAGGCCGGTCTGAAATGCGTGCAGGGAAAATCGATTGTCAATTCTATATCTCTGAAAGGTGGGGAGGAAGAATTCATCCGGCAGGCAACCACCATCCGGGAATACGGGGCTGCGGTGATTGTCATGGCCTTTGACGAAAAAGGGCAAGCCGACAGTACACCCCGCCGGATTGAAATAGCGAAAAGAAGTTATGATATCCTCACCCATCAAGTTGGATTTCCCCCGGAGGACATCATTTTCGACCTGAACATATTTCCTGTTGGCACCGGAATAGAAGAACACCGCGAAAATGCCGTTTCATTTTTTGAGGCCACAAAGTGGGTACGGGAAAATTTGCCCCATGTGCATGTAAGCGGTGGAGTTTCCAATGTATCGTTCTCATTCAGAGGAAACAATCATGTGAGAGAAGCCATGCATTCGGCCTTTCTGTACCATGGAATCCGGCACGGAATGGATATGGGCATAGTAAATCCATCTATGCTCGAAGTGTATGACGATATTCCCAAAGAACTTCTGGAAAAAGTGGAAGATGTTCTGCTGAACCGCCGTGAGGATGCTACAGAAAGGCTGATGGAGTTTGCAGAAGCTTCAAAAGGAAAAAACAAAGTAACCGAAAAAGAGGCTGAAGCCTGGAGGTCTGCCAGTGTAGAAGAGCGACTTACCCATGCCCTGGTTAAAGGAATTGTGGATTTTATTGACACAGATACCGAAGAAGCCCTCCGGAAATACGGAAAGCCGCTCGATGTAATTGAAGGACCGCTGATGGCCGGCATGAATGTGGTGGGAGACCTTTTCGGATCGGGGAAAATGTTTCTGCCTCAAGTAGTTAAATCGGCCCGGGTAATGAAAAAAGCCGTAGGCTATCTGGAACCCTTTCTGGAAGAAGAAAAGAGAATTTCGGCACTGAATGCAGAAAAAAGCGGCTTGGTTCAACAGGAAATTTCAGGTAGATCCGGAGGTGCTGCCGGCCGGATTCTCCTGGCCACAGTAAAAGGCGATGTACACGACATCGGTAAAAATATTGTAGGGGTGGTGCTGGCCTGCAACAACTTTGAAATCATAGACCTTGGGGTGATGGTTTCGGCAGATAAAATTCTGGAAACTGCTATTAGGGAAAAAGTGGATGTTATCGGACTCAGCGGCCTCATTACGCCGAGCCTGGACGAAATGGTCCATGTAGCCAGAGAAATGGAGAAAATGGGGATGAAAATTCCTCTGCTGATAGGCGGTGCCACTACCTCACGGGTGCATACCGCAGTGAAGATTGACCCTAACTACTCCGGAGCTGTGGTGCATGTGCTCGATGCATCCAAATCGGTACCGGTGGCCTCAAGTCTGATAAGCAGAGAGCACCATGACAATTTCAAGAAGGAAATCAAATCGGATTACGAAAAGTTCAGAGCCGATTATGAAGGAAGGAAAAAGGAAAAATCACTGATATCCCTCTCAGAGGCCCGGAACAATAAGTTCAGGATAAACTGGGAGAAAGCAGAACCTGTAAAACCGGCTTTCCTTGGAACAAGGACATTTGAAGGTTCTCTGGAGGAAATTTCAGACTATATCGACTGGACTCCGTTTTTTCAAACCTGGGAACTGTATGGTCGATATCCCAAAATCCTGAACGACGAGGTTGTAGGCAAGGAAGCCACTGAACTTTTCGCCCATGCACAAGAGATGCTGAAGAAAATCATTTCCGAAAAATGGTTTTCTGCCAAAGCAGTATTGGGATTCTGGCCGGCCAATACTGTGCAGGAGGACGATATTGCCACATTTGAAATCGACACTGAAGGAAAAGAAAACCGAAACAAGATTACCCATAGCTACACCCATCTGCGCCAGCAAAACGCAAAAAGCGGAGGATTGCCCAATTTCAGTCTGGCTGATTTTGTAGCTCCCGCCGATACCGGTATCCGGGATTATCTGGGCGGTTTTGCGGTATCCATTTTCGGAGCGGAGGAAAAAGCCAAAGCATTCGAAAAGGACCACGACGATTACAACAGCATCATGATAAAAGCCCTTGCTGACCGTTTTGCTGAAGCCTTTACAGAATTTATGCATGCAAAGGTAAGGAGGGAATTATGGGGGTATGCGAAAGATGAAAATCTGGACAATGAAGCCCTGATTCAGGAAGAATACAAAGGCATCAGGCCGGCACCGGGCTACCCTGCCTGCCCAGACCATACGCTGAAAATCAATCTGTTTCATCAGTTGGATGCCGAAAAAGCCATAGGAGTGAAACTGACTGAAAATCTGGCCATGTATCCGGCATCTTCAGTTTCCGGTTTTTACTTTTCGAATCCCGAGGCAAGGTATTTCGGGCTTGGAAAAATCAATCAGGAGCAGTTGCAGGATTATGTGAAGCGGAAAGGCTGCCCTGCCGAAGAGGCCGAAAGGTGGCTTGGACCCAATCTGGCATAAGGCTTTTCTTTAGGTCTTGTTTTTCAGGACCGTTTCGTTTATTCGGGTTTATTTCCTTAGGGTTTGGGCCTGACAAAGCGCAAACAGCGCTGCGGTTTCAGTTCTCAGAATCTGGGGAAGCAGGCGCACCCGGCGGGCCTGATGCTGTCTGATTTCCGCGTATTCATCAGGAGAAAAATCGCCTTCCGGACCAATCATTATCAAATTCTTTCCGGGACCTGCAATCAGTTGGTCTTCAGCATTTTCTTCCAGGTCAGCTACAAAAATTGTTTGAAATTCCTGCCAGGGAAACTGCTTCCAGTCGGGGTACCAAAAGACGGGAGGAAGCCAGACCTGTCCCGATTGCTTCATGGCCGAAATGGCAACTTTTTGCAGCCTTTCCAGCTTCAGAGAATTTCTTTCAGAGCGGGTAGCCTGAAAGAAAACAAAACCATCAACCCCGATTTCGGTACACTTTTCTACCATCCACTCCATCCGTTCCATTTGCTTGGTAGGGGCAACCGCAAGCCAGATTTCTCCCTGAGCCTGCTTTGGTATATGTTCGGTTTCAGAGAGATGCAAAAGGCAATTTTTCAAATCCGTTGATTCGATTCGGGCTTTTGCTTTTCCGCCTTGGCCCTCACAAACTTCAATCCAGTCTCCCTTTTTTTTCCTCAGTACTTTCAGAACATGCAGGGCATCGGACTCCGGTAAAACAGGCTTGCTAAAATCTGGCAGATAAAACAGCATATTCAATTGAATTTCAAAAGTTTATACATCTTTGCCTCTCCTCTTCCCGGATTTTCTATCCTCACAAAATATAAACCATCAGGGAAATCTGATAACCAAACCAGGGGGTCGTTTCCGGTTTGCAATATCCTGCCGCCCGGCTCAGTTATTTCATAAGCTTCTCCTTCTGAAAGGGGAATAAAAACAGAAGCGGAAGCCGGATTGGGATGGATCAGGCGGATTTCTTTTTCAATCAGATTTTGATTTCCTGTCAGAAAAAAAGGGCTGACAAATTCACCGATCCCCACCTTTCTGATGGCCGCCGGAATTGGCCCCTGTTTTTCATTACTTATCAAAAGGCTATCCTGATTTAAAAAACCAATTCCCTCAGCCTGCCCTACAGAAAGCAGATTTCCAAAGTCAATTTTCCGCCGGTTACCATTAAAAAACTGATTCTCCGGAAAACCAAAAAGCAGCCAGGCAAAAACAGTAAGGCTGCCTCCTTTTTCATGCCCGAGCAAAGCCAGCACCTTTCCATCGCCTCGGACTGAAGCACCCGTTATCCATCCGCCTGTATTCAGGCTATCGTGCAGGACAGCAGTCTGAACAGCCAGTGCAGGATTCAGGGAATAGTGCTTTGTAAAATCATTGCCCCGGTTCTTTGAAAACAAATGCAAACGGCCATTCAGAAAAAACATGGCCTCACAGTCAAAATTATGGGTGTTTGAAGAGGAAAATACGGTTTGATCCGGATAAGAAAAGGCCAGTTTTTCTGCTTTAATATTTAAACTGTCGGGATGATAAAGAACTGATTTCCTGACCTTTAAAATTCTGAGATTGGTCCGGTTGCCGTTGTTGTTGCCAAAATCTCCGATGTACACATAGAGATCATCTGCCGCCAGTTCTTCCCAGTCTTCATTCGTGAAATTCGAAATCCTTGTGGTTTTTACAAGTTGACAACTGCTGCCCGGTGCGATCTGGAAAATATCAGCCGGATTTCCGGAATCATTCTGAGAAAACCATTTTCCATCGGTCTGAAGCATGGAAGAAGCTTCGTTCAGAACTGTGCCGAAATTACAAAGTGTAACAGGATTTTTTTGGCTAAGCGGATATTGACAGGAAGTATCTGTCTGCTGCGCCAGTGGATTGTAGTTCAAAGCCTGAGGGTCCTGGCAATGTGACTGCCCCATGACCCCCTTAGCCAGAGCAAACCAATAAAAACAGAAAAGCGGAAACTCATATTTCATTTGATAATCAGGGGATATACTTCATTTATGGGGAAGAATATTTATTGCTCTTTTCACCGAAGTCCAGCGAATCAGTTTACAAAGAAGCAGAATTATTCCCGGAAAGACTGAAACGCCCACCTTCAGGCCTGCCGGACGAAAAAGCCTCAGGTAAACATATGCTTGGTTTTTTTGGGAAATTGAGACTATTTTTGTTGCCTTTACTCGAGAGGAATTCATTTCCAATTCCGGTTTTCATCCCCCATGCCAAACCAGAGAAAGGCTCTGCTGATTTTTTTTCTTTTCCTGAGCTTTTCGGGCATGGCAACCCATATCCGCGGCGGCTATCTGACGGCAAGGAAGCTCACTGGCTACAGGTATGAATTCATCCTCACCATTTTCCGTAATACCGATTCGCCGGTAGTAGATCCGACAAACAACATCTACCCCGATGCCAGTCTTTCCGATGTGCTTGCTGCCCCCATTTTCAACAGAACCAATCTTCCGGGCAAGCAGACGGAAATCATCCTGTATAAAGCCGAATATACCTACAACTCACCCGGGGTTTATGTTCCCTTTCACTATCAGCTCAACCGCAACGAAAGTGTGCTGAATATGGACAACTCCATAAACACCACCTTTTATGTGGAAACCAAAATCAATATTGACCCCTTTCTCGTTTTCGACAACGGCCCCATAGTAACCAAGCCTGCTGTAGATTTTGCTCAGGTAGGGACAGTGTACAGGTACAATCCCGGAGCCTTTGACCCCGATGGCGATAGTTTGTCCTATGAACATGTGCCTTCAAAGCAATTCCTTCAGGGACCCAATACACCGGTAACTGTACCCAATTACCGCGATCCGGCCGTTCGCTCCGGAGGACTCGACTCTTCCGGGTCAAGGGCATCCTTTACCAGCCTCAATACCCAAACTGGTGATTTTGTGTGGAATGTCCCCAGGATTGCAGGAGAATTCAACACCGCAATCAAAATCATTCAGTGGAGAAGGGTTAGGCCAAACAGGGTCAGGCGGGATAGTATCGGTCATATTTTACTGGATATTCAGATAATAGTAAAAGACGGGGCCAACAAAAGACCCCTGCTGATTCTTCCGAAAGACACCTGCGTGGTGGCCGGAGCTGCTCTGAGTGCAGTAATCAGTGCCGGGGACCCCGACCCCAACGATGTGGTAAAAATCCGGATGCTGGGTGAACTTGACAGCCTTGAACCTGCCTCCAGAAGGGCGGTTTTTACATTCAATCCAAGCCTGACTCCACCGTTTTCAGGGGATTTTTTCTGGCAAACCACCTGCAGCGATGTTCGCTCTATGCCCTATCAGGCAACATTTGAGGCCCAGGATATTCCTGTGCTGCCGGTTCCATTAGTGGATTTAAGGGTTTGGAGAATTAAAGTGGTTGGTCCCTCTCCTATATTAAAAAAGGTGGTTCCCGATGGCAACGGACGACTTCGGCTATTCTGGCAGAAATACATTTGCAGCAATATCGATAAAATACTCATTTACCGAAAAATAGACAGCTCTCAAATCCAGCTTGACACCTGCTCTCCCGGAATGCCCGGCGGCAACAGCTTCACCCTGATTGCAGAAGTGGCCGGTTCTGATACCACCTTTCTGGATGACAACCGGGGCCTCGGTTTGAAAAAAGGGCCGGCCTACTGCTACCGAATTGTAGCCCGGTTTCCCAATCCGGGCGGAGGAGAAAGTTTGGTCTCCAACGAGATTTGTCAGGCACTCAAACTGGATATTCCCGTGATTGTGAATGTGGATGTGGAAAAAACCAGTGCATCGGCAGGTGAAATTCTGGTTCGCTGGACGAGGCCTTTTTACATTGACACCGCAGTTTTCAAACCTCCTTATACCATCGAATTGATACGATTTGCGGCGGGAAGCATTCCGGTAACCGTAAAAAGTACCACCGATACCACGGACACCACCTACACCGACACCGGACTGAATACCGAAAACCAATTTATCAGCTATCAGATACGGATGCGGTACGGAAATCTTCCCAATCTGGCAGACAGCAGCGAAAAAGCATCATCCGTACGGCTTGACCTTCGGCCCGGAATCAAGAAAATCGGGTTGAACTGGACTGCCTCCACACCATGGACAAACAATGGCTTCTGGCACCGGATTTTCAGAAAATCTGCGGGAAATTTTGAGCTTATTGATTCCATCAAATCAGAAAACGGAACCTTTCAATATACCGATGAGGGCAGATACAAAAATGAACCGCTGGAAGATACCGTAGAATATTGCTATTATGTACAGACCAAGGGCGCCTATGGAAATCTTCTTATTGCCGAGCCCCTCCTGAACAAGTCACAACAGGCATGCGCCTCCCCCACCGATACCATTAAGCCTTGCCCGCCTCCGGGTTTTGAAGTGGTAGAATTCAACTGCCCCGATTGCCCCACACTGCGAACACAGACAGAGTTTTCCAGAACCCTGAAATGGCGACCCATTCAGCAGGATACATGCGGAAAAGACTTCTCCATCTTCAGGATTTATTATGCCCGGTACGAAGACGATCCGCTGGTATTGCTGGCAACTACAAGCGATACTTTTTTTGTTCACTCTTCGCTGACAACACTTTCAGGATGCTATGCCGTTTCTTCGGTAGACCGGTCAGGAAATGAAAGTGTGCTGCTGAACCGAACATGCAAAGACAATGACTGCTTCAGGTTTGATTTGCCCAACCTGATTACCCTCAACAGGGATTCGAAAAATGATGTTTTCACCCCCGTTTGTATCTCCCGGGCTTTTGTGGAAAGCGTAGATTTTGAAGTGTATAACCGCTGGGGAAAAAAGATTTTTGAAGGACGGACCGAGCCCGAAATCAACTGGGGCGGGCTCACTGAAAACAACCTGACCCAGCTCAGCGATGGCATTTATTTCTACTATGCCAAAGTGAAAGGCAAACGGCTCAGGAGGGCGGATGAGGATATGAATTTCAAAGGCTGGATAATGATAACCAATTGATTTTATGTGCGGAAGATTTTCTTTGGACAGAAAGGCAGAAGCCATACAAGCAAGATTCAAGGTAAAATTAAGTCCTGAAGTAAGACAGCAATTGCCCCTTTTCAATATTGCTCCCGGTCAGAAAGCTGCCTGCATCGTAGGGGAAGAATTGCAGTTGCTGGAGTGGGGCCTTGCCGGCAAAGGTGTGGACGGAAAGAGCCGAAATATGATCAATGCCAGATCGGAAACCGTAACCGAAAAATGGCCATTCAAAACGCTGATGTCAAACCGCTGCCTGGTGGTGTCGACTGGTTTTTTTGAGTGGAAAAGCTATGGAAAAACCAAAATTCCCTTTCTTCACCAACTGGCAGACCATGCTTTATTTGCCATGGCCGGGCTGTATGAAAAGGAACCCGATACCGGGCATTCCCGGTTTACCATTCTTACGAGGGCAGCAGGACCTCAGTGTGCGCCATATCACGACCGTATGCCCCTGATTTTAAATCCTGATCAGGAAAAAACATGGCTCAGTTTGCCTGCCATACAGCCTGATGAAATACAGAAATGGAGTGAAAGCGAAGAACCGCCTCTCGATATTTTCTCCGTTTCTCAACGATTAAACAAGTCTTTTGAAAACGATTCAACACTTCTGCAGGCAGAGGCCGTAAAGGTTGTCCAACAGCTAAGCATTTTCTGAAATTGAATATCCTCATCGTAAAAATCGGAGCGATTGGTGATGTGGCCATGTGCCTGCCTCTGGTAAGCCGCATCAAACAAAAGCATCCTGAGGCAAGGATTACCTGGCTTTGCGGAGAAATTGCCAAACCCCTGCTGCAGCGGATTCCGGAAATAGACAGGATAATTTCAGTGGATGAAAACAAGTTGTTCAAAGGAAATACGGCAGAGAAAGTCCGGGAAATTTTCCGCATCTGGAACATTTTTTCAGGAGCCAGCTACAATGAAACCCTGTATTTCTATTACTCCGATTTATACAAAATACTGATTCTGCCGGTCAGGAAAGGGCAGATAAAAAGATTCAACAAAAACCCGTCTGTAAGAATCAGACCCGTTCCGGCCAGACACCATTCTTTTGAGTATCTGTCGGTTTTTGAGGGTGAAAGCACAGGCGTAACCGCTGAAATCAGTTATCCTGCTTTTATTCTCACCGAAGAAGATTTCAGACTGCTTCAGGAGCTGAAGGGCCAAAACAACCTGATTGCCCTTTCATGCGGGGGTGCGAAAAATTTCCTGCGGAACGATGACCTGAGGCGCTGGCCTGTAGGACATTACACCCGGCTGGCAGGATTGCTCATAGAAAAGGGCTACAGCATAGTGCTGACCGGTGCCGCCTCGGATGCATGGGTTTCTGAACACTTCAGGGATGTGAAGCACCACAATTTCATCGGCAAGCTGAATCTTCCGGAATTTGTTTCCCTTCTCAGCCTTTGCCGTATGCTGATTACCCATGATTCAGGGCCACTGCATCTGGCAGATATTGCCGGAATCCCCTCCTTCGGATTGTTCGGGCCTACCAATCCGGGAGACTTCAGGAGTCTGCATCCCCTTTCGAAGTACCATTGGGGCGGTGAAAATCTTTCATGCCGCCCCTGTTACGACGGTCGCAGCTATGCACCCTGCCTTAGTAATGTGTGTATGCAGCAAATCAGCCCCGAGGATGTATTTCAGGAGATTGGGTCATTGCTTTTCTAAAAACCACAGGTTTGGCAGAACCTCAACTATGGTATGCTCTATTTTGGCTCTTCCAATTGTCGCCTGTACATCTGGATGGTATTTTCCAATCCGAAATACAGGGCATCGCAAATGAGGGCATGACCAATAGAAACCTCCTGCAAATGAGGCACATGCTGTGCAAAATACCGTAGGTTTTCCAGACTCAGATCGTGGCCTGCATTCAAGCCCAGGGAGGCATCGAAGGCATAAATCGCACCCTGAACAAATGGATGCACTGCTGCCTGCGGATTGGAGGGAAAAAGACTGGCATAAGGTTCGGTATATAATTCTACCCGGTCGGCGCCCAGCTCAGCGGCTTTGCGGATTTTGTTTTTTTCCGGCTCAATAAAAATGGAAACCCGGATTTCCTTATCCCTGAATTTATCCACCACCTCCCGCAAAAAAGAAAAGTGGGCAACCGTATCCCAGCCGGCATTGGAAGTGAGAGCATCGGGCGCATCCGGAACCAGAGTTACCTGTTCAGGTACTACCTCAAGAATCAGGTCTATAAAATCAGAATCCGGGTATCCTTCAATGTTAAATTCAGTGGAAACCACCTTTTTAAGATTCCGGACATCTTCATAGCGGATGTGCCGCCCGTCGGGTCTGGGATGAACGGTGATGCCCTCTGCACCGAACTGCTCACAAAAAACAGCAAATTGTACCACATCGGGATTGTTGCCCCCGCGGGCATTTCGCAGGGTGGCTGCTTTGTTGATATTTACGCTGAGTCTTGTCATAATGTATCGATTTTATGGCCGGCCAAAAACTCGCCCGCAAGCATTTTTCGTTTTCCTTCAGGCTGCAATTCAAGAATTTCAAGCCAGAAATCTGAAGCAGCAACAGCCAGAACACCGGGAGCAATCTGCATAAAAGTTCCGGGTTGATAAGAAGAGCAATTCCGGTCAGTAAGCCGGCTTTTCAGTATCTTAAAGTTTTTTCCTTCCCTGAGGCACCATGCAGCCGGGTGGGGCGACAATCCTCTGATCAGATTGTGCAGGTCACGGGCAGGCTGAGCAAACCGCAGTTCACAGGTTTCCCTGAAAATCTTGGGGGCATGGCTTACCAAGGCCTCATTTTGGTCTTGCTCCTGATAATCGCCTGAAGAAATGGCCTTTACCGTTTTC
>JBIKMV010000043.1:0-16867 GCA_044359055.1 Catalimonadaceae bacterium
ATCCAGATTTTTATTACCAAAAGATTGGTATCGCAAAAAACCAGAGGGGCATTTTTTCTCAAGGCCTTTTCTTCGGCCTCAAGCTGCAGTATAGCAATGGTTTCCACATCTTCAAAGCGATAGGGCCTGCCCAGCCGGCTGAGGAAATCACGGGCCACTTCGGTCACCGGCGGACATTGAAAATAATCGGCAAGCTTCTGTGTCAGAGCACTTTTTCCGGTAGATTCCGGACCTACTATGGCAATTTTCCGGTACATTCAGTCTGAATAAACCTGCAATTTTTTCTTCCAGTCAAAAAAACCCTTCAGGGCAAGAAAAAGAAGGATGAGGTAAAATACGGAAAAAAACAAAAGCCCTTTCTGAAGATACAGGAAAACGGAAGCGACATTGATCAGTATCCACAAAATCCAGTTTTCGAGGTACTTTCTGGCCAGCCAGATTTGTGCGACCAGGCTGAATCCTGTAATCAGGGAATCGGGGTAGGGAAAATCGGCCATGGTAAAACGCTGAAGATACCAGCCCAGGCATACACCAAACGACAAGCCCCAGAAAATGTTGGCCATCATGGGCTTTGGTTTTATGAGAGAAATACCCTGTTGGATGTCGTTCGGCTTTTTTTTCCACATAATCCAACCATAAAATCCGGATGCGGCATAAAAAACCTGAAGTCCAAACTCTGCAAAAAGCCTGCTTTCGAAATAGACTACTGCTGCCAGCGCCACTGAAAAAATACCCAGAGGCCAGCCCCAGGCCGACAATCTGGTATTGAGCCATACCCCGGCAAGTCCGGAAACTGAAGAAACAAGCTCAATCCATGAGAAATTACTCCAGTTCATTCCGGATTAGGGGCACTCTACCTTTAGTTCCCAGGCTGTTTGGGAATCTGAACAGAATCCGGTTACAAAAACATCGACTATTTTACTTTCTGCCGGATCGTAGTCGAAAGTGTATTCTTTGAAAAAATAGGTATTGCCTTCTCTGGTAATGGGAAAGCATTCGGCAGGGGCATTGCATTTGGGAAACTGCCAGTTTTCGAGCAAAGACGGGCAGGTGCTGATAACATAGCGGCCGTTGTACCGAACATCCAGCCTATCCCCAATACCACCGGTATTGAACAGGAATTTGACCTTACCGGCTTTGTCTCCCAAAATATATTGTTTTTGAGTAATTCCATTTCCTTTTGTATTAAAAGCAAGAACCTGCCCGCACTTCAACGGTTTAGGAACCTTCACAAAAATAGTGGCCGAATCCGTGATTGAAGAATCTCTTCTGGACCCCGCAAAAGCAAAAACCTCGGCATTGAAATCTATCCTTAAATTTGATTGTTTGACCAGTCGGGGAATAGCAAAAACAAAAGCATATTCACCTGAATTGTCATCTATCCGGTCCACTTTCCAGAAAGAATTTGCGCCTTCAAGCTTAAACTGAAGGGACCTTATTTTGTAGAAAATAGGCATGGAAGAAATCCTGAAAGTTACAAACAAGGAATCATCGTATTTGAAAAAAACGCTGTCCACCTTGAGGGTTCCGTCCCGAAGCAATATGGGGTATATCTGACCAAAGAACCCTTTTCTTTTCGCTGGCAAATTTCCTTCGATAAGCGTTCCCTCACATTGCAGCAATTGATTCACCATATCAATATTCACTGCAGGATCTATGCCGATTTCGGTGGATTTCATTTCCAGTTCACCCTTTTTACACGCGGAAATGAAAAGAGGCAAAACCAATAAAATAAGGCAGTATGATTTAATTGTCTTCATATCAGTAAGAAATTAATACCTGGAAAGAGGGTTGAAAATGAGTCAGATCCGGTTCTTCTTTAAAATACCCGGTATTGTAATAGCCCATCAGGCGGGCGCCCACAAAACGATGAAACTGAAACCCGACTCCGAAACACCATCCCACATTACCGGAGGCCATTACATCGGTGGTGAGATTGAAATTGTTGCTTGAATTTACCTCAAAGCCTCCGCCAAAAACATTGTCTCCGGTGGTGTACCGGTTTAAATCCTGTTTTCTGTATCCGGCAAGAAACATATTTGTGGTAATTCCCACTTCACCATAGAGCCGGTATCCGTAACGGATCATAAACTGTCCCAGAAAATGGGAAGAGTGGAAATCCTCCGTGATGGTTGTTTGGTCTTCGTAGGGCAGGCCATCATTGAACAAACCAAATTTATGGCTGAAAGACCTTTGAAGAAAACTGCCTCCCACTACAAAACCCAGCATAGAAAGGTGATTGGTAAAATCTTTAAAGGGATTTACCCGGACCTGTCCTCCGAAATTCATCTGGGTGGAGGTGGTGGTGAATTCTCCGTTGTACAAAAATCTGGGATTGCTCGTGTTGTAGTAGCTTTTCTGATACTCAAGGTAATCGCCTGAAGCAAAATTTACGCCGAGGCCTATAAACAAATCTCCGTTCACCATTTGGATTTCCCTGTCAACGCCTTTGTTTTTCTTTCTGCCGGGCGGTCTGCGCTTTTTTGCAGGAAAGTCTGCCAGGCAATCCACTGAAATCCAGTTAAAAACCACCAAAATCAGTGTAAGCCGGAATATCTTATTCACAGAAAAACGGAAAAACCCGGGAAAACCACCATCATGCTTCATAATGCAAATCTTACATTTTTTTATATTTCTGTTGGCAATTAGAATCTAAATAAATCCCTTTTCCTGATTAAAGCAAAATAATTCCGATTTCTTCAGGAAGGATTTAGCCGGCAAATGGTCTCTCCGGGATTTCAGAATAACCCGAAATTACCCCTTATAGACTGCCGGATGAATGCAATAAAATACAAGGCATTGGATTACCTTTGCCGACCTGGGAATTTAAAATACCTTATTTTAATATTGGCAGGAAACTCCGGGACAAAAACCAGTCGTAAAGCAAACTACTAAAGGTATCAGCATGTTATCCAAAGTATACGGATCTGCCGTTCAGGGCGTAAAGGCCTATCCCATCACAATAGAGGTGAGTGTGGGGCAGGGAACCGAAATGTACATTGTAGGATTACCCGATGCGGCGGTAAAGGAGAGCGTTCACCGCGTAGAATCGGCAGTAAAAGTGGCCCGTTTTCAGATGCCCCGGCAAAAGGTAGTGGTGAATCTTGCACCGGCCGACATCAAAAAAGAAGGTTCTTCTTACGACCTTCCGATAGCTCTGGGTGTCCTGGCAGCATCGGGTCAGATTTTGGCACCGGCTCTGGAGCAGTATGTGATCATGGGGGAGCTTTCGCTTGACGGAAGCCTGCGTCCCATCAAAGGCGTTTTGCCCATTGCTATAGAAGCAAGAGGAAAATTCAAAGGCTTTATCCTCCCCAAAGAAAATGCCAATGAAGCCGCCATAGTTTCCAATCTGGATGTAATTGGGGTTGAAAGCTTGCAGGAGGCTGTTGATTTTCTGGAGGGCAGAATCTGGATAGAACCCCTGATAAAGGATACGAAGGAGTTGTTTTTCAACAACCTGAACAGCTACGATGCTGATTTCAGCCATGTGCAGGGTCAGGAAAATATTAAACGCGCACTTGAAATTGCCGCTGCAGGAGGTCACAATGTCATTATGATTGGTCCACCGGGCGCCGGCAAAACCATGCTGGCCAAACGCCTTCCGGGCATCCTTCCGCCACTTGACCTCCGCGAAGCCTTGGAAACCACCAAAATACATTCGGTAGCCGGAAAACTCAGCAAAACCGAAGGTTTGATTACCACCCGGCCGTTTCGCTCCCCGCACCATACGGTAAGCGATGTGGCCCTGGTGGGGGGGGGGAACATACCGCAGCCAGGCGAAATCTCGCTGGCACACAACGGGGTTTTGTTTCTGGACGAGCTGCCTGAATTTAAAAGATCGGTGCTGGAGGTTTTGCGTCAGCCGCTGGAGGAGCGGAAAATTTCTATTTCCCGGGCAAGGTTTGCAGTAGATTTTCCAGCCAATTTTATGCTGATAGCCAGCATGAACCCCTGCCCCTGTGGATATTACAACCACCCGGATAAGGAATGTGTCTGCCCTCCGGGAGCGGTGCAGCGCTATCTGAATAAAATATCCGGCCCCCTGCTGGACCGTATTGATCTCCATGTGGAAGTTACCCCTGTTTCTTTTGAAAAGATTGCCAATCAGCAAAGAACCGAAACTTCTGAAAGCATAAGGGAAAGGGTGGTTAAAGCCCGTGAAATTCAAACCAGTCGTTTTGAAAATCAGGAAAACATTTTCAGCAATGCGATGATGCCCAGTCCTATGGTAAACGAAATCTGTATCATCAGCGAAGCAGGAAAAAACCTGCTCAAAATTGCCATGGAGCGCCTTGGACTTTCAGCAAGAGCCTACGACCGCATCCTGAAGGTTAGCCGAACCATTGCCGACCTTGCCGGAAGCGAAGACATTAAAACAGAGCATCTTGCCGAGGCCATTCAATACCGCAGTCTGGACCGGGAAAACTGGGCAGGCTGAATTCCGCACTTTTCTGTTTTACATTTGGGCCTGAAAACTCTCCGTCAACCACAGTTTTCTTTTTTGCCTTGAGTTCAATAACCCTTTCTGTTCTTATCCCAACCTACAAAAGGGCCGGCTTGCTGAAAAAGTGCATTGCCTCTGTTGTTGCCAGCGATTCAAAGGATATAGAAATCATTATCGCCAACAATGGCTCTCCGGACAATACCGATGAGGTGGTTGCCGGATTTCAGGATCCCAGAATCCGCTATTTCCGCCATCCTGAAAATATTGGCGCCGTGATGAATGTTCGCTTTTTGGTTGAACAGGCCAGGGGCAAGTACCTTTTTTTTCTTACTGATGACGACTATCTGATTCCGGGAGGCCTGGAGGAAGTTTTTGATTTTATTCAAAAATACGAGCCCCATGGTTTTAAATGCGGGCTGATTGTCCATCAAATTTTAAATCAGGCCTCTTACCTGTATAGCCCTTTTAAACAGACATTCGTGGCTGAAAAGGAGGATTTCGAAAGTCAAGCCTCCATTTTCTGGAATGCCCATATTCTGACCACCACCTGCATCCGGAAAGATAAAATAGACATCTCATTGTATGATGAACATATATCGAATTTGTACCCAAGTATGATGTTTATGGCCATGGCCAGGGAAAAACTGGGGTATGTTCATGTGCCTGTAGGAATCCATATCTGGGAAAATGAGGTATTCTGGGACGGAGGTGTTCAGCCAACAGAGACAAAAAAGCTCATAGCGCACCGGGGCGATATTTTATTGTTTATGAAATCCCGCCTTCCAAAGGGATTTATTTTAGCCTGCGAAAAAATTATCAACCAAAAGTCGCTGAACTTCGAGCCCCTTTCCGGATTTTTAAATAAAAAGGAGCTGTTCGAACGAAAAAAGCGATTTAAATACCATGCTTTTCTTGCCATTTATTCCTCTTTGGTGAAAAAGATGTTTGCGCCAATTGATCAACTAATTTCCCGGAAGTTTGGCTGGTGGTTTGCGGGAATTATCGCAAAAATCAAGGAAGATTAATTCCGTTTAAATGTCTTCCAGTATTTCCGAACCACCATTTTTGGCATATTTGCAATCCTTAAATTTTGAACTGCCGATAAAATGAATTCATATTATTACAAGAAAACATTCTTCCTGCTGATTGTTCTCTCCGGACTTTCCGGCTTGTTTCCTTTTTCTATGGCTCAGAAACCGGCCAATATTCCTTCTAAGGGCCATGATATCCGCTTCAAAATCAACGGATACAAAGACTCTAGCGCCATCATTGCCCACTATTATGGCGACAATCAATACATCCCGAAAGATACCGCCAAATTCGACATCAAAGGCAACATCCGCTTCAAAGGAAGTAAAGACCTGCCGGAAGGGGTGTACCTTCTGGTATTGCCCAAAAGCCGCTATGTAGAATTTCTGGTGGGCGAGCAGTTTCAGTCTCTGGAATTCGACAGCAGCGATGCTGTTTCTACCATGAAGGTTAAGGAAGGTAGGGAAAACCAGATTTTCTACGAATACCAAAAACTAATGGCTGCCAAAACCAAAGAAGCCGGTCCGCTCAGGTCGGCCATGGGCAAAACCAAAAACCCGGATTCTACCGCCGCTCTGAAAAAGAAGCTGGAGCAAATCGACAAAGAAGTGAAAGCTTTCAGGGAAAAATTGTTTACCGAAAATCCTCAGAGCTTTGCTGTAAAACTGTTTAAAACGGCTCTGGACCCAGATGTGCCGGATGCTCCTGTTTTGCCCAACGGACGAAGAGATTCTTTGTTCCAGTTTCGCTTCTACAAGGCCCATTACTTTGATAATCTGGACCTGAGCGATGACCGCATGATCCGCACACCTGTTTTCCACAACAAACTCGAACAATATGTCACCAAAATGACCCTGCAGATTCCAGATTCCATCAATCTGGCGGCAGACCTCATTCTGAACCGGGCCAAAAGCAAGGAAATCTTCAAATATGTGGTTTGGTGGGTCACCAACCATTACGAAAAAAGCCAGATTATGGGCATGGATGCCGTCTTTGTGCACATGGCCAAAAATTACTATCTCAATGGAAAGGCCTATTGGGTAGACTCCTCCACCGTTACCAAAATCAGGGACCGGGCCAAAATTCTGGAGCCAATCCTGATAGGCAAAACCGCACCCAACATATTTTTGACCGATTCCTCAGGGAACCTCAAACCCTTGTACGGATTCAAATCCAAAACTACCATCCTCTATTTCTGGGATCCCAACTGCGGCCATTGCCAGAAGGAAACCCCCAAACTGCATGAGTTCTGGGAAAAAAATAAGCAAAAAGGTATTGGCGTTTATGCGGTTTCCATTGACCGGAAGCCCGACGACTGGAAAAAGTTTGTACGCGAAAAAGGCCTGAAATGGACCAATGTATGGGATAGTCAGGTGGTAACCGATTTCAAAAATATCTACGACATTTATTCCACACCGGTAATGTACATTCTGGATGAAAACAAGAAGATACTGGCCAAGCGCATCGGTGTGGAGCAGTTGCCTGATTTTTTTGATAATTATTTCAAGGATAAAATCGGGGGTGCGGTGAGAGAATAAAGGGAATTACCCTGCCGCTTGCAGGCCTTGAAACCGGGGCAGAAATAACAATCCGGAATAACAGAACGCCATGGTTGAACTTCAACTCAAAGAGGTAGGGAAAAATCCTGACCTGATACGGGAGTTTCTGGAATTGCCGGTGGGTCTGTATAAAAATATGCCCTGCTGGATAAGACCCCTGAACAAAGATATTGAAGACATTTTTGATCCGCAGAAAAACAAAAAGTTCAGAAGCGGAGATTGCAGGCGGTGGATTTTGAAGGACAGCACCGGAAAAACCATAGGAAGGATCGCCGCTTTTTTCGATAACAGGCTTTTCAAACCGGAAAAACCCAAAATCGGCGGCTTCGGATTTTTTGAATGCACCGACAATCAGCAGGCCGCCGAAATGCTATTATCGGCGGCCGAAAACTGGCTCAAAGAGCAGGGTTTAGATGGTATGGACGGCCCGGTAAATTTTGGTGACCGTGACAAAAACTGGGGCCTGCTTGTCGATGGATTTGACCGGGAACCGAACTATGGCATGCCTTACACCATGCCCTTTTATCCTGCCCTTTTTGAGCGCTATGGCTTACAGGTGTTTTTTTATCAGCTAACCTACTTCCGGGAGGTAATGGCACCGCTTTCTCCAAAACTTCAGGAAAAGTACAACCGCATCATTCCGGACAAATCCTTCCGTTTTGAACATTTCAAGCCGCAGCAAGCCGAAAAATATGTGGTAGCTTTTACCGAAATCTACAATCAAGCCTGGTCAAAGCATTCCGGCGTACCGGAAATGTCTTCGAGCCATGTGAGGGCCCTTTTTAAAAGGCTGGCCCCTGTTATGGACAAACGACTGCTCTGGTTTGGATTTCACAACGAAAGGCCGGTCTGCTTTTTTCTTATGCTCCCCGAACTGAACCAGTTTTTCAAACATGTAAACGGAAAACTGGACCTTTGGGGAAAGCTGAAGTTTGTCTGGTACCGCAATGTGATAGGTACGGACAAAATGTTTGGGGTAATCTTTGGGGTGGTTCCCGATTTTCAGGGCAAAGGCCTGGAAGGAGCCCTGATTGTAGCCTGCCGGCCTACCATAATCAAAACCCGATACCGGAAGCTGGAAATGAACTGGATCGGAGATTTTAATCCCAGGATGATTCATCTGATGGAAACCCTGGGTGCAACGGAGGTGAAACGGCACGCTACCTACCGCATATTTTTCGACCGCAACCATCTTTTTGAAAGAGAAAAAACCATCTGAACCTTGGCACTATTGCAAGATGTGGTCAACCTGCTTTTCCCTGAGGGCTGTGCCGGCTGCTTCGGAGATATCGGACAAAGCGAAAAACCCATCTGCTACCGCTGCCGTTCACGCCTTCCGGTTATTGTAAGCAATCCGGTTTCCAATCATGCTCTGCTGGAAAAAAAATTCCTGGGCCTGCTGCCCTTAATCCATTGTCTTGCTTTTCTCCGTTTTCAGAAAGGGGGCATCACCCAAAGGCTGCTGCATGCGCTCAAATATCAAAATCAACCCGAAGTTGGGGAAGTTTTGGGGAGGCTCTTTGCCGAAGAACTATTATCCCGAGGGTTCCTTTCTCGGTTTGATTTCATCATTCCCATTCCACTGCATTCCTCAAAACTGAAAAAACGGGGATACAATCAAGCCATGGCCATTGCAAAGGGTATGGCTGAAGGATTCAGAACCGTGGCAAGCGAAGACATCCTGATCCGGGCCAAAGCCACCGAAACCCAAACCAAAAAGGGAAAACTGGAGCGCATACTCAATGTGGGAGAGGTCTTTGCCCTGAATCACGAACAATTGCATCTGCTGCAGGGCAAACACATTTTGCTGGTGGATGATGTCGTTACCACAGGTTCTACCATGGAGGCCTGTGCAAAGCTGCTGATCAGGGAACCCCTCAGCGGTCTGAGTATCGCCACGCTGGCTATGGCTTGAAAAGGGAAAAAATCAGCAGCGGGTTATCTGCAGAATCAGGTCCTTGTAAATGGAATCATCGGTCCGCTCTCCTGCGCCAATCCCCTTGGAATATCCGTCGGCAAGCCGAATCTGATGCAGTACATGCAGGACCTGATTGTATGAAAAAAGGTTTCTGGCAGCCCGGTAATCCTTCAGCATAAACTCGCTTCTGAGGCCCATTAGCCGCACCAGTTCATCGCTTCCTGCCTGCGGATTGGCATGCATTATCAATACCTTTGTAAAGAAACTGAACAAAAGGGCAAGATTAGGAATAAGGTGAGATGCTTTGGGATTGGCTGTAAAATACCGGGCTATCTGCAGAGCCTTTGCCATATTGCGGGTGGCCAGCGCCTGCTGAAACTCAATTCCGTTGAAATCTTTGCTGATGCCAATTTTTTCATGGATGATATCCCTGGTAATCTCTGCGCCTTCGGGCAGACTAATTTTTAGCTTTTCGAGTTCCTTGGCTATCCTGCTCAGGTCGTTGCCCAGATGGTCGGACAAGAGTTCGGCAGCTGAGGGCGTGGCATAAAATTTCTGGGAAACGATGTAGCCGGAAATCCAATCCTTTAGCTTGTAGTCGGGTATTTTTTCTGATTCCACCAGGGTGGCCTTCTTATCCAGAACTTTGGGCAGCTCTTTGCGGCCATCCAGTTTTTTGTACTTGTGTGCAAAAACCAGAATGGTGGTCTCGACCGGATTGTTGATGTATTTAATCAGCAATTGCTGGCCTTCAATTTGGTTCAGGGCAAGAATATCCTGCGCTTCCTTCACCAGCACCACCTGCCTGGGAGCCATCATAGGAAATCGCCTTGACTGGGCAATGATATCTCCAAGGCTGGCATCGCGGCCATACATAACCATTTGATTGAAACTCCTTTCGGATGGCTCAAGAGCATGGTTTTCAATGAAATCGGTAATCTGATCTATGAAATAGGGCTCTTCTCCATGCAAAAAATACAGGGGCCGGTAAATTCCTTTTTTCAACTCCTGCAGGATGGTATCCGGTTTTTGAGGCATACAGCAAAATTGAGGAAATAGAAAAGCAAAACAAACAGGAATTGAATCGGGTTTGATTTTTATGCCATCCAAACAAGAAATAGCCGTTTTCTGGTTCAGAAGAGACCTGCGGCTGGACGACAATGCAGGGCTTTTTCATGCGCTTTCGGGGCCATTGCCTGTGTTGCCTGTTTTTATTTTTGATGAAGACATTCTCTCCCGCCTGGAAGATAAAAAAGACAGAAGGGTTTCGTTCATCCATTTTTTTCTGGAAAAAATGCACCTGAAACTCAAATCAGCAGTTTCGGGTATTTTCTTTTTTCATGGCAAACCAAAGGATGCATTTCTGCAGCTCACGAGTCAATTTGATGTAAAAAAGGTGTACACCAACCACGATTATGAGCCATATGCCCAAAGCAGAGACCATGAAATTGCGGAATTGCTGTCAGAAAAGGGGATTGCCTTTCAGTCGTTTAAAGATCAGGTGATTTTCGAAAAGGATGAAATCCTGTCGGACTCGGGAATGCCTTACACGGTATTTACCCCTTACAGTAAAAAATGGAAAAGCCGGTTTTCGGCTGATATGGTGAAGCCATACACCACAGGGCCGCTCATGGGCCGTTTCCTTCAGTGGGATGCTCCGGAAATCCTGTCTCTTCAGCAAATGGGTTTTCAACACAGCGGAGATGCTTTCCCGGACCCATCCGTAACGGCCGAGCTGCTGAAAAACTATGGAGAAAAACGAAATTTTCCTGCTTTGCCCGCTACTTCAAGACTTAGTATTCACCTCCGGTTCGGAACGGTGAGCATCCGTCATCTGGTTTCCCTTGGTTATCAATACAGCGAATCTTGGCTGAATGAGCTGATCTGGCGGGAGTTTTACATGAACATACTCTGGCATTTTCCCCGGGTGGGAGAGGGGAAATCTTTCAAGCCGGCCTATGAGAAAATTGAATGGCGCCGGGATCCTGAAAATTTTCAGAAATGGTGCGAAGGCAAAACCGGCTATCCCATAGTGGATGCAGGCATGCGGGAACTGAATGCCACCGGATTTATGCATAACCGGGTGAGGATGATTACTGCCAGTTTTTTGGTAAAGCACCTCCTGATTGACTGGCGTTTGGGAGAAGCTTATTTCGCTAAAAAACTCCTGGATTTTGATTTATCGGCCAACAACGGCGGCTGGCAGTGGGCATCAGGTTCGGGCTGTGATGCCGCACCCTATTTCCGTGTTTTTAATCCGACCCTGCAAACAGAAAAATTTGATAAAGAATGGCTTTACATCAAAAAATGGGTACCTGAATGGAACAATCCGGCCTATCTGAACAGCCGTATAGTAAACCATGAGTTTGCAAGAAAAAGGGTTTTGGATGCCTATAAAAAGGCCCTGAAACCAGGGGAATAAAAAAAGGCGGTCGGACCGCCTTTTCTCTTGTAAATCAGTATATTTTATTTGGCCGCAGCAAAAAGCCGGTTGGCTTCGTCCCAGTTTACCAGATTCCAGAAAGCATTGATATAGTCAGCTCTCTTGTTCTGGTATTTCAGGTAGTAGGCATGCTCCCAAACATCGATGGCCAGCACCGGACTGCCCTTTACTTCGGCCAATTCCATGAGGGGATTGTCTTGATTGGGCGTGGAAGAAATCACCAGTTTTCCTCCCGAAACCAACAACCATGCCCAGCCGGAACCAAAGCGTCCCATGCCGGCTTTGGCAAATTCTTCCTTGAGCTTGTCGAAAGAACCAAAAGCCGAATCGATTGCTTCTGCAAGAGGTCCGGTAGGATTGCCGCCTCCGTTGGGCTTCAGCAATTTCCAGAAAAGGGAGTGGTTGTAGTGGCCACCACCGTTGTTGCGGATGGCAGGTGCATATTTTCCTGCATCGGCCATAAGCTCTTCCAGAGACTTGCCGGCCAGAGCAGCGTCAGCCGCAATGGCATTGTTCAGGTTGGTGACATAAGCACCGTGGTGCCGGTCATGGTGAATTTCCATGGTGAGGGCATCAATATGTGGCTCCAGCGCATTGTTTGCGTAGGGGAGCGGGGGGAGTTCGAATGGCATATTTTTAATTTTAACTTTTTCTGAAAAATGGGGTCTGATTTTACTTTATCAACAACCCGTCTTTGGCTTTTTTGTTGTCGGGCTCCAGTTCTAGCACCTTTTTCCAGGCTGCATGGGCCTGAGGAACATCTTTTCTAATAGCATAATATCCACCCAGATAGCTGTAGGCTTCGATGGCTTGCTTTTTGTATTTGTCCTGATTTTCCGGGGTCAGAAGCAGGGTGAAAGTTTCATAATATGGTTTTGCCAGGCCCTTACTCTGGTCGGGGTCCAGTTTCTGGAAGTTGATACAGCGGGCTTTGAACAGATTGGCCAGAATGGACTTGGGCTGGATGCGCAGCAACTGGCTGTACACAGTGTCGGCTTTCACATATTCCTTTCCGAAGAAATAGGCATTGCCGAGGTTGAAATAATCCTGATTGGCTTTTTTGCCTTTTTCCAACACAATGGCATAGGCTTCGGAAGCCCTCTGATAACGCTTGGCCTCGAAACACTTTTTGCCATAATCGGACAGGGAAACCAATCGGGAAGAATCCTTATCTGCTGCTTTGGCCAGATAATTCAGACCTTTCAGTGTGTCTTTTCCGCTTTCGATAAGCAGTTTGCCGTAGTAAAAATAATCTGAGGGGAGGTATTTGGAGCTGTCTGATTTGCCCATAAACAATTCCATGTTTTCCATACCCTCGGCAGGCATCATTTTTTCGGCCTGGCAATAAGCGAGCAAACGATAGCGGATGGCATTCCGGTAATTGGCCGGCAGATTGTTGAGCACGGTTATGGCATCGTCGTAGGCTTTGGAAAGAAACAGAAAAGCACCGTAGCGGTACTGGTTTTCGGGTCTTGAGTCTGTCATTCCCACATATTTACGGTAAGAATTTACAGCATTTTCATACTTTCCTGCCTTAAAATAAAGCTCGCCGAGCTGCCGGTAGCCGGGGGCATAGAGCGAATCTTTGGACATACCTTCCAGATACGATTCCAATGCCTTCTGATAGCTCTTTGCCCGGATGAGGATGTTGCCGTAGTTGATGTAGGCTTTGGCAGAATTCGGGGCAATCCTCTTGGCCTGATCATAATTGTTGGCCGCCATGGAACCATCGTTTTTCAGCATAAAGGCATCACCCTTCAGATTGAAATAATCCGGGTTTTTGGGATTGATGCGGATGGCCATGTCCAGGAGGCGGTTGGCTTCGAGGGCATCGTGGTTGGCATAATACACATAGGCTTCGGCTGCCCGGTACAGCAATTCGGCATCTTTTCCTTTTGAAGACTGAACGCCTTTGTCTATAAGCATTTTACCTGTTCCAAACTGGCCTCTGGAGATTTCATAAGTACCGAGTCCAACATAGTTGAGGTTGAATTTCGGGTCGGTCATTACCCCTTTTTCGAAGGACATTTTGGCCGAATCGGCATAGAGTCCGTTTACCGAATCCCTTCTTTCGAGGTTGAGGAAATATAAACCAAGATAATAGTGGTGGGCAGCGGAAGGTTGTTTTGCGGCCAAGGTTTTAAAAATTTTTCCGGCGTTGATGAATTGTTCATTGTCCAGAAACCGAAGACCATCGGCAATGATCTGTCCGCGGGCAGGAAGAATAAACAGGCAGACCAGAAGGCCGGGAATGCTTAGTTTCTTTAGGAGGCTGAATTTCATTTGAATTTTGAAATGAGGTGCAAAAGTAATGGAGTAGAATGAAAATGGAAGAACCGATTGTCAATCTGTGAGGTCATTGTCTTTTTTAATTTTAATGATTCTTACCGGCATGGTGGCAGGAAGCAAGCCTGCTTTAAGAACAACCCGCTGTCCCTTATCGGAGGCCAGCCAAGCAGTAAAGCCCGTGGCAAGTCCACTTCTGGCCTCTCTGCTGGATACCCAAACCTCTCTGGTAAGGGGATAAAAACCCTGAACCATATAGGCCTGAAGCGGCTGATAATACGATTCATCAAAAAGTGCGGGGTCTTTGGCCATCAGTTTTGCAATGGAGTCCGACATCAGATGCGCCACCCTGATGCCATTTTTAAACCGGGTCTGGGTGGGGTCTTCGGGATCGCTGATCCAGTTTACGCCCATAAAACCCAGGGCTTCGGGATGATCATGAACATAATTGATTACTTCTCTGTCGCCCCCTGCAAAAACCTTCCTGATTTTGATATCGGATTCCTTCATCTTAAGTATTCGGAGCAAGGAAATGTAGTTGCTGGTTCCCTGTCGGTCGAGTACGAGTTCCGGACTGATTTGTTTGCCCTTTCCACTGATTTGATTCCATTTCAAAACCGGATTGCTGAGGATGCTGCGAATCTGGTCCAGGGTTAGCAGGGTATCAGGGTTGCTTTTGTGCAGCACCAGTCCTATGGCATCGGTGGCAATTTTCAGACTTTTCGGGCTGATGGTAATGGATTTGAAATAATCCTTTTCTTCCTGATTGAAAGTGCGGCTTGCCACCACCATCCGAACCGAATCTTTCAGCAAAAGACCGAAAGCCTTTTCTTCTGATACATAATGGGGAATGATGCGGGCTTTGGGATAATGCCCCTGAAAGGCAGCTATTTCTGAAAGCATTACCGGAGTAAAAGCCTCATCTACTGCGATGTGAATGGTACCGCTGACAGGTGTATCGACGGGGGTTTTCTTTTTGGAATCGCTTTCACAGGACAGCAAAAATTGGAGGGCGGCAAGGAAGCAAAAGCCCAATATTTTGTTGTGCTTCATGATTAAAAAATCCTGTTGTTTTTGAATTGTAAATATGCCCTGAAACCCCTGAAAAAGCCATACAAGACCAGAGAGATTCCTGCTACAGTACAATATTCCTGCGGAATGATCCTGAGGGCAGCAGGACTGAAAAGCAGAAAAAATCCGATTCCCGAATAGGCCAGAGCCATAAATCCATTCAGCGATAGCTTGATCCATTTGACCGAATGTGTTCGGCCAGGCGGCTTAATGATCATCAGTTTACCCAGATAAACGAAAAGAACTTTGTAAAATTTTTCCGGTTCAAAATTGGCAGGAATTATCGGGAAGCCAATATACAAAGGCAGATACCTGCCGGATTTTCAGTGCTGATGGTATTTTAAAAATCATTTATTTATTTTTGCCCCACTTTTTTTAAAACAATTACCATTATGCCTACAGTTGAACCCCAGCTCAGGTACAGCGAAGAAGATCTCAAAGAATTTGAGAACCTGATTTCTGAAAAGCTGGCCAATGCAAAAAAAGAACTGGCCTACATCCGGGAATCTCTGAGCAGAAAAAACGATCAGGGTACCGACCTGACCGGAAGTGGTTACCTCTCCCTGGAAGACGGGGCCGAAACCGCTGAGAAAGAGCACCTCAATCAAATGGCTTCGAGGCTTCAAAAGTTTACCGGACAGCTGGAACTGGCGCAAATCCGGATTAAAAACGGCACATACGGTGTTTGTATCGAAACCGGCAAGCTGATTCCCAAAGAAAGATTGAGGGCTGTTCCGCACACGCAGCACAGCATAGAAGCAAAGCTGGCCAAATAACCATATAGAAAACCCTTTCTTCTGGACCAGCTCGATCTTCACATTGAGGCCATCGTATTTTGTGCCTCCGAACCCATTTCTACTGCAGAAATTCAGGCGGGACTTGAAGAATATTATCAGACCCCTGTTTCAGCAGAGCAGATTGAAAATTCCCTTAGCTCCCTGACCGAAAAATATCAGTCTCCTGCCTATGCCTTCGAAATTCTTTCAACCGGTGGGGGATTTCAGTTTTTGACCAAACCTGCATTTCAGTCTTCTGTGGGGGCTATACTGAAGCAGAAGGTAAAAAAACGGCTCTCCGCCTCTGCCATGGAAACTTTGGCCATTATTGCCTACAAACAGCCTGTTTCCAGACCGGAAATTGAAAAAATCAGGGGGGTAAACTGCGACTATGCCATCCAGAAACTATTGGAAAAAGAACTGATAGAAATGGCCGGAAAAGCCGACACCCCCGGCAGACCAGGCTTGTACCGCACAAGCCGGAAGTTTATGGACTACTTTGGTCTGAACCATATCAACCAACTCCCTGATTTAAAAGAGTTTCAGCCCGAAGAAAACAGCATCGGCGAAAATGCCGAATCCTGATTGTGCCGCCTCCAATGGGCAAAATGTAACCGGAAAAGAGCCGGTTTTTTTTTGCCAAAATCTTCAGTGAACAAATCTGTGCTTATATTGCGCCACAAGATTTATAATACAACCATGAAAAAAGTTTTATACCAGATATCCATTTTCATTCTGGCAATCGGCACCTCTGCACTTGCACAGGTTACCAATTCGGGTGTTGAAACCCAGCCCAACGGACAAGCTGCCCCAAACGGGGGGTTTGGCTACAAATACAGCGGCTCCACCAACTGGGCTACAGGAGCAGCAGCGACAAACCCCGCGGTTTACAATTGGATTGACATATCCGAGACCGGAACAAGGGTTACAGGACTCGGAGACGACAATGTGGTAGGACCCATTCCTTTGGGATTAAGTTTCCGCTACTGGTGGAACGACTACACCGATTGCTATGTAGGTAGCAATGGGTACATCATGTTCGGAGGCAGCAGCCTTATAGCACAGGGTGCTTCCGGAATGCCGAATATTCCCCTGCAGACCGATAACAAGGGAAATTTTATTGCCCCCTTCCTGGCCGACCTGACCTTTGTGAGCAATGCCACAGGGCAAACCCTGAAAGGAGCCAAAGTCTATTATCAGACCGTGAACAATAAGTTTGTGATTACCTTCGACAGTGTTCGCTTCTGGAACAATGCACCTGCGGGCGGATCAGATCAGGCCACCGGAATCAACACCTTTCAGATTGTTTTGGACCCTGCTACCAAAGCCATTCAAATG
>JBIKMV010000044.1:0-16698 GCA_044359055.1 Catalimonadaceae bacterium
GTTTACGAATTTATATCGCTGAACTTTTCCAATGGCGGTATCGGGATAGACCACGGTGATGGACCAGATGTTGTTGCCCTCGTTGGTCATGGCGCAGGCCGCAGCAGAGGGAGTCCAGTTGGGCAGGGAAGCACCGCGGGTGGTAAAGTTTCCTCCGATGCGCATGCCATTGGCACCGAGTGTGGCACCTCCTGCAAGGTAGTTGGTGATATCCACTTTGTAGGTTACCGATACAGTCTGCGCCGGGTCGGGCAGGGTGCTGAAGGAGATTTCAGAACCATAGGCCGTTCCACCTCCGTTGGTGGCATAGGCCCGCACATAGTATAAGGTATTGGGAGACAATCCGGTAATGGAGGAAGAAAAAGTTCCGAGGCTGTCGCCATCCACCGTTTTTGTGCTGAGTTCAACACCCGGATTTGGAGCAGTACTCCAGCAAACGCCCTTTGCTGTAACAGGCGAGGAACCCAGGGCCGTCACATTTCCTCCACCGGTTGCAGAGTTTTGGGTAATGGCCGAAACCGAAGATGTACTTACGGTTGGCAGGTCGGCAAGCTGGGTAAATGTCGGACATTCCGCCCATTTGGAATTTAAAAGCCATGTTCCTGCTGCCGGAAGTTTAAGCTTCCTGTCATAATTGTTGTTGGGCTTTTTACAATCCGGTGCATTGTTGGTCCAATCGTTGCCTTCATCGCCGTTTGCCCAGGAAGTCCCCTGAACATACTTCCAGTTCAGCGAATCCACCGTTACTGTCGGTCCGGTGAAGGTGATGGTAATGGTGTACACATTGTTGGCCAGTGCGGTCATGCTTCCTGCAGGGGGAACCCAGTTGGGCTTATTCCCCCCTCTGTCTGAAAAATTTCCGGCAATGCTGACTACGCCACCGGCCATAACTCCTCCGCCGGCTATAAAATCGGCAGCATCCACCCTGAAAATTACCGTGGTTTGACCGAAAAGTGTGCTTTGAAAGCACAAAAAGCTGAACAGTAGCCCTGCAAATAATTTTTGAATCATAAAGTTTTGGTTAAAAGAACAAACGAAAAAGTAAGGCACAAAGAAAGAATCATTTTTCTCTTTTGCCAAAAGTTGCCCTTACCAAACCAGCCATTTGCCGAATTCAGTGGAAAATCAGATGTCGGAAGGCAATAAATCTGAAAGATATTTCAAAAATCCGGGCTTACTCAAACCTCAGGTGCTTCACAGACTCACCGGAATTGGCGAGTTCAAGCAGAGAGTCTATGCCTATTTGCAGGTGTTTTTCAGCGAATTGTGTGGTTACCTTCGTGTCTGACTTTGAGGTTTTTACGCCTTCTGGCGTCATGGGATTGTCAGAAACCAGCAGCAGGGCACCTTTGGGAATGGTGTTTACAAAGCCAACCACAAAAATGGTGGCTGTTTCCATATCAATGGCCATTGCACGGAGTTCGCGGAGGTACTCCTTGAACTTGTCATCATGCTCCCATACCCGCCTGTTGGTGGTATACACGGTTCCTGTCCAATAGTCCATTTCGTGTTTTTTGATCATGGAAGAAACGGCCCGCTGTAGCCGGAAAGACGGCAATGCAGGAATTTCGGGTAAGGCATAATCGTTGCTCGTACCGTCGCCCCTTATGGCAGCAATGGGCAGAATGAGGTCTCCTATCTGTGTTTTTTTCTTTAATCCTCCGCATTTACCCAGAAAAAGGACAGCAGCCGGATTGATAGCCGAAAGCAAATCCATCACCGTGGCCGCCATGGCAGAACCCATTCCAAAGTTGATGATTGTAATGCCATTGGCTGTGGCTGTCTGCATGGGTTTATCCTTCCCGATGATGGGTACATCAAATTTGCTGGAAAACATTTCCACATAATTGATGAAGTTGGTGAGAAGGATATATTTCCCGAAAGAATCCAGCGGTGTGCCAGTATATCTTGGAAGCCAGTCGTTTACAATTTCTTCTTTGGTTTTCATCTGCCTGTGTTTTTACGATGCAATGCTAAGGATTTTTATTGGCTTTGATTGGACTCAGTGGATTGGGGCCGGTGGTGTTTTCTTAAGAAAAAGCAGGCCATATCGGCTTTTCCTGTCCGGTTTAATTCCCGGGCTTGTTTTCGCCATTCCTTGATTTGCTCTTTGGAAAATGCATTTTCGCCCTCGTACAAGGGAAGGCCTTTTTTGTACAGCTCACTTCCCCGGAACTGGAATTCGTCTGAATCATAAAATATTTTTTCAATAAGCAGGCCAGTTCTTTCTGCCAGAATTTTCATTCCCCCTACAGAGTGAATGAAGTAATGCCTCGGAGCGTCGATCTGGGCCCAGAATTCACGGTAAATTTCCCATGCTGTGGATTCTGCTACGGGAATGCGAATCAGCAGCGTGCCGCCATAATCGAGCAGTGAAGCCAGTTTTTTCATCACCTTTTCCGGTTCTTGCATGTGCTCATAGGAATGATTCAGCATCACGAGGTCAAATTTTCCACCGAACTCAAAAAGGCCTTTTTTATAAATTTTTATCCCCCTTTCATATTCGATATCACCGGGAATGAAGGGGTCGATTCCTTTGAGGCTTTTGAATCCGGCACGGGCAAAATTCAACAATAAATGGCCGTTTCCGCAGCCTACATCCAGAATGCGTGAGTCGAAATTCATGAATTCCGGGTCCAGCCATGGGAAATAGTCAAAGTTGCGGTCGGCCAGATAGGCACCCAGAAAACTGGATTTCCCCAGGCGGTAACGAAAGAGACTGATTTTGGCCAGATTGCTTAACGAAAATTGATAATATTTCTCTGCATCTAGTTTTCCGAAGGAGTAATAATTCTTCGGATAGTAGTCGCCCATGTTTTCCGGTGGATCTGCGAGAAAAAGGGTTTTGCAGGAGGGGCATTCGGCATAGGTGAATGTTTCAGCCGTGCCAAACATCATTTCCTTCACCTTGTAAACCGGAAAATTGCCTGAGTGCTGGCAAATCTCGCAGGTAAATTGTTTTTCAGACATTCAAAAATGTGTTGCGTAATTCCGGATGCGGCAATGGATTTTTACCTGCCTTCTTCCAGCATTTTTTTAAATTTTTCGTACAAAGCGGTTTGCTTGGATTCCATCGAAACAGGCCGTCCCTGAATCCAGGCTCCTGATATATTCTGGGTTTTCATATCCAATGCATCGCCGGAGGAAACAAAGAAGGTGGCGTCTTTTCCGGCTTCCAGTGTACCGAAATTCTTTTCAATTCCCAGAATTCGTGCCGCATTTTCGGTGATTAGTTGCAAGGCCTTCTCCTTACTGAACCCGAACCGAACCAGGGCACCGGCCATAAATCCTAGGTTGCGGCTGCCCATAATTTCCATATCGCCTTCATAATCGACGGTAAAAAGGATGCCTTTGTCCAGCAGGGTTTTGCAAATTTCCAGATTCGAAAACACCCCGTCCTCAGGATTGGTTGGCAGGCTGTGTAATCTTTTGATTACCAAAGGAATATTTCTTTCTTTAACAAGGTCCAGAACGCCGGCAACATGGTAATCGGTGACCAAAGCAACTTTGGGAATGCCCATCCTTTTGGCAAATTGCAGGGCAGCCACCATATCGGCTGGAAAGTAAGCATGAAAATAAACCCGGGTTTCTCCCGAAAAAACAGATCGGAGTGCTTCCAGCCGGGTATTGATGGTCCTGGGCCTGCCGGAATTGTACACTTTTGCTTCGGCAAACAGTGTTTCCATTGCCTCGGCTTCTTTGCCTGAATCTTTGTTTTTCAAGATGCCCTGTCCCGGTTCTGCCCACCAACCGGAGTTTTCATATTTAGATGGCCAGCTGATGTGCAGCCCGTCACGCTGTTTCACTGCGGCATCTTCCCAATTCCAGGCATCGAGCTGAACCACGGAAGACATGCCCCTGACGCAATGTCCCGAAGGCGTAATCTGTGCCAGTAAAATGCCATTGCTGCGGATGGTTGGGATGATATCGGAGTCGGTGTTGTAGGCCGAAAGGGCGTTGACATTGGGATTTTCATTTCCGGTTTCGGATTTGTCCACAGTTGCCCTTACAGCGTCCACTTCATTGAGTCCCAATGTGGTATTGAGCAGGATAAATCCGGGATACAAATGCTGCCCCGACAGATTCAGGGTTTCCGCACCGGGAGCCAGATTCCGGATTTTTTCCAGGTTTTCGGAAGGCTCCACAGCGAGGATTTTTCCTTTGGACATCAGAAGGCAACCTTTTTCCAGAACCTTTCCATTTCCGCAGTGGATGGTAGTGTTTAAAATGAGCAGAGGTTTGGCCGGAGGCTTTCCGGGGCTGGGTACCTGAGAAAATAATGTCAGGTGAAAGAGAATAAACCCCTGAACAAGAAGGATAAGTCTTATGTAATTTTGCTTTTTCATCCGGCCTCAAAAGTAAAATTTTTCCAATCGAAACCTTCTCTGCCAAAAAAATCTCTCTTTTGTGCTCTGATTTTTTGTTGAAATCCATGAATTTTAAAAATCGGGTCTTGTGCGGCATACTGGTAATTGGTTGTGCCTGCGGTAAGAAAGAGGACAAAACCCGGCCTTTGTATAAAGACATCACCCAGGCTGTGTATGCGTCGGGAAAAATTTTCCCTAAAGATTATTACCGCCTCAATATCAGTGTGCCTGGCTATATCAGGGAGATTTTTGTGAAGGTGGGGGATACCGTGAAAGTCGGACAGCCCCTTTTCGCCATGAAGTCTGAGGTATCCAACCTGAATGTGGCAACGGCAAAAAACAATCTGGAACTTGCCAATATCAATGCTTCTGAAAACTCGGCTTTCATGACTTCGGTGAAACATGATATTGCCCTGGCAAGGCAGAAAATGGAACTGGATTCGGTCAATTATGAACGCCTGAAAATTCTGGCTGAAAACAATGCAACTACCAAAGTGGCTCTCGATCAGGCACGAACGCAGTATCTCAGTTCACGGCAAAACCACAGAAAGGCGCTCTCAAACCTGAATGTTACCAGGACCAAACTGAAAACAGAGGTTAAAAATGCTGAAAACCTGTACAAGGCTCAGCTATCAAACTCCAACGATTTTACCTATTATGCATCTGTAACGGGCAGGGTGTACGACATTGCCGGCCGGCAGGGAGAATATTATACGCCCCAGCAAATCATCATGGAACTTGGCCGTGTGGACGATTATGAGGTAGAACTGTCGGTAGATGAGGCCGATATTCATTATCTGGCAAAAAATCAGGAGGTGGTTTTCCAGACAGAAGCCTATCCGAATCTTTTTCTGAAGGGAACCATCACCGAGGTTTATCCCAAAATTTCTAGCACCAATAAGAGTATTAAAGTTCTGGCATCCATCATGTTGCCTCCCGGAATCAATATGTATGCAGGGGCTACCCTTGAGGCCAATATTATCAACCAGAAAAAGAAAAAAGCCCTGGTGGTTCCACGGTATTACCTAAGCAACGACTCCCTCATTGTGAAGAAAAACGGAGAAGGAAAGAAGAAGAAAATGAAAGTAGAACTGGGAATCGGCAATGTAGAATTTGTGGAGGTTCTGGGTAATCTGAGCCTTCAGGACGAAGTGTATAAAAAATGATTGCCCGCATTGCCAATCGCCCTGTAATCCGGATTGCTATGGTGCATCTGCTGAGCAAAAAGCGGCAGACTGCTGTGGCCATGCTGGGGGTGATGTTTGGAATTACCGTTTTTATTTTTCAGGCAGGCCTCATTACCGGGCTCCAGATTTTTATGCTGGATAAAATCGTCAATAATTCCCCCCACATTCATCTCTACAACGAGCCGGACAAAAATCCACCTCCCATTCTGTCCAAAATTTACAACCGGGATACTGATTTGGTGGTTGTGCGCAATCAGAAGCAAAAGGAAGGCGATAAGAAAATCAGAAATTCTTCTGGGATCATGGACATACTGCGCAAAATGCCGGGTGTTCTCGGGGTTGCGCCGAATGTAGCCACCCAAGCCATTGTAAAAGCAGGTTTTAAGCAAATTCCGGTGACCATTTCCGGAGTGGAAATCGAAAAGGAAGATGCCCTGTTCAACATCCACAAAGACCAGATTGCCGGAGATATCAAAAGGCTTGATGTCATCAGCAATGGCATTATCTTGGGGAAAGGGGTTGCCGACAAGCTGGGTGCCAGAGTAGATGAGGTGATTACGGTGGCCACAACCCAGTCATCCATCGATATGAAGGTGGTAAGCATTACCAGCACCGGCATTACCACCATAGACGACAACCGGGCCATGGTAAATCTCCGTATGGCCCAGAAACTGATGAACCGGGACAAGCTGTACATCACCGATATCAATCTGAAAATCAAAGATGTGGACAATGCAGATGTGATTTCCGATGATTTATCCAAAACCTTTGGTCTGAAGTCTCAGAGCTGGAAGGAAGCCAATGCCAATATTTTTTCAGTTTTTAAGATTCAGAATATTGCTACATATCTGGTTATCACCTCCATCCTGATTGTGGCGGGCTTTGGGATATTCAATATTCTGATGATGATGATTTATGAGAAAATGACCGACATCGCCGTGCTGAAATCCATTGGTTATAAAAATAGGGACATCCGCAATATTTTTATGGTGGAGGCGGTCGTAATTGGATTTATTGGTGGTTTGCTTGGTCTTGCCCACGGCTGGCTGGCATCTTTCGTGGCGTCTAAGATCGAGGTAAAGCTTGCCGGTCTGGTTACGCTCGACCACCTGATGATCAATTTCGATCCGATGTTTTATGCGGCAGGCTTTGGTTTTGCTTTGGTTACTACCGCATTGGCAGGATATTTCCCAGCCCGAAAGGCCTCCAAAGTGGATCCTGTAGATATCATCCGCGGTCAGCACTGATTCTTTTCAGGCTGAAAGAAATGTGAATTTTCCCTGCTTTACAGGCTAAGGCTTGCTGAAAATTTCAGGGCCATATTGTCCAGATATCCCGGCAGGGCATAGGGTCCGTAGCGGAAAAAAAAGCCCCCGCCTACGCCCAGATTTATGCCGGTAAGGGGAATCAGAAAAAGGTCGTTCAGAAACAAGCCGGTTTCATAATATCCCTTTGGCATACCCCTCAGCTCCAGCCCTTCATGGTTGCCGGGTCTGATCAGCCGGCCCCATCCCATATTATGCAGAACCGTGAAATAAGGCCGATAGGGAAGATTCGAAATCTGCATTTTCGAAAACTTATGGGAGAAAAAGACCTGGACAAAACTGCTGTTTACAAACTCACCGTACCGCATGGTTTCAAAACTGTTGTAGGAAAGCAGGGAAATATCCTTGAAAGAGGCCCTCGCAGCAAAAAGCAGGGAGAAGGGAACATCGGGGTCCATCATACCGGCGAGAACCTGTATGCCCGATTCCCCTAGACCGGGAATGCGGCGGCTCCATTGTACTTTGGATTCCAGACGGTTGAATGCATAGGCAGATGGCATAAGGCCCTTTACACCGCGGGTAAATTGAATCCAGAAAGCAGGGTAGGAGCTACCCAGTGAAAACCGCTCCCCGCCGAAACGGGCAAACTGTTCACCGGGCGACCAGTTCAGTGTAAATCGTATTTCACTGATGCCGAATCCTTTGCGCTCAGGTTCGGGAGTGAAACGGTAATTGTACAAGGTGTTTCTTTCTCCCAGATTGAAGGCAAGCCGGGTTTGAACATTGGGCCTGACCTGATGCTGAAGGCCGGCTTCGAAAAGGAGGATTTTATCAAATCTCGGAATGCGGATGGCCCGCAGCTGTTCTGTGGGATATTGGAGTTTGTTGAAGGCAAACTGATGGATGCCGGGTTCTGCCAGGTCGGATTGATATTGAAAATTAATGGCCGAAGTACGGTTCAGGTTGTACTGGTAGTTCAGGCCGTATTTCCATCGTTCATCTGCCAGGCCATAGGCAAAATACCCGCCTGTCTGATGCCTGAGCGACCATTTTTCTGTAGTTTGCAGTCCCAGACCCAGTCTGAGGCCTTCCACATCGTTCACGGTAACAGCCCTTCGGAAGACAAGGTCTACCCGGCCAAAGGGAATCCGGCCGAAAGCCAGTTTCTGACCGAAATTAATGAAACGGTCGATGCCCTCCAGGGAGCCGGTTTCTTTGTAAAACGCATAGGTATTTTTGTCTTTCTCGCTCAGTTTCTCCTGCCGTAGTCTCGCCGGAAAATCTTCTTCCTTTAGAAGGGAATCTCGCTGAAAATCAAAAATGACCTCATCGAAGGTTTCTTTTTTTCCTTTTTCCAGATTTTGGAAATTGAAAATGTAGGTCTTGCTGCTTGCCTCAACCGGTATTTTCAGGGCTCCCAGTCTGTCACGCTGATAGGTGGTTTTGATCTGGGAAGGAAACCAGCGTCCTGATGGCAGCAGGGCAGATTCCTGAAGCAGGCTAAAGGTGCTTTCCCGGTCGAAGGCCGGCCACATCTGAAACCCAAGAACTCCCGCAGGCTTGTCGGCAATGTAGAGGAAGCCTTGAAGCAAATCTTTGTTGCGCATGGATTTAGGGTTGAACTTCACCACATAGATGGTTTGAGAATCGGTTTTGATGCTGTCCTGGATGAAAAAAATGTACCTTTTGAATGGCCTTCCTCCCAGGGGCGACAGGTATTTTCTGGGACCAATGCGCATAAAGGGCTGAAATACGCTTAGCGGCTCGAAGCCGGAAACCAAAGACAGGGCAGGAGGGCGGTTTATGCCCGATATTTTAGAGGTCTGCACAACTTCTCGTTGCTCAAAAGGGGCCTGAAACTTCCGGAATGCAGCCGATTCCATGAGCAGAATGTGGTGGTCGCTGCCAAAACTTGTCATTCTGCCTTTGCCAAAGAGAGCGATGAGGTTTTCAAGATACAGTTTCAGGCTGGAGATGTACTGAGTGGTAATAACCAGCTTGTTGTAGCTGTGATACTGGAAATTTCTTTCCTCTGCAGGGTCAATCTCAGGTCGTTTTTTCCAAAGATTGCGGATCAGGGTCCGGGCAGCAGGATGGGTATAGGTTTGGAATGTGAAGGGATGGGCAAAATACAAATAGGCTTTTGCCGAGTCTCCCTTATCCAGAAAAAGGTCTGCCTCCAGATACGAGTAGGCCTTGACTTGAATACGGGGGTTGTCGCCTGGAATTTTCAGAGAAAAATGGCCTTCCATATCTCCCTGAGCCTGAATTTTACCTTCTGCTGCTATGATGTGGGGAAACGGAATGGGCTTTCCGGTGGCGGCATCTTTTGCAAATCCATGTATCCAGCGCTCCTGAGCCTGCGCATTGAAGGCGAGGCAAACAAAAAGGCATCCGGCAAGATGCCTGATGAGGGAAGTGGATAATCTGTTTTCCAGGGCTTAACGGATGATATACAATTTGCCGAATCCTTTTGTAAAGGTGTGATCTGCTGCGGTTTCCCGGTTTGCAAAGGTAGAAGGGTCTTTCATAACGACACGGTAAAGATACACGCCATTGGCCAGGCGGTCGCCAAATTCATCTGTTCCGTTCCACCGGTATGATGTCAGGTTGTTGCCAATCCGCAGGGGGCCAAGTTCAGCGGCTTCAATTTCCCTGACCACTTTTCCGCTTATGGTCATAATCTGGATTTTAAAATCTCCGGGTAGTTCGCCTGTAACTGTAAATACCCATTGGCAGGAGGTTGAAAAAGGATTGGGGTAAGGATAAAAATGGGTGATGGTTTTCTGGTCCGATACCTGAAAATCTACCTGATAAAACTGTGAGCCCGATTCATTTCCTTTTACATCCGAACCCTGAACGGCAAGCCGGTAGTTGCCGTTTTCCAATTTTTCAGGCCTGTATTCAATCCTGAAGTAATTGTCTCTTCCGGCCGGAAAAACTTTTACCTGCGGTGAATTGAGGGGTATTCTTTCAGGAACGCAGGCCTGGCAGGGCCGGTTCAGGATAAGCAACATGCCGCTTGTATCTTTTTTCAGAAGGAATCTGTTTTCGTCCTTCAAAACCACCGAAATTAGAGGCGTGTTGGATACAAAATCACCGTTCATGATTTTCACTCCGTCGAAGGTGACATCGAGCAGGGGTTGAATTTTGTCTTCTTTTACATTGAAGTTCAGATTCAGTGCATTGTTTTCGTAGTATTCTTCTGGCTGAAGTCTGGGGTTGACAAAGCAAAGCAGATTGTTGCTGCCGCCTTTTCCCAGGGTAGAAATTCGCGGATAATCAAATTGCACGGTTTGTCCGGGGCTGATTTTTCCAAGATTTTGCCACAGGGGTGCTGCCGAATTCAGGTTGAACCGCACTTTGACTGAGTCGGCAAAGGGTTTATCTGAAATGTTGGTATAGGCAAATCTGTATTTTACCGAATCACCTTCCTGAAGATCAGCCTTTTTGTATTCATCCTGAGGAAAAACTGAGGTATTGATGGCCCCTTCGGGAACGGTTTCATAGGTCACCATCCATCGTCTGAGGAATGCAGGGGTAAAATTGGCCGAATCTTCGATGGTGGCCTCCAGTTGCAAATAGGGAAAAGTATCGGCCGGAATGGCGCTCAGGCTGTACGGAAAAGAGGGTACTGATTTCACAAGCAGGGAATCGCTGCCGTTGAGTCTGATGCCTTTTATGGATAAACTGACCTTGTCTTTATCGGTAAAAATATTTCCGAATCGATTGTACAAGTTGTTCCAGCCGGCTGAGGGTCCGATTTTTGTGGAAGTAATGGTACCTGAAGCACAGCCGGTGGTGATAGTTTTTTTTAGTTTCAGGGTTTGCCGGTTTGATGGAATCCCATTGTTCTGGGCAAGAATCAAAGTGGCTTCTCCGGGGCTTGGGTTTTTGGTTTTCTTTCCGACAATGATAAAAGGATTGCCGGGCTGCAGGTTGTCTATGAAATCCGATGCTACACCGATATACGGCAGATAGGGCCCAGCTGCCTGTTTAAAGGTATTGAGGTTTACAAGCGAATCTACGGGAAACAATATCACATAATCACCTTCCCGGGCAAAATCCCGGATAAACTGATCGACATAGGGCAGGGAATTGTAGCCCGGGTTATCCAGAAAAGAATTTACTGAAAATGGAATTTTGCCGCAACCCGTCAGAAACCAGGAGCCGGGGCTGTTGTCAAATGCCCAGAACCGGGGCTTCAGGTTGCACCTGTCCAGTACCATGCCGCAAACACGGGGTATGCCCGGCTGAAAACAATCTGAACTGCCTATGGTGCCGGTCAGTACCGATATGCCATCGATGCTTCCGAAATAATACTTCGGGCCCTGCCTGCTTCCACCCGAAATCTCCAGATTTAGCTCTGTGCTTACCCCCGGAAATTCCCAGGCCCTTTGGCTGAATATTTTTCTGATTCCCTGGTCTTCGGTTTCCTTAAACTGGTAAAAATGCGACTGCGCCCATCCGGAAGGGCTGTTTTTGATGTATTCAAAGTTCATGTGAAACCATGTGGTATCCGAAATGCTGGTTTGGTCGGCAAAGCGTACCCGCCAGAAAAATACGGTAGAATCGCGGTCTATGGGCAGCAGAAAATTCCAGATGCAGAGATTGCCGGCCAGAATCGGGGGCGATTGGGCAAAGAGCGGCGAATTGAAAAACGCCGAGGTGTCTACCTGAAAAATGTACCTCCGGCCCGGGGCAAAAAAATCGGTGGCCTGAACTGTAAGGCGTACATTCCGGCTGCTTACGATGGAATATTTTTTTGGAAAAAGGGGTAAAATACTCGCCGAAGGAACAAAAATTTCAAGAATCCCCCTGTTGTTGTTTTCATTCATTTCATCGCTTGCATTCAGGAAATCCAGAGCCACTTCTATCCTGTTCATGCCCGAATATTCAAATGATTCATTCTGGGGTAATTCTAAATAAAAAGTATCCAGATACGAAACCGGTTTTACTGTGAAGGCAAAAAGGCGGGTCTGCCCGTTCGAAAACCTTCGGGTGATACTGATGTCCAGAGAATCGCCGTTGTACCGGCCGAAATTGCTTACCACAACACCAAGCCGCAGACTGGTGGATGCTGCATTCAGGTTCCTGCCGGCATGAAATACCTCGGCATTGCTTGTTTTGTAGTCTGGTTTTATCCCACCGAAAATGCGGATTACAGGGTCGCCGTGGACATTGAATTGCTGCATAAACGAGGAATCCAGCCGGGGATCAGATGAAAAATTGCGAAGGAACCTCCGCATGGTTTCTTTCTGGATTTCACCGAAACTTTTTCCGAACAGGGCCGAATCCTGAAATGCCACCGAATAAAAATCATTCATATGACGGCGGAGCAGGGAGGTAAATCCTTCATCAGAAGCGGCCCAGAACAAAACGGCCCCTTTGTCAGGTTCAAAAATCCAGTCTTCGTTCATGGAGTAATTTAGGTCGTAAATATTGCCCGAAAAGCAGCCGTTGATGATGACCAGGGGATATCTTCCTTTGTTGTTGAAGCCCTGCGCAGGGTCCGAAGCCCTGCCGACTTCCACATCGGGAGAGTTTTGTGAAGAGTGACCAAAAATATTCATCACCGATAGCCCCTGATTCAGTACTTTTTTTACATCCACATATTCCACATTGGCATTGCTGATTTTGTTGTATACGCCCAATTTGGCACCCATGAAACGGCCTTTTACTTTGGTGCTCAGGTCATTACTCATAATAGCGGCAAAATATTCCTGCTCCGCCGGGGTGATTCCACCGGAGATGTGGAATATATTTTTCTTCCATAAATCGTTGAAAGCAAAGGCCTCGTTTTCTTTTACCTTATTGAGATAAACTGCTACCTGAGCAGGGGATCTGGCCGCCAGCCTCCCCACCGGAAATGCCATGGTACGGCCGGGTTCTCCGAGGCCAAGTGCAAAGGCATTGTCTGAAGGCGGCACCCCGAAAGGCGGCACTAGATTTTCTGATTGGTAGTAAGAGGCAAAACGATTTCTTACAGTCAATCCTTTGCCAATCAGAAACATAGCCTTCGGTTTTACATTTTTCTGAATAAAAAATCCACCCAGATTTCTAATGGCCAGTGGATTGCGGTCGCCGTATCCAAAACGGCGGTACACTTCCTCCATTTCCATAAGCAGCACGCGGTGGCTGCCGCCTTCTGCCGTGGCCCTGAAATCGGCATAGGCCTGAACAGGGTCGGCATACCCCAGGGCAGGTTTGCGAAGTGCGGGATGTGAAATGATGATGTAATCGAACTGCAGGGGATTGAAATTTTGGAAACCTACACCCGATACCTGAGAAGGTGAGACTGTAATGGCTTGATTCTGAATCAGAAGCTCTCTGGCAACCAGGGTATTTTCAATTCCGGCCAGATAAGTTCCTCCTATGAAACCTACCCCAATGCGGACCGGCAATTCGGGATTGGTGATGTCATACAATTCGGGAAGAGCCGATATGTTTTGAAGCCTGATGCGGGAATAATTACCGGGATTGGGATTCAGCTCGATTCTTTGGTTAAGGAAGCCGTTTGGCATCTGAAATTCGGCCGGATAGCGCACCATGGCATAGCCGTTACATATGTTGGCCCAGACGTTCTTAGGCTGCACCCAAAGGTGAAGGCTGCTCCCCTGAATCATGCTCAGGGGGATATTTTTTTTCAGCAAAAAAGAACTTGTACCAATGAATGTGAAGGTATCAAGTTTCGTGAGATTGGTGCTGATTCTCACCTCGCACTCATGGGTTACATTCGTGCGCCCATACTGGAGAATTTCCAGTGAGGCATCAGGTCCGGAGGTGTACAGGTTGTTGATGCCGTTAATACCGGCATAAGATCCGCTTCCTATTACCAGATTGTCGTTATAGCCCGGAGACACGCCATCGCCGGCCCAGCCTTCGCCCGGTGTGAAGTAGGAGGAGAAGGTGATATTTCCCCTCAGGCCCTGCCCAATATTGTAGTTGCCATAGGCAAAGCGGAAAGCCTTTCGCCATCCATAGGTTTCAAAAGGTACCGAGGCATTGTTCACCAAACCATTGTCTGCCACCCGCTTTCCGTCAAGCGAAGATGTCCAGGTGAGGTAATAGCAGGCCGTGTCGCTGTATATGGCCCGGTAGGGGTTGATGGCTCCCAGAGGCCGCTGATACATGTCCAGTTCGGACGAGGCATCATTCATAAAGCCCACAAAATCAATGAAATCGCTGCCATTCAGAATCTGATCAGCACCGGCGCTGACCCTTATGGCTACCTCTTTGCCCCGCCTGAAAATCTGAAAACCAGCCGGATTAAGGCTGGATAGATTGCTGAAATACTGTCCGACAATGCCGGCCGGTATCCTGTATACACCGTCTCTGGCCACCTTTATTTCCATATAGGTCTGACCATTGCGAACCCAGTCTGTGTAGGAGGGTGAGGTCTGGGCAGGGGAATGGGTTGCCGCCACAGAGCAGAAAAGCAAAGGCAAAAAAAGCTGCAACAAGATTTCTGTTGCAGACATTTTCGGGAGGCGGTGGATTTTCATATCGGTTCAGAAAGATGCTTTAATACTGAAAACATGACTGTAAAGGGCCTCAGCCTGATTGCCCAGGTCGGTAATGGCGTAATCCAGACCGAGGCGTTTAAAACGCAAGCCGACCCCGAAATTTATCTGATAGGTCCAGTCTGAGCCATTTTTGAAATTTTTTATTTTCTGCCAGCCAGCCATACTTCCCCGCACATATACCATGCGGAAAAATCCGGTTTCCAGACCCAGACGCGGGTCGATTGAGACAGGTTTACCCGAAACCAGGGTGTTTCTGGGTCCATCGAAGGTGAAGAGTGCTTCGGCGGCGGGGGTAAGGGAGATGCGGTTTTTCCAGAATTCAAAGGTTTTTGAGATACCTGCCGATGCCGAGGGGAGGGTGATTTCAACAGAATTGAGTGGAATGGCATTTCCGGTCTGTGCAAAAACGCTTTCGAATTCTGTGGTATTGAAGGTCCAGGTATTGAAAGTGGTGGTAATGTCACGGAGCATCAGACCGGCTTTCCATTTTCTGAATTTGTACTGCAGACCGGCATCCAGCCCGAAGCCCCAGGCATTGGCAAACTGACCTGCATTGCGGTAAATGATCTTCAGCGAACCGCCCATCGAAAGTCCGGGGATGATTACATTCTTCCTGCCATAGCTCAGGAACAGGGCATTGTCTGCCGAAGAAAAAGACCGGATGCGGCGGTAGTCAATCTGGCCATTGTCGATCAGAAAACGGGTGTCGGGAATGTCGTCTACCCCGAGACGGATGAAATTGACAGCGAAACTGCTGGCGGTATCTACTTTGACCGAAAATCCGGCGTAATCGTAGTTGGCTATTCCGGCAAAATAGCTGGCATGCATCAAAGAAAAATCATATTTATGAGATTGATTGGCAAGCCCGGCAGGGTTCCAGTAGCCCGAACTTACATCCGACACCATGGCGGTCTGGGCACCGGACATGGCCATGCCGGCTGCACCTGCCCCTATGCTCAAAAAATCATTGGAGTACTTGGGAGCCCTCCACTGGCCGAAAAGTGGGTTTAGCAGGAAAAAAAGTGCGGGAAAAAAGCCCGTAAATCTCAACATGAAGATTTTAAGCGGACAAAATTAAAATAAGAAACCTGCCAAACCAATCCGATTCAAAGTTCCATTTCCGGATGTAATCTTTTTCTGAAAATCGTTGCAGGGCCGAAATTTTGCCTTCATCTTGCCCCGGCTTTTTTGTTTTGGTTTTCGGGGTCTGATGCACAGGATTTTCCTTTTCATTTCGGTCTTATTTTTCTTTGATTCAGGGTTGGCCTTTGCAGGAAACGATGGTTTTGTGTTTGGCCCTCGGGCTATGGCTACCGGTAGTTCGGGTTTGTTGCATGCCGATTACTGGTCGCTGCGCAACAACCCCGGTGCCTTGGGACGGGTAGATAAATCGGGGGCATCTGCCTGCTTCGAAAACCGCTACAACCTGCAGGCCCTCAATCAGATTGCCTTTGGTTCCGCATTCGTAACCAAAAATATGGGCACTTTCGGCCTCAGTGCACTCCGCTTCGGCTCCGGCCTTTTCAATCAGACCCGTGCCGGACTTGGCTGGGCCAAAGCCTTCGGGCTGGCTTCCCTTGGGTTGGAGGCGCAGTGGTATCAGGTAGCTGCGGCTGATTTTCCGGCCCGACATCATTTTTTGCTCAATTTCGGCGGACTGGCCTACCTCACACCCAAAATACACTTTGCCGCATCTGTAAGCAATATTCTGCAGTCCAAGGCTTCCGATTTTCAGGATGAAAAACTCCCCACCCTTGCCCGGGCAGGGATTTCTTTTTTGCCAAATAAAAAAGTAAAACTGCTGGCCGAGGTGCAGAAGGATTTGGATTTCGATGCCGTTTACAAGTTCGGAATCGAATACGAGGTCACAGAAAAACTCTGGCTGAGGACCGGATTTTCTTCGCAAACTGAGCAGGCTTCAGGTGGCCTTGGTTTCGAATGGAGAAATCTGATGCTGGATTACGCTACCGCCCGCCACCCGCTTCTCGGCTGGACCCATTCTCTGGGTATTTCCCTGAGATGGGGCAAAATACAGGCCACTGAGAATAAGGAAAAAAAATAAGGCTGCCCGATGCAAAAACTCATTCTTTTGTTTTTCATCATCTTCTGGACCGGTGCTGCTGCCCAGACCTACAAAAGGCCTGAAATAGATGTTGAGGACTTTATAGAGCAGCTCTTCAATCTGCAAAGCAGCGATGCCAATTACGAAGACCTGTATGAGCAGCTGCTGCTTATGTATTCCAATCCGGTAGATCTGAATACTGCCAGCCCCGATGAACTGAGGAATACCATGATACTGAGCGAGGAACAACTGCAGAATTTTCTCCTCCACAGGCAGGTAAACGGGCGATTG
>JBIKMV010000206.1:0-4877 GCA_044359055.1 Catalimonadaceae bacterium
AAACTCCGCGGGGCAATTCTATGCCGGCAATGAATTTACGCTTCAGGCATTGCCCGATGAATCTTCAAGCGGCGTTACTTATTCATGGAGTGTACAGCAGGGGTCGGGGTTTGAAATTGTTAGCCAGACAGCCAATAAAGCCGTTATCAGGGCCTATGGGGGAACACAAGGATCCAGTGGTATCATTCAGGTGAATGCACTGCAGGCCAATACCTGCCGCGGGCAGTTTTCAAGGCTTGCCATTCAGCGGAGGCTGGTGCCCACTACCGGTACTGCTACCGTCAGCAATATACCTTTTAATACACCGACAATCGGATACCCCACTCTAATATTGTCCAGTGGTGGAACCATTTCTACTCCGGCTCCCTGCAATCCGGCTCAAACCTTACTGGAAGTAAAACAGGATTATACGCTGTCAGTGCCCAATGTGCCTGCAAATACGCCGGTTACCTGGGCTTGTTCCAATAATACCAGCACTCAGCTGTATTGGGAATTTCGGCCGGTAGGTTCAAATGCACCTAACTCAAATACCCCAACCGCATATTTAACCAATTTAGTAACTACCACGCCAAGCGTAATTGCCAGGTACCGCATTCCAGTAGTAGCCAACAATGCTACACTTCCGAGCAATACCCCAACCATTACCTACAGTGCTTTAACCTGCGGGGCTGCACTAAACTTCAGTCCGCCGGTTAAGTTGCCCAATGGGGTGAGACTAAGGCTTGCATTTAACGGCACCAATTCCACAGCCAATGGCAATATAAGTGTTCAGCAGGATGTTAATAGTGCAACCTATCCCCCATTACCATGTAATGGAACCAGTTTGCGTTACCGATGGTCATTTATAGGTTCATATTCGGCAGGATCTGGCAGCCCATATAACAATGCTGATTATGAAGGTTTGGATATTTTTCAAGGTGGAAATAATGTGATGGCAATAAATAGCCCTCCATTACCAGGAGGTACATATAATGGTACCTTTCGGGTGGCAGTAGCAAATGGAGGGGGTGCTACTGGTTGTACCAATTGCTTTGCCCAAGAGGCTTCAATAAGTGTAAACAATTTCACCATTGCTTACCCCCGGCCCGGCCATGGCGGCGGCACAGGAGAGGTAAAAGATCTGCTGCCAACCATGCCTCAGCTTTATCTCAGGCCCAATCCTGCCGATAAGGAAGTGAGCATAGAGGCCAGTGGTCTGGAAGATGAAGGCACCATTGCTATCCTCAGCCCCGAGGGCAAAGTGATGATGAGCCAACCTAAAAATGGCCGGGAAGCCAAACTGAACATTTCGAGGTTGCCCAAAGGCATCTATTCCGTAGAAGTGAATGACAAAAACGGAAAACGCCTGAGTGAAAAGTTGATAGTGGAATAAGCAAAAAACCAAGGACAGGCCCTCAAAAGCCTGTCCTTTTTTAAATACAATGAATATGAGAAATTTTTTCCTGTTTCTGATGTGCAGTTTCCTGGGCCAAAGCCTGAAAGCCCAGAACTTTTCACACTTTTATCGAGGTAAGGGACTCATTTTCAATGATGATTTCCCTCTTATTTATTCAGCGGGAAGAAATCAGATCTGGCCGGCAATGGGCTTGCCTTTTCCGCCGGTATTGTTTAAAAACGATAGCAGTTTTCTCTATTTCAAACCCGAAACCAACCTCAATCCCTATTCCAATCCTTTGGTAGGCGCATATGTCTGGCAAGGGAAATCAATTTTGCTTACCGGCTTTTTGCCTGCCTACACCATGGGCATTTTCGGGCAGTGCAATGGTGGGGTGCTGATGAAAACGGGCAACCAGTTTGCCCTTAAAAACAGCCTCAACACCCCTTCATTGGCCTCGGTCAACGAAAAGTTCTGGTACCACTCGGCCAAACCCAGATTGGATTCTTCTGTCTGGATTGCGGCCGATACCGGATTCCGCCGCCTCAACCTCAACAGCCTGGAAACCAAAATATTGAAAGGCGACCAATACAAAGGCATAGCCCTCTACAACCGGATGGCGGCCTTTGGAAACCGCTGGGCCGGTTTCAGAAATGATTTTGGGATGTGGTGCCTGGTATGGGGCGATACCAGTGCCAAACTTTTGTCGGGTCTGGACCTGGGCTTAGGTCCCAATCGTTTTGTGTTCGACATCGCCGAAACACCAGGCAACGATACCCTCTTTACCGCTTCCGATTTTCTGGGCAACCTGCAAAGCCCCTATCGCCTCTACAAACGAAACCAGGGCCAAAATCAGGACCTGAGCGCCCAGTTCCCCATCCTGGGCGACTCGCTCACCTTTCTGGAGACCGAACAAGACGGCACCATCTGGGTGTGTGGGCGAAAAAGAGAAATTTTTCAAATCCGCAACGGGAAGGTCCGCAAGGTGCTGCTGCCGGATAGCTTGCAGCAAACGCCCATTTCCCAACTCGTCATCGACGAAGGGAATTTTAAATGGATTGGCCTCAAAGACAGAGGTTTATTGCGATTGGGCGATGTTTCGATTTCTCCTGTATTGCCATCGGGAAAGCAGATTTGCATGGGAGATACCTTCTTGTTTCGATCGGGAGCCACTACCATAGGAACCGGAATATTGAAAGTGAAATGGGATTTTGGCATGGGCGATACCCTCAGTGGTTTGGCCGTGCGGTATGCTCCCAGGCGGCCGGGTACATACGGCTTTACTGTAACAGTGCTCGACAGCAATGGATTTTTTCAGCAATTCAGCGACAGCCTGAAGGTAGATTATCCCGTTGGCAGCCTGATTCAGACCAATGATCCAAGTCCGCTGCTTTGCCGGTCCAGAATCCTCAGGCATGGCAGTCCATTCAAAAGCAGCTGGATTCTGCCCTCCGGTAATCGGATAGAGGCCGATTCTCTGGAAACGCAAGGTGAAGGCCTGTACCGTCTGGTGATCGAAAATGGGAAGTGTATTTTTATCGATTCAATTCTTTTTTTGCCGGGTTCTGCACTGAATCTGAAAATTCAATATCAACTCGAAGGCAAGGAAGTATCCGAGCCGCTATTGTATATGCCACTGCCCCGAAAACTAAGCATAAGTGCGACGCCTACCCAGATATGCCAAACCCAATGGTACGAAAACGGCAATGGCGCAGGCCAGGAAATCAGCATTGAAAGACAGATAGAAAAAGAGGGCATCTATGTTTACAAAATTGAAGGCGAATACGATGGAGGATGCAAAGCCCTGGGAATGGATACGCTATGGATTAAAGATTTGGAAACGATGGTCCCCAATCTGGTTACGGGCAATGGAGATGGAAAAAATGATTTACTGAATATAGAAGCCCTGAGCTTTTACCCCGAAAACGAACTGGTCATCTTCAACCGCTGGGGGAAGGAGGTATTTTCGGCTTCGCCCTACCAAAACAACTGGCCATCGGCCGATGTGCAGCCGGGCACCTATTTCTACAGGCTACAGGCCGGCGGCAAGAGTGTTACCGGCTGGGTGATGGTGGGGAGATGATACCTGAGAATCAACGGAGAAAAAAAAAGATGCACATGGCTGGTCATTCAAAGGCTGTAGGATATCGGAGGATGTTACATCAACCCGGCTTTAGCAGATTGGAAGCATCACCAAAAAATTCTGTTGTAAGAATGAAACCATTTCAGAGTTCAATTTGCTTTTTGTTGATTCTAAGCGGCTTCATCTGCAGACAAGCCCTTGGCCAAACCTTCGGGCAGCCATTTTATTGTGTGACCTATGCTACAAACACCTCAGGTGCAGCGGTTCAGATTACTTTCAGTCTGCCTGCCACAGCAGGTACTATTTTCGGCATTGCCCCTTCAGGACCAAACGAACTTGTCGTGGCTGTACCGGCAAGCATCAACAATACGGTTAGTCCGCAAACGGCCACCATCAGCGTTCGTTGTGCAGCAAACAGCCGCTGCCCGGGTAAGGTAAGGGTAACTTATGGTACGGGCACCTGCCAGCAATCGGCGGAGGTTACGGTGTATAAATCCTATACCCAGGCCAACCTGAACAGCTTTTCTGCCTTTGTCTTTGGACTGGACGGAAATTCAATTCCAAACCCGTATCAGATTGTAGCCGACGGCTGTGCAGACCCCGGTGAATTGCTCAACCTCACTGTGGTTCCCGTGGTGTCGGCACTCCCCTGTACCACCGCCACCGACATCTACACCTGGCGTTTTGTGGATGCATCGGGCAATCCTTTGGCCGGATGGACACCCTTGTTTCTATTTTCTGACAGTTCAAAAGTTGCCCTTCGTGTACCCAGTCCGTTTACCCAGCCCTGCACAGTACAGGTGAGGGTAGGCACCTGCGCAGCGGCCAATGTGGTGCATGCACAGTTGGTTATCAGGCCTTCGGCATCACCAAATTCTATTTTTCTGGTATCGTCCACCAATGGTGGAAGCAATACCAGTCCATTGGCAAACAATCCCAATATTAATCCCGCCAATGGATTTCCCAATTCCAACAACGATGCCAATAAAACATGGTGCCTGAATGCTGACTTTGGAGTTACCACAAATGGGCAACCTACCGGACCGGCCGCATATTATGCCGGCAATGAATTTACGCTTCAGGCATTGCCCGATGAATCTTCAAGCGGCGTTACTTATTCATGGATTGTTCCACCGGGGTTTGATCTGGTTAGCCAGACAGCCAATAAAGCCGTTATCAGGGCCTATGGGGGAACACAGGGAACCAGTGGTATCATTCAGGTGAATGCACTGCAGGCCAATACCTGCCGCGGGCAGTTTTCAAGGCTTGCCATTCAGCGGAGGCTGGTGCCCACTACCGGTACTGCTACCGTCAGCAATATACCTTTTAATACACCGACAATCGGAAACCCCACTCTAATATTACCTGGCGGAGGAACCATTTCTACTCCGGCTCCCTGCAATCCGGCTCAAACCTTAC
>JBIKMV010000045.1:0-16562 GCA_044359055.1 Catalimonadaceae bacterium
GTAATCCACAAATGGATTCCTGTTGTTTTGCTGAGCAAATATTTTGGCATTTCTCAGGGTATCGGCCGGGCCCGGCTGATATGTTTTGTGCCATGTTCTCAGGATTTGTTCCTGGGGCGCAAAAAAGTTGGCATAATCCTGATACCGGAGTACAAAATACATCATGGCTCTTGCACAATTGCCCTTATGCCCATCCTGAGGCTCATATTTCCCGCCCCCGTTTTTCGACGGGGCGTTTACCGTGGGTTGCACAAAAGGGGCAGTCGCCACTCCGAATGGCAGATTTCCTCTGCTGTTGTTTGCGCCGTCGTCGGTAGAATACAGATGATGCATATCAGATCTCATGGGAAGGTTCTGGCTGAAAAATCCCTGGGGAAAGGTGTGCTCACAATTGAAATTATTGGATGTTGCACCCGCAGTGGTATTGAATTTGGCCTTTCTGAGGGTATAAACGCAGGTGACAGAGTCATTTTTATTATCCAGATTGCCATACATCACTCCCCTAGCAGCATCGTAGGAAAGACTGTTGTAGCCCTGACCGATTCTGGCTTTCAGAGCTGCCTTCAGGGCTTCTTCGGTCAGATTTTCTGTCTGACTGTAATACGACTTGGTGTACCGGCCCTGAACCTGAAGTTTTATTATTTCGTTCTGAGCGGGCAGGGTAGTGTCCTCGCAGAAAACAAGCAAGTGTGCAGATTGTGAAATATTATGGACTACCCGGCAATAAACCCAAACTTGTTTTGTACCGTTGGGTGGCAATACAATCAGGGAATCCTTTAACCGGAACGGCTGGCTCGAAAATACCCTGAAGGGGATAGAAAGACGAATGGAGATTGTTTTGTTTTTAACATTGTTGATGGTAAAAGACAGGCTGTCGGTTTTGGTCTCGTTCCGGGTCTGGAAGTTTATCTCAGAATGACTCAGTTGAAAATTTTGAGCCCATAGTGATGCGCCCAGAAAAAAAAGGGCAACGGACAGCCCCGAAAATTTGAACTTCATAGGTCTTGTCAATGATTCCCGCTTTGGGAAAAAATGTAAGTTGAGGTAGGTTGGTGATTTATATTTTAAAAGAACCGGTCCGGATATATAAACCCGTAGTAATTCAGGAAAATTTCTTTTGTTTCAGAATAATGGTCCGCAATGAAAAGATCAGAGGGATTTGATTTCATATTCAATCCTTCTGTTCATCTGCCTGTTGGCTTCATTGTCATTTGGTGCAATGGGTTTGTCGAATCCATATCCTTCAAAACTCATCCTGTCAGGCGAAATGCCTTTTTTCACCAGATAATCTAGCACGGCTTTCGCCCGGCTTTTGCATAGTTTTTTGTTGTAATCTGCAGATCCTTTGTTGTCGGTATGTCCCGAAATCTCAATTTTCATATTGGGAAATTCGAGCAATTCCTTCCGGAGACGGTCGAGTTCAAGAAAGGATTCAGATTTCAATACTGCTTTGTCAAATTCAAAAAATACATTCCGAAGGGCGATTTTCACCCCTGCCTGAGGCTTGTAAAGGGAAATATTGCGGATAACCTCCTGATATCTGGCCGTATCCGGAATATCGAAATTTTCTGAGTGAAACAAATACCCGGGCTTGGTAATGGTGATCCCATAATTTTTTCCTGCAGGAAGAATTACCAGATAAGAACCTGTGGCTGAGTTTGAATTCACTTCTGAAATTTTTTGCCCTGTCTGATTGTTGATCAGGGAAACGGTTGCTTCCATGGCATCCTTTTTGGCTCCATCTGTGATAGCCCCTTTCAGCAGGGTAACTTTGCTGTTGTTTTTCGCATTGAAACCCTGGGCAATATTTTTTCCCTCTGCTGCACTGCTGGCTGAAGCTCCTGCCATATCTTTTGGTTTTTCTTCGGGCATGGTGATGCGGTAGAGGTCATGTTTCCCATACCCGCCTTCTTTGAATGAAGCGTAATAGCCATGCTTGTTGTCGGCAGAAAGCACAAAATAAATGTCGTTTTGTACAGAGTTTATGGGGTACCCCAGATTGACAGGCTCCCCCCAGCCGCTTTTGTCTAAAGTGGTTTTAACAATGTCGTAGCCACCCATGGTAAACTTTCCCTTTGTACTGTAGTACAGTGTTTGTCCATCCGGGTGAATGAAGGGTGAGTCTTCGTCTTCCTTGGTATTGATTTTCGGCCCCATGTTGATGGGTTCGGCCCATTTGCCTTTGATCAGCTGACTTTTCCAGATGTCCAAACCTCCATAACCTCCGGGCCTGTTCGAACTGAAATACAGGGTTTTGCCATCGCCCGTAATGGAACAGGATTGCTCCGAAGATTTTGCCCCGTTGATGTTTTCCCCAAGTGACTGAGGTTCTGACCATTCCTTTCCTTTCTTTTTTGAAAGATATATATCGCCTTCCTGTGAATCCTTGTACAGAAAAAGTTGGCTTCCATCTGGTGAAAGCGCAACAGCCGCATCATTTTCTATCGTATTTACGGGTGTTCCCAGATTTTTTGGTTCTGACCATTTGCCATCCACTTTTGTACACTGGTAAATGTCTTCGAGCGGAAATTCTTCTTCCTGATCCAGATAGCTGGCCGTTTTCTTTCCAATATTTCCTTCACGCCTAGAGGTGAAAATCAGGATGGACTCATCAGCAGTGATGACCGGTCCATAATCTGGAAAGATACTGTTTACAATGGGTCCGAGATTTTCAATTTTTGCTTTTACCGGATTGCTGGTCAGCTTTTTGGCATTGGTACAAATGTCTATATGCCGGTTCACCTCTTCGTAAATTTTTACTTCTTTTTTTACGCCTTCTACTTTCAGAAAGTTGTCGTAGTATTTCAGTGCCACATCAAACTGATTTGCATCTTCGGCACATTGCCCCATCATGTATTCTATTTCGGGATAGTATTCTTTATCCAGTTCATATACCTTCTGCATATAGGGCAGCCCGTTTCCGCCTTCTCCTACTTTAAGGTAACAGATTCCCAGGAAAAAGTTGGCTTCCAATGCTTTGGAGCTGGAAACATCCGGGTCTGACTGGACTGCCGTAAGGAGGGAGGAAATGGCAAGGCGGTATTCCCCTTCATCAAATAGCTTCATTCCTTCCTTGTGGGCAGAATGGTCAAACTGGGCCTGAGAAAAAAATGGTAGGGAAAAAAATAAAAAGAAAAGTACGATGGACTTGGTCATGTTTTTTGCTGAGGGTAAACCTGTTTGTTCCTTTCTGCAATACGGCAAAATAAAGTTCATTTCTGTTAAAGTCAAAATGGGGAGGTGAAGGGCCTGAAAAATGAAGGTAATATAAGGGAAAGAATTAAGCCAAAATGGGATAATTGTCTATGCTTCACACAATTATTATTCGCTTTTCGATTCTTGCCCTGCTTTTCATTTCAATACTTTAGTTTTGCCCCCACCAAAATACATGCTCGAACCATTCCAGCAACTCACATGGTCCCGCCTGGACCGAAGAGCATGGGGCCTCAGCCTCAGCGTTCTTGTTTTTTGCCTTTTGTTGTTTATTGTCGCTTTTTGGTCAGGCAAAAGCTGGACCTATCAGATTGGACTCGAATATATACCACGGGAAATACGCGTAAAGGCATACGAAATCGGGAGTGATCTCATGGAATTGCCCCTTACCCTTCCCAATTATGCATTCGGAGAAATTTTTGTTCTTGATAAAATTGCCCCTCAGGCCATTCTTTACCCCGTATTTATTGCGTTTTTCTGTCTGATTGTCAGCTTTCTTGCGGCGGGAGTTACCTGTTTTTCGGGCACTTGGTTTTATGCCTGTATCACGGGTTTCGGATTGGGTGCAGCCTTTTTCGGAACGGAGGTTTTTGCTCCTTTCGGCATTACCGATAAGTGGATTTCAGCCGCTGCGGTCTTTTGGGTCTGCGGTCCGGTGTATGTAATAAACAATTGGTTTTCCGGATGGAATCTTGCCCGAAGGTGGTGGGTCATTTTGCTTTGGTACCTGATTCCATACCCTGTGCTGTTTCAGGCCCCGGGAATGGCCGGCTTTGCCCTTGCTTCTGCGCAGCTGTGGCCGGTTCTTCTTCTCGCAAGCCTTGCTTTTATTGTTCTCAATTCCTGTGATGTGCTTCAGGGTGTGCTTACTCTGGTAACCCGGGATGATGCCGGAAGACAGGGGATTCTTCATTTTTCCGTTTTCAGCCTGCTTTATCTGAGTCATTTTATTCTGGTTTATCTTCGCAATTCCGGAAAACTGGTGCTGGATATTCTCTATCCAGATCCCTTCTGGATTCAGTGCATCACCCTGATTCTGGGTTTCTGGATGCTGGAAAGAAAACAGGAAATTGCCGGGGACGATAGTGGCCGTAATATTGGCCTGAGCGCTGTTTATGTGGGACTTGGCTCTCTGTTTTTACTTACTTCGGCCATGGCTTTTGGTCTTGCCAACGACCTTATGACTGAAGTTCTGGAAGATGCCATAACCCTGATTCACTTTTGCATGGGCTGTACTTTCTTTCTCTATGTCGGAATTAATTTTTTCCCGCTTATGAGAATGGGTCTTCGTGTTTATCAGGTGGTTTTCAGACCGCGTTTTATGCCTCTTTTTGCCATTCCGGTTTTCGGGCTGGGCGGAGCTTGGATATTTCTGGTAAATGACGGTTTTTTTACTTATTCTCAGGTCCTTGGGGCCAGACAGATTTTGCTGGCAGACCATGCCACGATGGCCGGAGATTATTTCCTTGCCGAAAACCATCTGCAAACTGCTCTTTCCTTTGATTTCAGGAACCAAAGAACCAACCTCAGCCTTTATGATTTGTATCTCCGCATGGGCAATCCCGCTCAGGCACGGCAGTATGCCGAGGCATCCCTGGACAAAAAACCATCTCCCGAAGCCCACCTGGCCATTTCCAGGATTTATCGCCAGAAAAAACAAAATCTGGAAGAAATCCTTCAACTTCAGGATGCTTTGCGCTCTTTTCCTGACGACGGGAAACTCCGGAATAATCTGGGCATGTCTTTTACGGAAACGGTATTCAAAGATTCGGCCCAGATTTACCTGTCCCGTGCTTCAGGTTCTTCAGATGCGGCTCCTCAGGGCAATGCCAATCTTGGCTATTTCTATCTTGTAAACCGCCTGGAAACCGAAGGCTTGCCTCAGAAATCCCCCGAAAGGCATGCCAAAGGCGACTGGGCCGCTATCAATAACAACCTTGTATTTGCCAATATTGCAGGCGAAAAAAGTCCGGATCTTCAGGAAATTCAGGGAAGTTTCGACCAAATTCCGGAGTCGGTGCAGCCCTTTCTTCTTTTTCATGCTTACCTGAACAAAGCCATTACCAGAGATTCATCCGGTTTGAAGGATTGGCAGAAACTCGAAAACGATACCATCAGGCGGTATTATCTCGATCCCGTTTCTCTCAGCAGGGCCATGGTTCTGTACCGGACAGGCCGTACAAAAGAAGGGGTTGAACAAATCATGGACCTGTTGACTGCAGGAAAAGGAAACCGCCAGGATCTGTCCCTGCTTCTCGGACAGATTTACTATGAGCAGGGCGCTTATGCCTCAGCGGCTTCTTATTTCAGGCAGGCGGCCAATATGCTGGCAAAAAAAGCCAATTACTGGTATGCTCTGAGTTCGCTGGATGCAGGCCGCAAAGACGATGCAGCTTCGGCATTTTCCGAGGTCTTGCCCGAACTCGGTGCTGCCGATAAAATCAGGATTACCGTGCTGGTGGATGGATTGAAAAGTGGGAAATTCCAGAACGCTGCCCACCGCTCAGACCCTGAAAAATCGGCTTTTATCAAGGTGCAATGGAACAGCCTCTCGGATCAGCAAATCATTGACTTGATTTATCTGGTGGCTGAAAAAGAATCCCAAAGATACCTTTGGCAATATGCCTTCAATCGGGCATACACCGAAAGCATGGCCGGCCGTTGCAGGATGTTGTATCTTTTTGCCAAAAATCAGTTCGGCAAAAAGGAAAAATGGGTCCGGCAGATTCAGACCTCAAAAGGAAAATATCTGGAAATTACCGGTCAATGGGCTGCACTCGCAGACTGGACCAAAGCAAACGGCTCTGAAAGCGATTTTCCTTTTTTTAGGGCCAGGATCGCCATGTCAAAAAATGACTCTGCCGGGGCCATTTCCTCGTTTCTTGCCTCTGTTTCCGAAAGTCCTTTCAGTACAAGGCAAATGGGTCAGGCAATTGGCTACCTGTACGGAATTCGTTCCAGTCGTCAGTTGGCCTATCAGAAATGTCTGGAAATCAGTAATCTTGATCCCGGAAATGTGGAGTTTCAGAAATTGTATGCCTGGCTTTGTATCAAAGAAGGTTTGCCTGAATTTGCCTATGCTACCCTTCCCAGAATTGCCGAACTGACAAGCCCTGCAGTAGCAGCAGAATTTAAGAAGAAGCTCGACGAAGAATTGATGAAAAAGAATTTTCCCTCGTTTCCTTTGCCATAATCATCCAATGACGCCCATGAAAAGAATTTTATTCAGTCTTGTTCTTTTGTGTCCGATATGTGTTTTTGCTCAGAAGAAAAACGAACTGGCGGTTGCCTTTTACAACACAGAAAACCTCTACGACACACTGAATGACACTTCAGTAGATGATGAAGAATTTCTTCCTGAGGGAAAAAACAATTGGACAGGGGAGCGGTATCAGAAAAAACTCGGGTCTCTGGCCAGGGTAATCGATTCTGTGGGTGGCGGACCGGATATTCTGGGATTATGCGAGGTGGAAAACAAGACTGTTCTTGAAGATTTGATTCGGGAAAAAAGGCTTTCTCCAAAAGGATATGCCATAGTTCACGAAAATTCTCCGGATAAAAGGGGCATTGATGTGGCCTTGATTTACAGGAAAAAAGTATTCAAGCCGGTGTTTCATAAAATGCTCCGGATTCAGACAGGAGATCCTGATTTTATCACCCGTGATATCATGATGGTAAAGGGTGAACTGAATAAAAAATCCCTGTATGTATTTGTAAATCACTGGCCTTCCAGAAGGGGAGGAGAGGAGGAGTCCAGACCGAAGCGCAAGGCTGCTGCCCTTACTTTGCGGCAAACCATAGATACAATTTTAAACCGAAATCCGGATGCAGCCCTGCTGCTGATGGGGGATTTCAACGACAGTCCTTTTGATGAATCTTTGAAAAAAGACCTCATGGCCGCAGATACCAACCAGTTTGAGAGCAAAAAGGAATTGTACAATGCGATGGCCCGCCTGGCTCGTTCCGGAGATGGGAGCCATATGTACAAGGGCAAATGGGATATGCTGGATCAGTTGATTGTGAGTCAGGGATTGCTCAGCGGTCAGTCCGGCCTGAAATGGGAATCGCAGTCAGCTTCGGTGTATCGCAGGATTTGGATGCAGGACAAATATGCCAAAGAACCAGGGGAGCCATACAGAACCTATGGCGGACCCAAATATAAAGGCGGTTATTCAGACCATTTTCCCGTTTACGGGAAGATATCCTATTGAGTAATTTCTGCAGTAAGGGCCATAGCGGCTTCAATGGCCTTGTCCATATTGTAGTATTCCCATTCTGCAAACCGGCCCAGAAGATGTATTTTGCTGGTTGTCAATATGTTCCGAACCTCTTCGATGCAGGATTTTGATTCTGCCGTGTGCAGTATGTAAGAATTGGGTTCCTTGTTGAAGGCCAGCGGCTTCAGATTACCGGGTAGTTTTCCGGCTTCTTCACACATAAATTCAAAGGAATAATCCCCTGAAAATTCTACCACACAGGTGTGGCGGTCAGAGCCACGGTTGTTGCTTTCGGCAAAGGTGCCGGTGTAAATAATGCGATGGGCCTTTACAGCGGGGTCGGGCAGGTACAGCCATGAAATATCGCCGTGGTCGGTTTCGCAAAACAGATTGGATGTGCCATTGGATGGGAGAGAGGATAATTTTTCCTGCAAGGTTTGTGGAATCAGGCCGGAGCCAAAAATCTGCCCTGCTTTTCGGACATCTCCCGTATATACAATTCTGTCAAAAGGCCCGGATTGGTTCAGCCAGAATTTCCCGTCCTTTTTTTCAACAGTCTGAATTTCAGTATTGAAATGAATGGTCAGGCCTTCTGATAGCCGGTCGGCGATAAATTGAGAGCCTTCTTCACGGGCATAATAAAAAGTAGAATGAACCATGGCCGATTCTTCTTCCTTAACGATGTTGCTCAGCAGCATTTCCCGTAGATTGGGCATAGGAAGTTTGCCTTCGAGCCAGGCAAGGGGAATGGTAGAAAGGTCGGCATTCCATATCTTCTCATTGTAGGGTCTGAAGTAGGTTTCATACAGCGTGGGCCCGAAATTCGATTTAAGAAAATCAGCAAAATTGGGGTATGAAAAAGGATCCTGAGGCTTGTAATCGGGAGACAGAAAGTCGTCCAGCACACGGGCGATAAATGGCCTGTCGAGCTGAAAAAGATAATTTTCCAGCGGGTAACCTATCAGTTTTCCATTGAGAAGAATGCGGGCATTGCGCCTGGCTTTAAGGAATTCCTTTTCTCGGTCGAAAAAACTCCAGAACCAATCCAGAACAGCCTGATTTTTTGAATTGAAAACATGGCCTCCGACTTTGTGAAAAAGATTGTCATGGATGCGATCGCATTTGACCAGCCCACCCGGCTTTCCGGCTTTGTCAAAAATTTCTACCCGATGGTTTTTGCTCAGCATCTGAGCGGCTGAGAGTCCTGAAATTCCTGCTCCTACGATGGCAATTCTATCCATTTTTTATTTTGTGCATGATGTGCTGAAAAGCTTCTACCGAACCATTGATGCCATGCATTGGCTCCCAGAGGCTTTTGGTTTCGTTTCTTTTTTGTTTGTTCCAGGCACGGTACGCCCATGCCCAAAAGGCATCCTGAGGGTCCATAAAACCCTGATATCTGCGGATATCTGAGCCCGTCTTTTTCAGAAAATCTACATTCATGGACATCCTGCCCCTGAAAAGTCCCTGACTGAAAAAATCGCATCCCGAACCGGGCAGCAGGCTTTTGATTTCGGTCATTACCTCCATTTTGTCTTTTGCTCTGGACTGTGTTTTTGTCTGATTGTCTGTGCTTTGAAGTCCATGCTGACGGTAGATCACTGCTTCTTCAGGAACATGAATTATGGCCGGATTGAGAAGGCTCAGCCTGAATAAATACAGATAGTCTTCATGGGTAATGAGTTGCTCGTTCCAGGCTGCTGCGCTGTCTATCAGAGATTTGCGGAACAGACATGCCTGTGTAAGGATGTTCCACCCCCTAAGCATCCAAGATTTCAGAGGCAGGTACCCGGGAAGTGGATTCCATTGCATAATTACATCCCGCTGTAACCAAGTGTTTTCTGTCTCTTCAGCCATTACATAGGGTCCGTATGCCATATCGGCATTGGTTTTTTCCAGGGCATGGAACTGCTTCTCAATCTTCCGGGGTGTAAGCAAATCGTCGGAATCAAAAAACTGAATGTATTTGCCTGTAGCTACCTGCAGGCCGAGATTTCGGGCGGATCCGGGTCCGTTTCCTTTGTTGCTGAGAAAAATGCAATCGGTAATGTACTCGAATATCACCAGTTTGATGTCGTCTTCCGAATGGTCATCCACTACGATGATTTCATCCGGTTTCTTGCTTTGGGCCAGAAGGTTATCCAGCGTTTTGCGAAGCAGCCCGGCCCTGTTTTTTACAGGAATGATGACCGAAATATCACTCAAAGCAGACTGGATTTTTCAGTTAAAAAACCATCCTTCATTTCCAGAACCCTGTCTGCCATTCCGGCGAGGTCCATGTTGTGGGTAACCATTATGAAGGTTTGATTCAACTCCTTTTTCAGCTCCAGAAAAATCCGGTGCAGGGATTCCGCATTCTGGCTGTCGAGGTTGCCGGTCGGTTCATCTGCCATTACGATGGCGGGGTCATTCATCAAGGCTCTGGCAATGGATGCCCTTTGTTGCTCTCCGCCTGATAGTTCGGTTGGTTTATGATGAAGTCTTTCTCCAAGGCCTAGCCGCTCGAGGAGGGAAATGGCTTTATTTTTTACCTCTTTGTCATCTTTTCCGGCTATCCAGCCGGGCATGCATACATTTTCAAGGGCCGTGAATTCTGGCATCAGGTGGTGAAACTGAAACACAAAACCGATATAGCGATTCCTGAAGGCGGCCAGATTTTTAACCGAAAGTCCCATTGGATTTTGGCTCAGAATTTCCAGCGTTCCCGAATCTGCTCTGTCCAGGGTGCCCAGAATTTGAAGCAGGGTGCTTTTTCCGGCACCCGAGGGACCTACGATGGTAACGAGTTCGCCCTTTTCTATGGCAATGTCCACAGATTTCAATACCTGAATCTGTCCGTATTTTTTAGCGAGTTGACGGCCTTGTAAAACCATGCGGGGCAAAAATAAGGGATGCAATCCGGTTTTTTCTTCTCCTACCTTTAAATCCGGAAAAGGCATCGGTTTTTGATGAATTGGAAACCCTGTTCTTTTGCAGTTCAGAAACCTTTTTTTCTGTCCGCCCACGATTTTGCCCATTGAAAAGCATTTTTGGGTTAATTGCCGCTGATTATTCCAATGCTCTCTATTCTGCTGGTTTGGTTTCTTGCGGCACTCATATCTGTTTACTGGGGAGGATTTCTGTACCGCAAAATCCCCTTTTCAGGTGCTGAAAGCCATTCGGTATCCTGGTTTATCAGCTTTTGGGTTGGTCTTGTATTGCTGAATTCCGTTCTGAATGTCTGGTGTTTTTTCTTTCCCCTTTATCCCGGGGTAAAAGCCGTTTTCTGGATTTTTCTGCTGCTTGTTCCTTGTATTCAGGGAATAAGGAGTTGGAAATTTTTTTCAGAAGAATTACTGAAAAAAATCAATCAGATTCAGCCATTGGCCTGGATTCCCGTGCTATTTACTGCTGGCCTTGCCTTGCTTAAGTCCTCTGGCCGACCTGAAATTTTTGACGAAGGAGCCTATCATCTTCCCCTGATCCGGATGTGGGAAACCAAAGGCCTTGTTGCCGGCGTTGCCAATCTGAATGGCCACTATGGCCTTCACTCTGGCTGGCATATTTTATCTGCTTTCTGCAACCTTGATTTTATCCCCGGATGGAAACTTACTCTGGCTTTGAACGGATTGGTTGCTGCTGTCTTGTCCCTTGCTTCCGGTCTTTCCATCAGCCGGATTATCAGGAAGGAGGGGGGATTTTCTGATTGGATTTTGGCTTTCATGCCTTTTTTTCTTTTCAGAAATATGCTGTCATCTCCATCTACAGATATACCGGCCATAGTTGCCATTTGGTTTGTATTGGCTTTCTGGTTGAATGCGGTTGAGAAAAATATTTCTCACTGGAAAATCTGGCCCGTTTTTCTTTTGATTCCTGTCTGGGTTTTTACCATAAAAGCTTCTTCAGCAGCAATTTTATTGGTTCCTGCCGGATTGCTTGTTCTGGCAATTTTCGAAAAAAGCAGACGAAAAATTTTGTGGATTCCGGTGGTATGCCTGCTCCTGATTTTACCTTGGTGTATTCAAAACTGGCTCATCAGTGGTTATCTGGTTTTTCCCCTTGAAAGTACAGCATTTCTTTCACCTGAATGGCAGGTTCCGGGGTATTTCATTCAAAAGAAATTTTATCCGGAACAATTCGGGGCTTTTGCGCCACCGTCTCAATACAATTTGGAATGGTTACGCTCATGGTTTATGGCGCACAATCCGGATACCCGTATCATTCTGATAATGAGTGTTGTGTCTATTCTGATGATTCCATTCATTCTTTCGGTTTTTCCAAAATACAGCAGGAAGAGATTTCTTTTTTTGTGTGCTGTGTTGCTTGCCAGCCTGCTGGGCTGGTTTTTTACGGTTACCGAGCCACGGTATGGATTCGGTGCTTTGGTCTTTTCGGCTTTGATGCCGGTAGCCCTGGCGGGCAAGTGGGTTTCAGACATCCGGCCTTATACAAGGTTTGGCGTGTTGGTTCTCGCAGTTCTTCAGGGTTTTATGTTTCTGAAAACTGTGAAGGAGATTCCTTCCGGCACAATTTCCCTCTTTTCTCCTACAGAAAGGCCCAAAGTGGCATATCGCCGTATTCAATTGAAGAATTTCAAGGCCAGTTTTCCCGTTACCTATCTTTCAGCCGTTCCCCTGAATAAACCGGTATTTTGCTGGGATTGTCCTTTCCCCTGTTTTCCCAAAGAAAGCAGAGACGACTCGGCCTTTATTGAAAGAGATTTTATTTCCGGTAAGGAAATCTATAAGTCCATTGTTCCGGTAAAATCAAAAATCAGCGATTAACATACTGATGTTCATAGTATTGCTGATCACTGCACCCGTTTACACTGCAGCAGGACTCGGCATTGAGGCTTTGGGCATACCGGTATATTGCCTTTGGAGAACGGCAGAGCAAAAATATTTCACCGGTCTTACCGCTCCGGACTCTTTACCGCAAATCTTCCGCCTTGATTTCTTTTGTCCAGACTACATTGCCCCGGTTGTCGGTCAGGTTCATTTTCAGAACACGGTTTTCAGGGGTTCGCTCACCTGAATTTGGGTGAAATAATGTCCTTTGAATAAGTTCCTTCTATCCTGAGTGTATAGGCCTCTTTGCCCGGATTGTGAATTCCTTTGACCGCAGATTCATTATTGAAAAGAACTCAAAAAAGTTAATCTTGCCTTCTCATTATGAATAGTTCCTTCTGGCGGATCAGCTGTATCATTTTCATTTTCATTTTTGCCTGTAAGGCGCAGAAAAAAGAAACCGGGATAAATCCTGAACCTGTCCCGGTGTTTTATCTGGGAGCCGATTTTTCCTATGTTAATGAAATGGAAAGTTGCGGTGCAGTATACAAACTGAGGGCTCAGGTGCGGGATGTATATGAAATATTTCGGGAAAGCGGGGCCACCGTTGCCCGCTTCCGTTTGTGGCACAATCCTTCATGGACCCGGTTTTCAAACCTTGCCGATGTAAAAAAAGGAATAAAAAGAGCCAAACAAATGAATATGAGGATTTTACTTGATTTTCACTATTCGGATACATGGGCCGATCCGTCCCGGCAATTGATACCTGCTGCCTGGAAGAACATTCAGGAAACGGGGATTTTGGGCGATTCGGTTTACCTGTACACCAAAAAAGTACTGCTGGATTTGCAGGCCGAAAATCTGCTCCCGGAGCTGGTTCAGGTGGGAAATGAAATCAATGCCGAAATCCTTCAGAGATCTGAACCGGCGGTGTACCCCATTCAATGGGACCGTAATATCTTATTGCTGAACAGGGGCATTGAAGCCGTAAACGATGTTGCGGCCCTAACCGGCAAGCCGGTGGGAACCATGCTCCACATTGCAGGCCCCGAAAACGCAATCTACTGGTTTTCAGAGGCAAAAGCCAAAGGAATACGGCCTTTCGATTGGATTGCGCTTTCGTATTATCCCCAATGGTCGGTATTGAATCTGGACAGATTGGGAAAAGAAATAGCCAAATTGAAAAACACATTCGGCAAAAGGGTGATGGTTGTTGAATCGGGATATCCATTTACACTCAACAACATAGACCAGGCCAATAATATTTTGGATTCAGCCTCCCGCATTCCGGGATACGCCATCGGAGCAGAGGAGCAAAAGCGTTTTATGCTGGATTTGACAAAAACAGTAATTCAAAACGGCGGGGAAGGAGTACTGTATTGGGAACCGGCCTGGATTTCTACTCCCTGCAGTACCCAATGGGGCAAAGGCTCTCACTGGGACAATGCCACCTTTTTCGATCAGACCAACAGAAACGCCCTTCCTGTCTTTGAATTTTTCAAGGAGGAAAATTATCGATAAGTCCGGAAAACCGCATTTCGAAAAATCGCAAATACTTTAATTTCAAATAGTTAAAATGCATTTTTTTGACTGAAGAAGAAATAACTCCCGCCCGCCATTCCCACATATTGAGAAGCAGAAATTGATTTTCTGATATTTTTTTTCAAGTCAGGCAACCCTGCCCATATCTTTATTCATCTTGGGTTCAGAAAGCAGAAAACAGTGGCCAAAACCTTTACTTTCCTTCAAACAGACTGGATTGCCGGTTTAAGAAACCAGGAGAGAAAGGCACAGCAACTTGTTTTTGAAAAATTGAACCGAAAAATGTTTGCCCTCTGCCACAGATACATAACCGACCCCTACGAAGCCGAAGATGTGATGATGGCTGGCTTTATGGTGGTGTTTTCCAAAATCCATCAGTTCAGCGGTGAGGGAAGTTTTGAAGGATGGGTACGGAGGGTGATGGTGAACGGTGCACTGCAATTTCTTCGGAAATCCAAATCGATGGAAATCAACCGATTGCAGGAAATAGAAGAAACGCCGGAGTTGTCAAAAACTGAAATGGGACACAATCTGGACTATGAGGTTTTGACGGACATCATCCATCAGCTGCCCCTGGGCTACCGCATGGTTTTTAACCTATATGCCATAGAAGGATATAACCATCAGGAAATCAGCGAAATGCTGCACATCAGTGAAGGGACCTCCAAGTCCCAGCTTTTCAAAGCAAGGAGTATTTTACAGGCCAAAGTCAAAAGTTTGATAACCCGCGAAAATCAACAAAATGGATAGCATGGAAGACAACCAAACCGACCGTTGGTTTCGGCATCAGCTGGAGGAAGCGGAAATGAAGCCGCCCAGTGCCTCATGGGCGCAAATGGAAGCCATTCTGGATGCACAAAATTCTGATAATCAGAATAAAAAAAGACCCTTTGCCTGGTATTGGGCAGCAGCAGCGCTGATTCCCCTTGCACTGGTATTCTGGTTTATGAACAAAAATACAAATCCCGAAAAAGCCGGTTTGATTGTAGAAAATCAGGTCTCTGAGCGGTCGGATAAACCTGCAATTCCATCCGAAAAAACCGGAACTCCCACGGCTCAAAAGTATGAACCTCAGCAGCAGCCTGCAGAACAGGAAAGGCAAGTGGCCATGCAAGCACCTACAAAACAAGCACGGCCAGCAGAAGAAAAATTATCGGAGCAGCAAAGTGCAATTCTATTACCGCTTGCAGAAGTCAGGGATTCGAAATCCGCAGGCGAAAATGAAACTCCTGTGCAGCCGGCTTTGACTCAGAGTTTCAACCCAAATGAAGAGGAAGAATGGGTAAGCATTGAGTTCCGGCCGGCAAAGCCCGAACCAAACGAACCTGAGCCCCATCAACTGGCCATCGTGGAATGGCGGCCGGGTAAACCTGAAAAACCAAATCTTCCTGAAAGATTGGCCAAACTGAAAAAAGCAGGAATCCAAAATCTGCCTTCGGTAGACAAAGCCAAGTCCGATCTTTTAGCCTTTCTGGGCTTCAACAAATAATTCAAATCATTAACAATTAATATTTACACACATGAGAAAGCTTGTTTTCGGGGTTCTTTTTACCCAAATGCTCATCCTTCATTCCTACAAAGCCAAGCCTGCTGGAATTAATCCGGCCGGGGATACGGTGATCATCAGGCTGAAAAATAAAAATCAGGTGATGGTGATTACCGAAAAATCCAGAAACCTGGATTCATTTAAAAACATCAACCTGAATAAGTTGATTTCGGATATTGACTCTGTTTTTAAGGCCGGAGAAAAAGATCTCAACGGAACCGGTTTGGATATGGAAATTTTCAAAAAAGACTCCACCCTTCGCATCAGGATGATGAAAGACCGGAAAGGAGGTGGAACAACCATTTACAAGGCCATTGTCAGGATTCAGGATTCGGAAGCCGGTGCGGCAGGCAATGATACCATTTACAAGGAGGCCGGAAGAAAAAGGGTTCATTTTTTCAAGATCAGTGATGATGATGAATTTGATGACACATTTCAAATTGACCTGGGTTGGAACAATTTTCTCAGTTCAAACGGCTCGCTGCCATCCGACCAAAACAAAGATTACGGTATAGGACCGGTATGGTCCAATGTGGTGTCGCTTCGGCTTCAGAAATTCCTGAATCTCAAGAAGAAAAGTGACCTTTTTACCCTGAGCACTGGAATTGAAGTGTCATGGAACAACTATAAATTCGACAACGATGTCATCATCAAGAAAGGTCCCAATACTGTGCAGTTCGAACCTTTTCCTGCGGACCAAAAGAAAATCAAATCCAAGCTGGCCATATGCTGGCTCAATATTCCACTCATGTTTCACTACAATGCGCCCAAGTCTTCTTTCCATTTGGCGGCAGGCGGATTTGCAGGGTACAGGCTGACCAGCTGGAGCAAAACCAAATATGAATCGGAAGGCAATGAAAAGAAGGATCATGAAACCTCCAATTTTTACCTCAACGGCCTGCAATACGGGGCAAGAATACAAGTGGGCTTTTTCGATGTAGATGTATTTGCCCAATACAATTTCAATTCACTTTTTTCTGCAAATAGAGGACCGGCACTCACTCCTTTCTCCTTCGGATTTACCTTTTAATCAAGCATTTACAGCCGATTTTCCTGGTGCGGCAGCAGCAAAAGAAAGCAGAGCATTTTGGCCTCTGCTTTCTTTTCTTCTTCTGGCTTCGGAGGAAAAGAAATGTACAAAAGTCTGAGTCCGGAATAGAAGAAAATCAGCGATTAACATACTGATTTTCATAGTATTGCTGGTAGGCACCGGATGTGATTTCGTCCATCCATTGTTGATTTTGCAGGTACCAGTCAATGGTTTTGCCGAGGCCTTCC
>JBIKMV010000207.1:0-4852 GCA_044359055.1 Catalimonadaceae bacterium
CGCCCACTTTTTCTGATAAAGGCATGTCCCTCGGTGCTGTTTTTCTGGGTATGCTTTCGGCATTCTGGGCTTATGAGGGTTGGAACAATCTGGGTTTTCTGGCAGGCGAAATCAAAAATCCATACAGAAATATTCCCATTGCCCTGGCAGCCGGAGTGGGGTTTGTGATGCTTTTGTATGTGTCTATCAATATGGCCTATCTGTATGTTTTGCCGGTAGAAAGTTTTCAGCAGATTCATGCAGAAGGCAAGACCATTTCTGCTATTTCGGTGGTGCAATCTTTTATGGGACCCATAGGCAGCAGTCTGATTATCATTGTGATAATGATTGCCACCCTCGGAACCACCAACAATTCCATCATGTCGGCCTCGAGGGTTTATTTTTCCATGGCACGCGATGGTTTATTTTTCAAGAAAGCTGCCTATTGCGACTCCAGGTACAATGTTCCCAGTTACGCCCTTGTATTTCAGGCCATATGGGCATCGGTTTTGGTTTTTTCGGGCAGCTTCGATCAGCTTACCGATATGCTCATTTTTGCAGCTTTTATTTTTTATGGATTGGGCGGGGCAGGGGTTTTTATTTTGAGAATGAAAGCACCGGATGCCCCAAGGCAATTCAAGGTTCCGGGCTATCCGTTTGTTCCGGCTGTTTTTATATTATTCTGCGTCGGCCTGGTGGGCAATTCGATATTGGAAAGGCCATATGAATCCGGTGTAGGCCTTGCCCTGATGGCTACAGGCATTCCATTTTATTTTTATTGGAACAGATTGATGGGCAAGAAGGCTGAAAGTCAGGTTTCTGACGGCATTAAAAAGGAATAAACTTCTTTATCAGCGTTTTTACCTGCCGCAGAAATCTTTCGTTTTTTCGCTCAGGGGTAATGTGCAATGGCTTATTGTCTTCCAGCACCTTTGTAAAGCCTTCTTTCTGGGCAGGAGTGAAATTCGAAATGTACCGGTCGCGGATGGCCTTGCCGACAAAAAAAAGTTCATCGGCCTTCTTTTTGTTTGTGGCCTGGGTTTTAGAACCTTCTGCCATGAAAAAATTTCCCCACAATTCATCTACATGCTCAAGAGTAATGAGGCGTGCTGACTCCAGAATGAATTCATAGTCCATACAATAGTGGTTGTCCTTGTTGTATGGTCCTGTGAGTTGGTGCAGGGATTTGTGATAAAAATAGGCTGAAGGATTATAGGGCCATTCAAAGCAATTGGAAACCAGTTCCTCTAATCGGAGCCGGTCGGGCTTGTTGAAATGTCGGAAACTCCCGTCGGCATTCCAGATGTTCAGGTTGCCGCAAATGAAAGCCGGCTCCTTTTTGCCTTCAAAAAGGGGAATGATGCGGGGCAATACACCGGGTTCGTAATAATCATCCACATTCAGAAAGCCAATAACTGAGCCTTTGGCTAGCTTTATGCCTTTGTTCATGGCATCGCTTTGGCCCTTGTCTTTTTCGGAAATTATTCTGACATGCGGATGATTTGCAGCGTAGGCCTTTACCATTTCTACGGTTCCGTCGGTACTCAGGCCGTCCAGAATGAGATGTTCCATTTCATCTGTGATCTGGCTCCCCACATTTTGAAGACATTTTTCAATGTAGGCTGCACCATTGAAAACCGGCGTCAGGATAGATAATTTGATGGTATGCGGTTCTTCCGGTTTCATCATCATCCTTTTACGAGGGCCATTTTTTCTCTGATTTCAGAACTTGTCAGGGTGCTTTTGTCTTCGCTCCAACCGGGAGGATAAAACAAAATCTTACATCTTTTTTTCCAGGAACCAGCCCAATACAAATCCTGAAACAACTTTTTCCACTCTCCGAATATCACTTCTCCCGGAGAACCTGTCCTCAGAGGGGTGGTAAGACCATATTCTGCTTTTTCGGTTTCTTCCTGAAAGGTTCCGAATATCCGGTCCCAGATAATCAGGACCATGCCCATATTTTTATCCAGATAAAGGGGATTTTTGGCATGATGAACCCTGTGGTGGGAGGGAGTTACCATAAACCACTCCAAAAAACCCAGTTTGCTCACCTTTTCCGTGTGTACAAAAAAACCATAGGTCTGGCACACAGCATACATAAAAACAATATCCAAAGGATTGAAACCTGCAATTGCCAAAGGAATAAAGTATACAAACCGGTATAATGGCTGAAAAACAGAACTTCGTATGGCCACTGTTAAATTGAATTTTTCTGAACTGTGGTGCGTGACATGAACTGCCCAGAACAGCCGGCAATAATGGTCGGAAAGATGCAGAAGGTAGTAGAATAAGTCGAGGCCCAGAAAAAGAAGTAACCAATATGCAATTGGACTCGAAATTTCCATCAGCCTGAAACCGAAGAAAAAAGCCAGCACGCCGATGGTAGCAACCCGCATCAGGACATCAAAGCCCAAATTCAGGCCTGTGCATAAGAAGTTGGTAAGGGTGTCCTTTATCGTGTAGGTTTCTGTTTTGTGGATGTTTGACAAAATAATCTCTGCCGCAATGAAAATAGCATAGACAGGAACCTCCACTGCGAGTAATATCAGATCACGAACCATAAAAAATTAACAATCAGAGCCTTTCCTTTTCAAAAATCACATAGGCGAAGCCACCTTCATCTGCCTGAAAGACCTGCAGCTGTTTGTATTTTCCAGAGTTGGCAAAATACTCATAAGGCAGACCGGTTTTATAATTGGGTCTGTAGCCATAATGATTTTCCCAGAAAATCATGCTTCCGGGTGGGGCTTTTTCCAGAGTAGCCGAATCAGAAATTACAATGGGTTTCGGGTTGAACTGATTTTCCACCCGACCCAGAAAATAGTAAAACATGATGTGCGTATTGTACAAAGGCTTTCCCTTAAATACCGTCTCATTGGCTTTGTAAAAATCGGCCACTTGCTTGCAGACTTTGTCTTCCGGACTCATTTTAATGGTCTTTACATTTACCAGAGCCAGAAAAGCACAGATTACACCAAAAACTATGGCCTGAATCATTGCCGGCATGGGGATAAAAATCAAAACAGAGGCAAACAATGCCCCTACCAAAGGAATGTTGTCAGATTCTTCGGTCAGGCTAAGAAAATTGTGCTGATAGGTCATAAAAACGCCCACCAGAATCAGAAAGGGCACAAGGATATAGGCAAGTTTGAATTTTTCGGGCAGCATCTTCATTTGGTCTACTGCCAGGGCACCGGCTACAGCAATCAGGGGTGAAATGATGCACATGTAGCGAAGGTTTCCGCCGGTAGCCGGCCCGATGGAAACAGATTCCATTTGAAAGAGGCAATTCAGCAGAAAATATCCCAAAGTGGCCACAAGCAACGCGGGCTGTCCCACCTTTTTGGACACAAACATTTGCCCCAGATACACCACGAAAAGTGTGAGGGCAACAGGTCCGAATACAACAGCAGAAGTCAGGAAATAATGCTCGAAACCCATCCGCCGATAAGCATCTTTCAGGGTTTCGCTGGTTCCCAGTATTTGATTGACCAGATAAAGAGGGTCGCCAAAAAGCAGATAACCGGCCAGGTTCTGCAAAACAGGAAATAAGGCTATGGAAAAGGCTGCAAGCCAGTTTTTTCTATACAAAAGAAAAACGCCCAATACAGCGGCAATGGGATAAAATTCCTGCCTTATGGTACAAACCAGGCCTGCAAGGATGGCGGCCGGTGTCATTTTTTGGCTCGCATAAAAATAAAATCCAAGGCTTAGCAGGAAGGCCGTGGGAAACTCAGAATAGTTGCGGAAAGAAAGAGAAATCCAGAGCGGCTGACTTGCCAGAAGAATAAAAGCAATCCAGGGATTTGAAGAACCCAGTTTTCTGGCCGAAAGCCAGGCAAAAAAACAGGAAAAAGCTGCAAGAAGGCAGTTTTGAAAAATCACCAGTTTCTGACCGCCCATAACGGTAAGGACATACAAGATTTTATATCCCGGCTTGGCCCAGTTGCCCATGATGGCTTTGGGGTCGTACCAAAACCGGAGCATGGACAGAAAGTGGTTGGCTTCGTCCTGCTGATAAAAACCCTTGCTTTTAAAGGAATAGGCAAAATAAGCGAGTGTCAGTAAGGCAGTAGCCAGCAAAGCGGGCATAAGCTTCTGATTTTGATTTGGTTGAGTGTTTTTCAATGTAGAGGCTTCTGCCATAATGAATGAAAAAAGTGCAGCAAAAGTAAAACCTTGGGACCAAAAACGAAATGTAATCCCTTCAGGGTTTGAATCCGCTTTCCCTGAAAATCTTCCCTGCGTTTTTTTCTGCCATCACTTCCTGCAGAGATTTGTTTTTTGCCTTTGCCCATTGTCTCACAATCTGCCAGCCCAGCCAGCGCCCGATACGTCCGGGGCATGCCTCCCCGATTTCCACAATTTTGGGTCTTTCCTCGCAGTACTTTTTTATGAGAAACAGGTCGGTGGAGAAAAACAATTTGTTGTCGAGATAGTGCGCCCAGATGGTTTTCAGGTTCTCGTTTACTTCTTTCCATTCCTGACCAGTGTAGCCGGAAAGCAAAGAATCGGGCAGGCAGGGCATGGTTTTTTCTACGAAATAATAAATGCGGCCCCATTTAAGCATCTCACCCATCATGGTGTTGTCCAGCATGTCAAATTCGGTATATCGGTCTGCCACCACCATGGCAATGGAGGAGACAAGAAACGGCTTTTTCAATCTCCTTCTGATGTAGTCGGGTATTTGCGGAGCTTTATACCTTGCCGAATCGCTCAGAAAATATTCCAGTCCAATAAACAAAACCGAATCTCTTACCTCCAGATCTACCCCATATCCCGAAACCAAAGAATAAACCGGAGGCACATAAAAGTCAGGATAATAATATTTTACATGACCGAAAAATTGGCTCAGGTCGTTTTCCAGCCA
>JBIKMV010000208.1:0-4836 GCA_044359055.1 Catalimonadaceae bacterium
TCCCCGATTTTTCCCTGCACACTCACATTGATTTGCTGGTCGAACTGGAAGTTGCCAAAGCTTTGTTGCCGGATGGGCACATTGGGGTTGGCGATTTTCTGAAACTGCCCTCCGAAATCGAGCATCACCGATCCGTTGGGCCGTATGTCGATGTAGTTACCGCCAAAAATGCGGTCAAAAATGGGGCTGAGGTAAATCTTTGGAATCAGGGAGCGGCCGGTGGTCGGGCTTTCTCCATCCTGCCCTTCGGCCTTGGCCTTCATGTAGTTTTTTTGCAGTTTGGCATCCATGTACTTTTCGTATTGCTCAAAAGTCATGGAAGATCCGGGCCGGTAATCCAGGTTGCCTACTTTATCGTATATGTTGTAATTTTTTGATACAGAATCAATTTCAACTTTAGTTTTGAAAATATCGGGGTCTTCAAGAGAGAGTGGCGAGCGGCTGGGCGGATTTGAAAATTTATCTCCGAACCGGTCCGAAAAGTTCAGTTTCGGTCTGAAACTGGGTTTGTATTCTTTCTTTGCAGTACTGTCGTCGTCCAGAAATCCTTGTGCCCTTCCGTCTGCAGACCAAAGCAGCAGCAGCCCTCCAAAAAGCAGCAAAATCAGCTTTCTGGTTACAGTAAAAAGTCGGATAGGATTTTTAGGCGTCAAAATCGGTCACAAATAAAAATTAAACAGAATTATTATTCGTGAAAGATTTGATTTTCAAAAGTCTGGAAGCCCTTTTTCTTCATTTGGCCTGTACCCCCGGGTAGTTCTGTTGTATATTGAATCGTCATATAATCAGTTGCTCCTTTTCAGGGCCATACGGATGAGCTCTTCGGTAGAATAGGACTTATCCTCTTGTTTTATAATAGATTCCAGAACTTTTTCGGCGGTAGGTTTGGGGATTCCAAGGGTTACCAGTGCCGATAATGCATCCTCCAGATTTGAATTTTTTGATCCGGAGGCCGCAGAACTTAGGCCGCCCGGTTGTACTTCTTTCCTGATTTTATCCCTCAGTTCCAGTACGATACGCTGTGCTGTTTTGGGCCCTATTCCCTTCAGGCCCTGAATGGTTCTGACATCTTCTTTGGCTATGGCTTCGGCCAGGGGTTCTGCCGCCATGGAACTCAAAGCTACCAGGGCCGTTCCCGGACCTACGCCATTTACTGAAATCAGATGCAGAAAAAGGGATTTTTCGGAAGCCAGACCAAAGCCAAACATAGAAAATCCATCGGTTTGGGTATAGTGCAAATGGGTATGCACGGTGCACTCACCCGATTGCTCTTTGAAAAATGAATACGAATTGAGTGAAATGCGCATAGAATAACCCACACCCCCTACAGCGAGCACCATAAACGCTGGCTCAAGCTGCTTTATTTGACCTTGCAAAAAAGATATCATCCGGCTTGGCGAAAATGCCTTCGGTCAGGCAATAAACAATGCGCAAATTAGAGCAAAAAGCCAGTTTGGAAGAAATAAAAAAAGGAAAAAGCAAGCCGCCTCCGGATATGCCGGTCTTCCGGTGTTTTTTGCTTCAGGCCTTTTCCCACTGTGCGGTGGCGGGCCCGTTCCAGACCGAATTGCGTGCTGGCTGGCCGATCGGTTTTTTACGGCTGTTTTCTGCGTCTTCTTTTTTGCTTTTCAGCACCATATAGAATTTTTCAAAATCTCCCTCCGGTGAGAAATTTGTAATTACCGCCAGAAAAGGCAGTCCTGCGAAAAGTTGGTTATTTTCCATAATGTTTTTTTCTTGTTTTGTATTGCTGATATTCCATCATCGTTTTACTTCGGGCTTGTTCCAGTACGGAAGCCGGCTGCAGGGCATACAGCCCGTGCTTTATCCTGATCCGGTCCATGGCCTGATACAAGGGGCTGAGGGTGGCAGAGTTATCGAACAGGTCGAGCTGGGTGCCTCCCGATACCAGTTTGCTCAGGCGCACACCAATAAGGCGTATCATCACCCGGCGGTTGTATAGTTTTTCGAAAAGTGTCAGGGCATAGCGCCTGAGCACATGGTCGGCTGCTGTGTAGGGTATGGCCATCTGCCGTGTCTGCGTATCGAAGTCGGCATAGCGTATTTTCAGGGTAATACAACCTGCGGTTTGCCTCAGCTTGCGCAGCTCAAAGCAGATTTCGCTTAGCATCCGGATGACTTCCTGTCGTAAAAAGCCCGTATCGGATGTGTCTTTCTCATAAGTACTCTCCTTTGATACCGATTTCTGGGCCGTATAGGGAATTACGGGTGAGGGGTCTATGCCATTGGATCGCTCCCACATCCAGATGCCGTTTTTCCCAAAAACCCGCTCCAGTACTTTCAGGGGCATTTGGGCCAGTATGCCCACGGTAGAAACGCCCATGGTGCGCAGCATATGCGAGGTCTTCTCGCCGATCATCGGCATTTTCTCTATCCGCAGCGGGTGCAGAAAACCACGCTCCATACCCTCGGGAATGTAGATTTGTCCGTTTGGTTTGGCTTCTCCTACTGCTATTTTCGATACCGTTTTGTTGGAAGAAAGAGCAATGGTGGCTTTCAGTCCGAGCTCTTTGAGGATTTCGGCTTTTACTTTTCCGGCCCACTGATAGCAGCCCATGTAGCGCTCCATGCCCGACAGGTCTATATAAAACTCGTCTATCGAAGCCTTTTCCACCAGGGGAGCCCTGTGCTGTACCAGTTCGGTTACCATATCCGAATACCGGCTATATGCCTCAAAATCACCACGGATAAAAACAGCATCGGGGCAAAGCTGCCGGGCTGTGCGGGCCGGCATGGCCGAGTGTACACCAAACCGGCGGGCCTCATAGCTGCAGGCCGAAACCACACCCCGGTCGCCGCTGCCACCTACAATCACCGGCTTGCCCCTCAACCGGGCATCCTTCAGGCACTCTACGGCCACAAAGAATGAATCCAGATCGATATGTACAATGGAACGGTCCATGATGGGTATTGCCGGAAGTTTTCGGAAACTTTTGGCAAATCTAAAAAAATTGGTTGTACATTTGCCAATAAATTTGGTAAAAAACTAAAAAAATTAGAAATTAAAGGCATGCAGTATTTTTCTGAAAATCTTAAGTTTCTGAGAAAAAGCCACATACCCAAACGCAATCAGGCGGATATGGCGGCACTTCTGGGTTTGAGCATCTCTACTTACGGCGCCTACGAAGAGGGGAGAGCCGAACCCAAGTTGGAGAACATAAAAAAGATTGCCGATTTTTTTGGTATTTCTATAGATGAGCTCATCACCACCGATGTGAGTACAAATGAAAACCGAAACCGCATCCTGAAGGAAGAAGGCGGATTTCCGGTTCCGGGGCCAAAGGTTCTGGCCATCACCGTTGATCCTTCCGGAAACGACAATGTGGAATGGGTCCCGCTTAAGGCTGCTGCCGGCTATACCTCCGGCTACGGCGATGCCGATTTTGTTGAAAAACTCCCCTCTTTCAAAATCCCTTTTCTGGATGCCCGCAAAAAATACCGGGCCTTCACCATCCAGGGCGACAGTATGCTCCCCATGGCTTCGGGCTCTACCGTATTTGCTGAATATCTGGAAGACTGGACCCGGATCAAGGACGATACGCCCTGCATTGTTATCACCCGCTCCGAAGGCATTGTGTTCAAAAAGGTTTTCAATTACCTCAAGACACAAAATTGTCTGCTTTTGGTATCAGCCAATCCGGCCTTTAATCCCTATCTTGTCCCTGCTGATGATGTACTGGAGATATGGAAATTTGCCGGGTATTTTTCAAGCGAAATGCCCTAAGCGGTTTTTCTCTTCCACAAATACATTTTATTTTCCCTCCCCTCGCTCAGTTTGCGGATGTTGCTGCGGTGGGTAAACAGTACCAGAGCCACCAGAAGCAGCGCAAGACCGCGGGTGGCAGCATCGGCAGGACCGCAGAAACCGGTCATCAACAGGCTTCCGAAAACCAGTGCCGATACCATAGAACCCGCTGATACATAATGAAATAAAACGAAAACAACCAGAAATACCGCCACACAAATCAGGGCTGCAGCAGGGTGAATGTTCAGCACCATGCCCAGAAGTGTAGCCACACCTTTTCCGCCCTTGAAACCCGCAAATACCGGGTAAATATGACCCAGTACGGTGGCCAGTCCCAGCAGAAGCATTCCCTGAACGCTGCCTGCCTGCCAAACCTGATCCGGTAAAAATGCCAGGGATGTGCCCGCAACGCCTTTCATGATATCGAACAGAAGTACAAAAATTCCGGCTTTTTTACCCAGTACACGGAAGGTGTTGGTGGCGCCGGCATTGCCCGAGCCCTGACTGCGGATATCGAAACCATACACCAGTTTGCTGGTCCACACGGCAGTAGGTATGCTCCCGAGCAGGTAACAAATCAGAATGAGAGAAATGCTCAGCATGGGTTTTGGATTTTATGGCGGGCAAGAAGATGGATTTCTTTGAAAAAAGAAAACCTATCCCACCGCTGTTGCTCATATTTTTTTGCTTTGGCTTGCCTTTTCTACATTTAAAATATTGATTTTCATTGGGTTAAATTCAAATTTTTTCTCTTTCTGCCGGTAGAAGGGGTGTTTGCGATTTGCTTTGCGGAGCCGGCAGGGCCGGTATTTCGTTTTCTTCCTGCCAGTCGGTGAGTGCAAACGGCGACACCAGCGGAAAACCCAGCAGCTCAATCTGATCATAGGCATCTTCCAGGTAGTGGTCGGGAGCCAGCTCGGGCATGGCCATGGCTTCGCTGCAGCCCGTTTCTTCTTCTGCGGCAAACAACTCTGCTGTAACCGGAATGGGCTTGTTTTTTCCGTGAAAATGTATGTGGACTTCCCATAGCAACTCTTTTTTACTCTGCCCTGTAAAGCGCAAAGCCCCGA
>JBIKMV010000209.1:0-4820 GCA_044359055.1 Catalimonadaceae bacterium
GCCCCACTTTATGAAAATCAGAGATTTCGTACGGATTTATGAACAGGACCCGCTGCTTCAAACAGCCATGCAACTGGCCGAAAATTCAGGCAAAAGCATACATCTGAAAGGTCTTGCCGGTTCCCTCGATGCAGTAGCAGCTGCAGCATGGTGTCTGCGAAGCACTGATTCTCATTTGTTTATTCTGAATGACAAGGAAGAGGCAGCCTACTTTGCCGACGATCTCCAGCAATTGCTGGAAAAGGAAAACAAGGTCTTTCTTTTCCCCTCAAGCTTCAAAAAAGCCTACCATTACGAAGAAACCGACAATGCCAATGTGCTGCAGCGGGCCGAGGTTCTATCTTGGGTCACAGAAGCAGCAAGGCTGGAAAAATCTTTTCTGGTAGTGACCTACGGCGAGGCCCTTGCCGAAAAGGTTTTGAACAAAAAAACGCTGATAGCAGACACCTGGACCATAAAGGTGGGTGAGAAAATCATTTTTGATGACCTTCACGAACTGATGCACGAATTCCGGTTTACCAAAACCGACTTCGTTTTTGAGCCGGGTCAGTTTGCTGTCAGGGGATTTATTGTTGATATTTTTTCCTTTGCCTCAGAATACCCCATCCGGCTGGAACTGTTGGATGATGAGGTAGAATCCATTCGGTTTTTTCATCCCGAAAGCCAGCTTTCGATTCAAAAGGCAGATTCGGTGAGGATTTTGCCCGATATACAATCGAAAATGCTGCTGGAGGAACGGGAGTCTTTTCTGGGTTTCCTTCCCGGCAACACCCGGATCTGGATGAAAGATGAAGAATACAGCAAGGCAGCCATTCAGAAAGTGTTCAATCAGGTAAAGGTAGAATGGTCAGGCATTGTGGAAGCCATCGGAGGAAAAGGACTGCTCACGGACCCCGCACAGCTGTATATTCAGGGAAATGAATTTCAGAAACAGGCCGATAAATTTCCCAAAAACCATTTCGGAACTAAGGCATATGGAAGCTCAGAAGTTATTGATTTTCAATCCAAAACACAGCCTTCCTTCAACAAGGATTTCAATCTCCTTGGCCACACCCTAAGGGAATTCGAACAAATGGGCTACCGGAATTTCCTTTGCTCCGATTCGCCCAAGCAACTGGAAAGGCTGCACACCATTCTGGAAGAAATCAACCATGGCCTGGAATTCACCAGCTTATACCTAAACCTGCGGGCTGGATTTGAAGACCGCAATCAGAAACTCATCTGCTTTACCGACCATCAGATATTCGAGCGGTTCCACAGGGTAAAGGGCAGAGATCGGTTTTCAAAATCAAGGGCCATGACCCTGAAGGAACTGAAAACCCTGCAACCCGGTGATTTCGTTACCCACATAGATTATGGCATAGGCCGCTTTGCCGGACTGGAAAAGATAGAATCCGGAGGGCGTCAGCAGGAAGCAGTACGCCTTGTGTACAGAGACAATGATTACCTTTTTGTATCCATTCATTCGCTTCATAAGATATCCCGGTACTCCGGGAAGGAAGGAGAACCGCCGTCCATCTCCAAGCTCGGCTCCGAGGAATGGGAAAACAAGAAGAGGAAAGTAAAAAAGAAGGTCAAAGACATTGCCAAAGATCTGATCAATCTGTATGCAAAAAGAAGAGAATCAAAAGGATATTCCTTTTCAAAAGACTCCTATCTGCAGGCAGAACTGGAAAGCTCATTTATCTATGAAGACACACCCGACCAGGCCAAAGCCACCCAAGATGTGAAAAATGACATGGAAAAACCTTATCCCATGGACCGACTGATTTGCGGGGATGTGGGATTTGGAAAAACAGAGGTGGCCATCCGGGCAGCATTCAAGGCCGTAGCCGACAGCAAACAGGTTGCCGTTCTGGTACCCACCACCATTCTGGCCATGCAGCATTTCAAGACTTTTCGGGAGCGGCTTTCCAAATTTCCCTGCAATGTGGAATACATCAACCGATTCAAGTCGCAGGCAGAGGTCAGCCGAACCCTAGAGAAGGTAAAAAAAGGAGAAATCGATATTCTGATCGGCACCCATATGCTGCTCGGAAAAAAGGTAGATTTCAAAGACCTCGGACTGATGATAGTGGATGAGGAGCAAAAATTCGGGGTCAAAGCCAAGGAAAAGCTGAAAGAAATAAAGGTGAATGTGGACAACCTTACCCTAACGGCCACGCCCATTCCCCGCACCCTGCAACACTCGCTCATGGGAAGCCGGGACCTGAGCATCATTGCCACTCCCCCGCCCAACCGTCAACCGGTATCTACCGAGGTTCACCCGTTTTCAGAAACTATTCTCCGCGATGCCGTGCGATACGAACTCAGCCGTGGCGGGCAGGTTTTCTTTATCCACAACCGTATCGGCGAACTGGAACAGATGGCCAATGTTGTCCTTCGCCTTGTTCCCGACGCCAAAGTAGCTGTGGCACACGGTCAGATGGAAGGCAGCAAACTGGAAGATGTCATGCTGAAGTTTATTGACGGCGATTACGATGTACTGGTCAGTACCAATATCGTGGAAAGCGGGCTCGACATACCCAATGCCAATACCATCATCATCAATCAGGCACATATGTTTGGGCTCTCGGATGTGCATCAGATGCGTGGCAGGGTAGGCCGCAGCAATAAAAAGGCTTATTGCTTTCTGTTTACCCCTCCTGCTACCCTTCTCACCAGCGATGCACGGAAAAGACTGCAAACCCTGGAAGAATTTTCGGATCTGGGCGACGGCTTCAAGGTGGCCATGCGGGACCTTGACATCCGGGGGGCAGGCAATCTTCTGGGAGCCGAACAAAGCGGATTTATCACCGATATTGGCTTCGAAGCTTACCACAAGATTCTGGATGAGGCCATTCAGGAACTCAAGGAAACAGAGTTCAAAGCCCTCTTCGAAACAGAACTGCAGTGGAAGCCTGAAATCGAAGAATGTGTTATGGAAACCGATCTTGAATTGCTGATTCCCGAAAGTTATGTGGGCAGCATCAGCGAAAGGCTTGGGCTTTATACCCAATTGGATGAATTCAGGACAAAGGATGAATTGGAAAAGTTCGAAAAAAATCTGGCAGACCGGTTCGGGCCGCTCCCGGTTCAGGTAAAACGCCTCATGAAATCGGTAGAATTGCGCTGGATCGGGGTTTCTCTGGGAATGGAAAAGCTGATTCTGAAAGACGGCAGCATGAGGGGCTATTTTATTTCAAAACAGGAGGCTGCTTTTTACCAGGGTGAAACATTCGGACAGATTCTGGAGTATGTGAATAACAATCCCGGATTGTGTGTGCTGAAGGAAGTAGGCCAGAAACTAATGCTGAAATTTGAAAAAGTTACCTCTGTGGAAAAGGCCATTGAGATGCTTTCCGGTATCTCAATCCGGCCCTGAAACCGGGGCTCAGAAATCAGAGGAAACCAATCTGATGCAGAGAAACTCTACTCGTCCTCGTCCTTTTCCCGCAGTTTTTTGTTTCGTTTTTCCCTCTTGAGGTCTTTCAAAAATCGGCCCCAGGCAAAAGGATTGATCAGCTGACTGGTATTGGGAATAAAATTCTGATTGACAGCCTGGGAAATTTGCTGATTCTGGAAATACAGGTGATTCAGCCCGGCATCGAAACCCAGATTGTTTTGCATCCGGGCCAGAATATTGTTGTCAAGGTTGCGCCGCATCCTGTTCATATCGGTCTCAGGCAATTTCAAATTCAGAAAAGCCCTTTTAAATTCTGCTTCGGTGGGGAAAGGCAAGATTTCTACTTCCGGCAGCATACTGGTATCGGCCACAAGGGCCAGTACCACCGAAATGCTCTCCCGTCCATCATCAGGAATCACATACTTCTGGGCTTTAAACCCCTGCGCCCTAACCATGCAGGTATCACCGATGAGCAGGGGAAAGGAAAAAAAACCCATATCGTTTGAATAAGTCCCTCTGGATGTTTTTGGCACAAAAATGGCCGCAAAGGGAACTCCGAAAGATTCCTCGCCTGATACCACAAGGCCGGAAAACTGCACCACTCTTCTTTGTGAAAATGCCGGAAGGCAAGCAAAAAAAAGAAGGGCAGCAAGGATGATTTTTTTCATTGAAAACGGCATCAGGAAAGCCAGCTGTAAGGGTACTGAGGGTCGAGATAGGGCAATGCCTGCCGGGTAACATAGAGCGGCTTAAAGGTATCCACCATCACAGCAAGTTCCAGCGTTTCTTTGGCCCCGATACTGGCTTCTACCGTTCCGGGATGGGGCCCGTGAGGCAATCCGCCGGGATGCAGGGTAAATGAACCTACATCTATGCCCTTGCGGCTCATAAAATTCCCTTCCACATAGTACAGCACTTCATCGCTGTCGATATTGGAGTGATTATAAGGCGCAGGAATGGCAAGGGGATGATAATCAAACAGCCTCGGAACAAAGGAGCAAATCACAAAATTCCGTGCTTCAAAGGTCTGATGAACCGGAGGCGGCTGATGAATCCTGCCGGTGATGGGCTCAAAGTCATGAATCGAGAGGGCATAGGGATAAAGGCAGCCATCCCAGCCAACCACATCAATAGGAGAATTTCCGTAGTGGTATTGGTGGATGTGCCCCAGTTTCTTTATTTTCATCAGGAAATCGCCCTTCTCCAGTTCGGGCTTCAGGGTATGAGGCGGACGGATATCCCTTTCGCAATAGGGCGAATGCTCCAGCAGCTGACCCATTTGATTGCGGTACCGCCGCACAGTTTCCACCGGAGAAAAAGACTCAATAACGAGCATTTTCAGTCGCCCGGGCGCTGGCTTCAGCCTGAATATCGTAGTGCGGGGGATTACCAGATAATCGCCTTGCCGGAATTCCAAAATGCCAAACTGAGAATG
>JBIKMV010000210.1:0-4793 GCA_044359055.1 Catalimonadaceae bacterium
GCTCAAATTCTGATGCCTCTGCATTTTTTCTCTTGAGGTGATACACTTTGTCCACCTTCGCCACGGTATTACCCTTTTTGTCGCGGGTAATTACCTTGTTGTTATTCCTGACAATTTCTTTTTGAGTGGGCTGAGCCGCAACATCCTGGGGTTCAAATTCGGATGCCTCTGCATTCTTACGCTTAAGCTGATACACTTTATCCACCTTCGCCACCGTAGAACCTTTTTTGTTTGAGGCTATCCGGTTTTGTCTCTTTTTCCTTCTTTTTCTCTCCTTCCGGGAAGGTTTTGGAGTCTTCACATTCAGGTTGGATTCTTTTGTTTTTTTTACATACAATTGAGCATAAGCAGGTTCCGCCAGGCAAAGAATAAACCAAACCATAGCAAGCCAAATCAATACACTCCTGAAAAACATACCCGAATGAACGAAGCAAAGATAGCCTTATTGATAGGTAATATCTTCCCTTTGTATTTATAAGGTTTTTACCTGTGTAATGATTTTTGTAAAAACAGGCTTTGTATCCAGCCAGATTTTTTCCTGAAAACGGAGAAAGAGAGAAGCCTTTGGAATGGAAAATAGAACTGCAAAAACAAGAAACACCACTGTAATCCAAAACCGGTTTTTAAACCAGAAAAGGGCATCTGCATACAACAATATCCCTGAGAATAAAACCAAAAAGCCAGGCCCCAGAAGACGAAAGTCGTACAATTCGGCAAAGTAAAAATGCCAGCGTAGGGGAATGATAAAAAGCAGGTAGGCCATACCGCACTGCATCATCATCCCGCCCAGGCTTGCCTGACTGCTGAATATTTGCAGCTCGTTTTTTTCCTTCCGGCGCAGGAAAAAAACGAACCCAAAAACGAGGAAAAACTGTACTGACAAGCCGGAGTAAAAGGAAATATCAGAACTGCCGGTAACATCCTTAAACCATAATAATTGATTGAGCACCTCACCGAAAAGCGAATCAATCAGTTCTGCGGGCTGATTGTGATTGGCATACCGGTCTCCCCCGGTAATCTGTCCAAATAGCTGCCATTCAACCAAAAACCACATACCAACCAAAAGCAGAAAAAACAGGGAAGGAAGAATCATGGTTTTCCGACGGGAAATCCAGGACGGAGCAAAAACAAGCCGATATGCCATAAACAAAAAGAAAAACACCGCCGCATACCGAATGGAAAACAAAAAAAGCCAAAGCAGCAATACTGCAAAAAACCAGATAATCTTCCGACCTGCCTCCCATCGCTGCCAGGCTATTACAAGGAGGATTGATATGGCCACAAAAGCCCCCTCTGACCACGGATAGGAGCAAATTTCCAGGGCAGTATCCTGAAATAATAATATGGCAAATACAAACAATGGCAGGCGGTGTATCCACCAAAAAAAGGCAAGAATTGAAAACAAAAATCCATGAACCAGAATGTGGCACGGAATGGCGGTTCCGGCTCCGGAAAACAAAGCCAGGAGAAGCGGAAAACCCGGCGGATACGGAGAAAATTCCAGACCTTTTTCATTTTTCAGACCATCCAGAAGATAGGGTTTTCCATCCCGGATTTTTTCTGCAAGCTGCATGTAATAATCACCGTCAACCGTTTGATAATGAGCAGGATCCAGCATATTTTTTACGCCTAGCAGGGTCATCCAGATTGCTATGATCAGGCCATAGGCAAAAAGCGAAAAATGCCGATTCACTGCCTCACTTGGTACGGCTTTGGTGGAAAGGAAAATGTCCAATGAAATTCTGGTTCTATATTGCAGCCTTTTCGGGACAAATATTCCCCAAAAAAGTCATACATGAATATTTCGTACAACAAAACCAAAATTGTAGCAACCGTAGGCCCCTCTTCCAATTCCCCAGAAATGCTCAAAAAGCTCATTTCTCTGGGGGTGGATGTTTTTCGCTTAAATTTTTCTCATGGCACACACGACACCCACAGGGCCGTGATTCAATCGATAAAGGAAATCAGGGAAGAACTGGGTGTATATGTCAGCATTCTGCAGGATTTGCAGGGTCCAAAAATTCGGATAGAAGAAGTTGAAAACAACGGAGTTGAAATCAGGGAGGGCGAAAGCATCACCATTACCACCGAAAAAGTACTGGGCAATGCTTCTCTGGTAAGCACAAGCTATCAGGATCTTCCGGGAGATGTAAACATCGGAGACCGAATTTTGATAGACGATGGCAAACTGGAACTGAAAGTAATCTCCAAAGGAGACAAAGAAATGACTGCCAAAGTGGTGTATGGCGGCATTTTGAAATCAAGGAAAGGTATCAATCTGCCCAATACCCATGTTTCGGCTCCGTCACTCACCGAAAAAGATTATGCCGACCTTTTGTTCGGACTGGAAAACGGGGTGGATTGGGTTGCCCTTTCTTTCGTCAGAACTGCCGAAGACATCAAACACCTGAAAAATATCATTCTGGAAAAAGGTTCATCGGCCAGGATTGTTGCGAAAATCGAAAAGCCCCAGGCCGTATCCAACATTGATTCCATTATTGAGGTGACAGATGCCGTCATGGTGGCAAGAGGAGACCTTGGGGTTGAAGTTCAAATGGAAGATGTTCCGGTAATTCAAAAGAGGCTAGTGAAAAAATGCAACCTAGTAGGCAAGCCTGTGATAGTAGCTACCCAAATGCTGGAGAGCATGATAGAAAACCCCCGACCTACCCGTGCGGAAGCGAATGATGTAGCCAATGCGGTAATGGACGGTGCTGATGCAGTCATGCTTTCAGCAGAATCGGCTTCAGGAAAATATCCCGAACTGGCTGTATCAAGTATGTCCAACATCATCAGATCAGTTGAAGAAAATGTTGAATCCATCTATCACAGGAAATTCGAACCGGATTCCAAGTCAAACCTTTTCATCAGCGATTCGGTTATCCACTCGGCCTGTGTTTTGGGTCAAAGCACAAATGCTTCGGCCATCTGCACGCTTACAGGAACCGGATACAGTGCATTTGCCATATCCCGGCAAAGACCCAAGGCAAATATTTACATATTCAGCCGCAACCGGGAATTGCTCAATAAACTGAGTCTGCTATGGGGCGTTAGGGGGATTTTTTATGAAAGACATAAATCAACGGATGAAACCATTTCTGACATTGAAGCCCTGCTCAAAAGCAAAAGATACCTTCAGCCGGGTGAATTGTTTATTACCCTTGCCTCTATTCCGATAGAAGACAGACAAAGGGTTAACATGATGAAAATCAGCGTAGCAAGCTAAAATAAAGTACCGAACAGAAAATAAAATCAAGAAATTGGAATTCACAGAATTCAACCTTTGTCAGCAAGTTCAGGACGGGGTTCAGTCACTCGGATTCAAAAATCCAACCCCCATTCAGGAAATGGCCATTCCCATCATCATGGCCGGGAAAGACCTGATTGGAAATGCGCAAACAGGTACCGGAAAAACAGCTGCTTTTCTCCTGCCCATTCTGCACAGAATTAGCGAAAATCCTTCTCCGGGAGTAAAGTGCCTGATTCTGGCCCCGACAAGAGAACTGGTAAAACAGATAGATGAACAAATTGACGGCCTCGGATATTTTACCGGTGTTTCATCCTGCACCATTTACGGAGGAGGCATTGGCGGTGAAATCTGGGAAAAACAAAAAACCGGCCTTCAGGAAGGGGTGGACATTGTAGTAGCAACCCCCGGCCGCCTGATTGCGCACCTGCGCATGGGATATGTGAGTTTCTCCGGGCTTGATATTTTTGTTCTGGACGAAGCCGATAAGATGCTTGATATGGGCTTTCTGCCGGACATAGAAGAAATCATCAGGGCCCTGCCGGCCAAAAGGCAGAATCTGATGTTTTCGGCCACCATGCCGCCAAAAATTGAGGCCCTTGCCCGGACCCAGCTGCACAATCCCGAACACATCAAAATACAGGTTTCCAAACCCTCCGAAAAAATCACCCAGAGGATTTTTCTTATTCACGATAAAAACAAAATTCCACTTTTAACTTCAATACTTAAAAAACTGGAATTCAAATCATTGGTTATTTTTACTTCAACCCGCTCTACGGTCGGAGAAATTGTTAAAAACCTGAAAAGAGCCGGACTTCAGGCAGAAGGTATCAGCAGTGATCTTGAGCAGAGCAAGCGGGAGGAAATGGTGCTGAATTTCAAAAACAACAAATTCAACATCCTTGTGGCTACCGATGTGATGAGCAGGGGAATAGACATAGACGATATCAGCCATGTGATGAATTTCGATATGCCTCCCGATCCGGAAGATTATGTGCACAGAATCGGCCGAACAGCAAGAGGAACCTCAAATTCAGGAGTAGCCATCAGTTTTGTGAATGCGCAGGATATGGGCCGGCTCCTGAGTGTGGAGCGCCTGATTGGAAAACAAATTACCCAGCTACCGGCCCCGCCTCAGTTCGGGCCATTTCCGGTGTACGGCGAAAGGGTACCCCGGGGAAACCAAGCCAAAACCAACGGAAAAAACCAGAAGCACAGGCCCAGAAAATTCAAAAAGCCGGCTGCTGGTCCCGTAGGCGAAAGGTAGCTCAGCCTTTTTTTTCTCCGTTTATCACAACCTCCTTTGCAATCCGGGAGTTTATTGTACTATATTGCATGAAAATTAAGGTGTTATGATTAAGTTATTTTTTCTTCTCATTCTATTGACTGCAGTTTTCAGCACATCTGCCCAAACGCTGTGGACTGAAAATTTTCAAAGTTATCAGGGGATTGGAAGTAATCTGACAAGTGGCTGGCAAACCAGCGGTCCGGGAGGTTTCAAAGTTTACATCCGCGCATTTCCGGACTCCAACAACAAGGTGGTCGA
>JBIKMV010000211.1:0-4780 GCA_044359055.1 Catalimonadaceae bacterium
CTTTGTATTGGGTGGCACTGTTTCGTCGGCAGGAGAGGGGGTTTCTTTTGGAGCTTTAGGAACAGACTTCACATATTGGCTCAATTCGGTTTTCGAGCTCGAGTAGGCAAAGCCTGAATTAATCATGAAATAATTGTTTTGGTCTGAGCAGTGCGAATAGGCCCACTTCGCAAATTCGAGTTTGTCATTTTCAAAGCTCAGCTTGTCCATAACAGAACGGATTTGCACTGTGCTCAGGCAGATGTCTTCCTGCTTGGCAACCTCCATTTTATTGGATGAAAAACTTTCTGCTGCAATTGCATTCAGGTACTGGGAAAAATCGGTTCCCGGCATCTGATTTTTGCAATTCTGGGCAACAGTTTCTCCGGAAAGCAGAATCAGGATTCCGGATATTTGAATAAGGGTAGTGAATTTCATGATGATGAATACTCTGAAATGAAGCGGCAAATTAGTGAAATCTGAAGTGCTCTAGGACTACAAATCGGGTTCTTAACTTAATATGAGGATTTTTAAACTTTTTTTTCGGTTCCTGGGCAGAATACATTCCCCTTTTTTAAAGAAAAAGGCCGGAAAATCCGACCTTCAGCCTAGGGTGATGTGGAGTTAATTTCTTTTGTTGAGCTCATCCCTTATCTGAGCGGCTTTTTCATAATCTTCTGCATTCAGGGCTTCTTCCAGCATTACCCGAAGCTGGTCAGAATTCAAATCCTTCAGCCAGTCTTTGTCTTTTTTTCCTGATACAGGAGCCGGCAGTTTTTCTTCCAGAATATCTTCTTCATCCATAAATTCCGAAAAAACAATTCCAACTTCGCTGAGCAGTTTTTCGGTGGTAAAAATTTCGGCACCAAACCGCAGGGCAATGGCTATGGCATCGGATGGTCTGGCATCGATTTCTACTTTCCGTAGGTCGTCGCTGCATATGATTTTGGCAAAGAAAACTCCTTCTTTCAAGTCGTGAATGATTACTTCCTCCACCGTGAAATCAAAAAATTCGGCAAAAGATTTAAACAAATCATGCGTCATAGGTCTCATGGGGCTCATTTTTTCTACCACCATGGCAATACCCTGGGCTTCATGAAATCCTATAATAATCGGAAGCCTGCGGTACCCGGTTTCTTCTCCAAGAACCAGAGCATAATTGGATGACTGAGCTGAACCGGAGGCAGTAAGACCCAGAAATTCAAGTTTTATTTTTTGCACTATCTGATGCTTTTGTGATCAAAGGGGAAATATAAAAGAAAGATATTTTATTTTCTAAGGAGAAAATCAGAAAATTAAAATACCGGTTTCCATACCATCAGATATTTTTTAATGCTTCTGTCAGTTGAGGGATTATTGTAAAGGCATCGCCCACAATGCCATAATTGGCCACTTTGAAAATGGGTGCTTCGGGGTCTTTGTTTATGGCTACAATAACCTTTGAGCTGCTTATGCCTGCCACATGCTGAATGGCACCGGAAATGCCGATGGCGAAATACAGATTCGGACTCACTTTGATTCCTGTCTGTCCCACATGTTCGTGGTGGGGTCTCCAATGCAAATCAGACACAGGTTTCGAGCATCCCGTAGCGGCACCCAGAACCTTAGCCATATCGGTAATCAGGTTCCAGTTTTCGGGACCTTTCAATCCCCTTCCGCCGCTGACCACGATTTCGGCATCGGACAGCAAAACTTCGCCGGTTGCTTTTTCTGTGGAAAGGGTTTCAAGTGAAAAGGCTTTTGAAGAAACGGAGGGTGCGAAGGCTTTTACTTCACCTGCCCCGGCATTTTCGGTTGCTTCTGCTGCATTTTTCTTAATGGAAACTACCTTTCTTTCGGCAGTAAGTTTCACATATTCAAAAGCTTTGCCGGTAAAAATGCTTCTTTTTACCACAAAGCCCTGAGAAAAATCTGGAAGCGAAACCACATTTGTGGCGGCTCCTGCTTTCCACATGGCGGCAAGCTGTGCAGCAAAGGCATCGGTAAGGGCAGACTTGGCGAGGACAATGCTTTGGGCCTGATTTTCTCCTGCTGCGTGTTGAAGGGCTTCGGCAAAAGCACGGGCATCGGGCTTCGAAAAACGGCTATCGGTGATCTGCAAAATGGTGTCAGCACCATATCGTCCGGCATCTGATAAATTTTCCGGATTTCCAGCGAGCATGGCAAATACTTTCCCGCCAGTGTTGCTGACAATGTTTCTGCCAAAGGCTAGTGCTTCGAAGGAAGATTTTTTTATTTGATTATCAGCAGTTTCTAAAAAAACAAGGACCGACATATCTGTTATTTTTTAATGTATGGTTCAAAAATCAAATCACCTTGGCTTCTGTTTTCAGCAGGCTTACCAATTCGCCTACATTGGAATCGGAAATCATTTTGCAGCTTGTGCGGGGCGCCGGGAGTTCGTATTTCTGAAACTCCAGTCCCGAATCGGTATCGGCCGGACTGATGACCTGCAGACTTTTGGTCCGGGCACTCATGATTCCCCGCATGGAAGGAATTTTCCATTCTGCAATGGGTTCCTGACAACCCAGAACCAATGGCAAGGCCGCTTTCAGGGTTTCTTTTCCGCCTTCAATTTCCTTGTCCATGGTGGCTTCTTTTCCGCTGATATCCAGACGCATCACCGGTGAAATGGCCGGTATGCCCAGATGTTCGCCTACCAGACCGTGAACGATACCGGAGTTGTAGTCGATGGACTCGCGGCCCATCAGGATGAGGTCAAAATTTTTGTCTTTTGCAAAATCCGCTATCTGGGCCGCCACAAAAAAACCATCTCTGGCTTTTGCATCTACCCGTACGGCTTCATCTGCCCCTATGGCAAGTGCCTTACGGATTACAGCCTCACTGTCGGCTTCACCTACATGGAAAACGGTAATATTTCCGGATCCGGCCGCTTCTTTCAGTTCTACTGCTCTTGCCAGGGCATAGTCATCATAGGGGCCGATGATGTAGGTGAGCCCTGAAGAATCAAGGCGGGTATCCTGGTCGGTAAACGCAATTCGGGAGGTAGTATCGGGCACCGAAGAGATGCACACAAGAATGTTCATATCAGCTTTGTCGATTTGAGGCCACAAAAATCGAAATTTTGCCCGAAAGACAAGCCCTCCGGTTCTGAAATTCTGTATTTTATCACAAATTTATCCGAAAATCTCCTGTCCCCAAAATCCGCAATGCCCCCCGTTTTTTCTTATTTCTATGGTTACCAAAGGGTTGAGGTTTTCAAGGCCGGAATAATTTCCGCGGGCCAGCATGGGGTCATTTTCGGCCAGCAAAATTTTTACAGGAATAGAAATCTCCTGAAGACAATAAAGGCTTGAGCATTTTCTGTAATAATCGGCTGCATCCCGGAATCCATGAATGGGTGCGGTATAGTGGTCATCAAAGCTGCGGATACTGTTACACTGTGCCAGCATTTCAGTCCTGAAAATATGGGGATATTGTTCTGATTTCCAGCGTATTTTGGATTTCAGATCCTCGAGGAATCGGTAGGTGTAGGGCAAATTGTGCCAAAGTTCCAACTTGTCGGCTGAGGCAGAGAGATTGATCGGAACCGAAATGGCCATTCCGCTTTTAACATTTCGTGATTCCAGCCATGTCGCATCCATTCTGGCAAGAAGAAGAAGGCAAAGATTGCCTCCAAGGCTGAAACCCACTGGCATTAGGGATTGGGGCTGATGATGCAGGTGAATGTAATCGATTACATCGGCCAGATCTTCATAAGCCCCGGAATGATAAAGCCTTGGCTTTCGGTTCAGCCTGCCCGAACAGGCCCTTAAATTCCAGGCCAGCACATTTTTACCCTGAAGCAGAAAGTGTTTTGCCGCTGCCCGCAGGTAAACGGCCCGGGTACTTCCTTCCAGTCCATGGGTGAGCACTACCCAGTCAGGGCTGTTTCCGGTCCAGATTTCTGCATCCAGGAAATCATCATCCGCGGTGGGTATTTCAATCTTGTCGGATTCCGGCAACCCGATCCGGCGCAAAAAATAGGGGCCAAGTGTTTCCAAATGGCCCCTGATTACTTGCAAAAAGGACAGATTTTTCAAAGCAAAGGATTACAAAACATCCTTCACGGGAGTGAAGGGCAGATTCCATGCATCCGAAACACCCTTGTACACCACTTTGCCGCCAACCACATTGAGGCCAAGCAGCAGTTCGTTGTTGTCACGGCATGCTTGTTTCCAGCCTTTTCGGGCCAGTTCTATGCCGTAGGGGAGGGTGGCATTGGTCAGCGCCAGGGTAGAGGTATATGGAACCGCCCCGGGCATATTGGCCACGCAGTAGTGCACCACATCGTCTATTATAAAGGTAGGATTTTCGTGGGTGGTTGGCTTGCATGTTTCGATGCAACCACCCTGATCCACGGCTACATCTACCAGCACCGTTCCCGGCCGCATGGTTTTCAGCATTTCACGGGTGATGAGGTGAGGTGCCTTTGCCCCCGGAATCAATACGGCCCCGATAATCAGATCCATATGTTTGATGTAGCGGCGGATATTAAAATCATTGGACATCACGGTATTTACATTGGGCGGCATGATGTCGGAAAGATGGCGGAGCCTGGGAAGACTCACATCCATAATGATTACAAAGGCACCCAGTCCGGCAGCCATTTTTGCAGCCTGCGTTCCTACAATTCCTCCACCAAGAATGAGAACATTGGCCGGGGGTACACCGGGTACGCCTCCCAGTAATATTCCCCTTCCTTTCAGGGGTTTTTCCAGATATTTAGCTCCTTCCTGTACGGCCATTCGCCCTGCTACCTCCGACATTGGAACCAGCAGCGGCAGCGAGCGGTCTGTTT
>JBIKMV010000212.1:0-4772 GCA_044359055.1 Catalimonadaceae bacterium
ATATCAACTCATTGACCCTTTTTTCAATGATTCGGGTAACCGAATCGGTAACACCGGCGTCGGTACCGATGGGCATCTGATTGTACACATATACAAAGTTGGGTTCGCCATTGGGGAAAAACTCCACCTTGGGCTCTGATGCTTTAAATATCTGGATTACGGCAAAGAAGATTACCACCACGGCGGCCAGAGCAAGAAATGGCCTGATGCCCTGCAACAGGAATGAAATGAAGTTTTTGTACAGGCGCATGAAGGCAGGTAAGACCCTGGTCTGAAAACCTGCAATGAGCGGTTTGAAGAGAAAATGATTGACCAGAAAAAGCACGAGGATGGTAGACATGAAATTTCCGTAACCCGCCCCCATTCCGAAATAGGCAAGCCCGGCAAGCCCGGCCATGATGAGCACCGGCTTCAGAAGCGCTTTGGTATGGGATATTTTTTCATTGCCGTGTTCTTCACGCCCCATGAAACTGACCGCAAAAACGGGATTCATGATGAAGGCTACCACCAGAGAGGCAAACAGGGTAATGATCAGGGTAACAGGGAGATACTTCATAAATTCACCCACAATACCCGGCCAGAAAAGCAGGGGAAAAAAAGGTGCCACATTGGTAAGAGTTCCCGACAATACGGGCAAAAACACTTCTCCGGCTGCTTCTTTGGCAGCTTTTATGATGGAGTGGTCTTTTTGCTGATGCAGAATGCGGTGGGTGTTTTCAATAACCACTATGGCATCGTCCACCACTATGCCCAATCCCAGAAGGAAGGAAAACATAACAATCACATTGAGCGAATAGCCCAGTGAAGGCATAAAAAGAAAAGCAAGCAATATTGAAAGCGGTACCGCAAGTCCAACAAAAATGGCGTTGGTGGTACCCATGAAAAACATGAGAACCAGTACGACGAAAATAAACCCGAGAATAACCGAGTTGATCAAATCGTTCAGCTGCACACGGGTGGCATCAGACTGATCGCCGGTAAGCACCACATCCACTCCTTTCGGAAGTTTTTCGGCTTTCAGTTTGTCTGATATTTCCTGGATCTTGTCCGAAGCGGCAATCAGATTTGTGCCCCCCCTTTTGATTACATTCAGGGTAATCACCGATTTGCCCTCGAGCCTGGCAAAATCCTGCCGCTCGGCATAGGCATCCTCTACTTCGGCAATATCCCTGAGCAAAACCGAAGCCCCTGTGGCTGAGCGCACTACAATATTGCGGATCGACTCCATGTCCTTAAATTCGCCTGTAATGCGCAGGGTTCGGCGTACATCGGCCACATTGAGCTCTCCTCCCGAAATGTTGATGTTTTCAGCGGCCACGGCCCCTTCGATATCCCGAAACGAAAAACCAGCAGCCTGCATGCGGTACACATCCACATTGATTTGAATTTCACGGTTCAGGGCGCCAATCAGGTCCACACGGGTGATTTCCGGCAGGGCTTCTATTTCATCCTGAAAAATCTCAGCATACTTTTTCAGCTTATCCAGAGAATAATTGCCAGAGATGTTGATGTTCATAATCGGGAATTCCGAAAAGTCCACCTCCTGAACTGCAGGGTCATTGTCGAGGTCGTTGGGAAGCTCCGATTTGGCTTTGTCCACTGCATCCTGCACCTTGGTCTTGGCCACAGGCACTTTTACATCCGAATTGAATTCCACCATCACCATCGAAAAGTCGGCAATAGACTGGGAAGTCACTTTTTTGATGCCGGAAACCGATTTCAGTTTTTTCTCTATCGGCTTGGTAATCAGATTTTCGATGTCTTCGGGGCTGGTTCCGGGGTAGATGGTAGAAACCACAAACTGCGGAATCACAATATCGGGAAACTGCTCTTTGGGCAGCTTGTTGTAAATGAAAATCCCAGCAATGGATACAATAAAAGTGACGATGTAAATCGTCGTTTTATTTTCAATTGCCCAGGAAGTAGGCTTAAATTCTTTCTGATGCATGTAGCTTGGCAGATTGGGGTCAGAAACTGACCGGCTGGTTGTCGAACAAATCCTGGTATCCTGTGGTAATCAGCTGGTCTCCGGCAGACAGCCCGGACATTATTTCCACCTTTCCTCCGAAAGAGAGCCCGGTGGTTACCGGCCTTTGCCGGGCGACTTTTGATCCCTTTTCTTCGCTTGCCACAAAAACAATTTTACCATTTTCCGTGGGCTGAATGATGTTTTCATCAATCACAATGGCAGAGGGAAGGGTTTTGTCGTTAATCTGCACCAGCGTGAGCAGATTGGGTTTCAGTTCGGGAGAACCTTCGGGCATTTTCACCTCAATTTTGAAGGTTCGGGACAGGGGATCCACCACCCGGCCCACAAAACTGATTCGGCCTTCAAATGTCTTGTCCAGGTCCGGAAAGAGGAGCTTAACCCTGTCGCTGTTTTTAATATAGGCCACATAAGAATCGGGCACCTTGGCAGTTGCTTTCAGTTTTGAGGTATTCACAAGCTGAACCAACGGCACTCCGGGCGATGCCATAGAACCGGGTTTGGCAAAAACTTCATCTATCATACCCGAAAACGGAGCGGTTACCAGATTCTGACTTTGCTGACTTTTCAGGGTAATCAGTTTCTTCTCCAGACCTTCTTTCTGGTTTTTCAGATTCAGATACTGAAATTCGGTACCTATTTTCTGATCCCAGAGATTTTTCTGTTTTTCATACAATATATTGACCTGTTCAAGGCCCGTTTTCACCTCATCGATGGACTTTCGGAGGACCTCATCATCCAGCACAGCGAGTACCTGACCCTGACTGACCATATCGCCCTCCTTCACCTTTATAGTGGTAATCATCCCCGGCATTTTGGAAGAAACCATCAGATTGTCTTCGGCCTCGAGGTAGCCCTGAACACTAATAAAATGCCTGAAAGTTTCCGGCATAAGCGCGGTGGTTTTCACTGTTTTGATTCTGACAGCGGGGGCAGCCTGGGTATCGAGCCGGGAAATTTCGGCTTCAATGGAAGCCATTTCCTTTTCGATTTCCTGTTTTTTTGCTTTCAGCTCGGCAAGCCTGTCCTTTTTTTGGTCCAGATCGAGGGCCTGCTTATCAGAGCATGCGGCCATAATGGAAATGGTCAGGAGAGAAATGAAGATTTTTTTCATGGTGTTATCAGACAGGGGTATTGTAACAAATGCGTTTTTCAAGAACCAACAAGGTGTCTTCGACTGTTTTGATTTGTTTTTCATCGTTTTCGGAAAATTTTATCTGAAATTCCTCTTCGAAATAGTTCAGCATTTCGAGTTGTTCTATTTTGGTTAGTCCCAGATCGGTAAGGTATTTTCTTCCCATTAACTGGTAGGGGAGAATGTGGAAGTGCCTTTTAAAAATGTTCTGGAATTTAGTTTTTACTTCGATGGGCATGGCTTTGGCTAAAGAGTTGAGCAATGGTTAAGTTGTATGGACCAATTAATCCGGAAGTAGCTGCCCCTGCGCCTTGTCAAGGTCAATTTTGGCTACCATAAAATCATACAGCGCTGTATAGTAATTGGTCTGCGATTCTTTCAGATCGCTTTCGGCGTTGGTAACCTCCAGGTTGGAACCCACGCCTTGTTTGTATTTTACCTTCGCTACCCGCACCACTTCTTTGGCCAGATCCAGGTTTCTTTTCTGGATATCCAGGTTGGTTTGGGCATTGGCCAGATTGATGTTGGCCTGATTCAGCTCCAGGTCGATGGCATTTTCCAGTTGTTTGAAGCCATTATTGATTTTTTCCAGTTCCAGATTTTTCTGGGCCACCTGATATTTTTTCTGCATCCCGTCGAATACGGGCACGCTCAGATTCAAACCGATGTAGCTGTAGGGAACATAACGGTCGCGTTGGCCGATATTTCCCAGATTGGGGAACGATTCAGCAGCAGAGTTGAAGCCCAGGGTTGCCAATCCGAAAAGGCTGGGCAGATATCCCGATTTGATATTCTGAATCTGTAGCCTGGCAAGGGATTTCTGTGTTTGAAGAATCGAATAATCTGTTCTTCTGGCATAATCCAAGGTGGGATTTGCTGGTAAAATTCCGTTTGTGTTTGTTTCGTCGAGCCGGCTGGTAAGAATTATGGAATCCTTAACAGACATTCCCATCTGAAGTTTCAGAAAATAGGCAGCAAGCGTAAGCATGCGCTGGGTTTTTTGCTTTTCGGCTTTCAGGTTGTTGAGGGTTACCTGAAGCCTGTTCAGGTCAATCTGTTCCACAAATCCGTTTTTGAAGAGTTGCTGGGTTTCTTTATAAGTTGAATCCAGTCTTGAAATATTCAAATCCAGCAATTTCGACTTTTCCTCATTGACCAGAAGGCTGTAATAGCTTTTCAGAACGCCTTCTGCCACCTGCTCTTTGGCTTGTTTGAGCTGCTTTTCCGATAACTCTTTAAATGTCCGGGAGGCTTTTAACCCTACAAGATAAGACCCATTGAAAATCATTTGCCGTGCCTCCAGAGATCCTGTAAAAGTATTTTGAAGCTGCAAGGCCAGAGCTATGGGGTCGCCTACCTTCTTTTCAGGATTGGCAAAGGGAGGGACTCCGGTGTTTTCAATTACAAAGGCCTGTTTCTGAGGATAATGCAGAAGAGTAGCAGAAGCCGATACCTGAGGCAGTCCTAGGCCGATGGTTTCCGAAACTTTGGCATCTGCCATACGGGTCTCGATTTTGGCATTTTTTACACCCGGATTGTTTTCCAAAGCAAATTTTACTGCATCCTGTACCGAAAAACTTTTTTGCGCAAGGGCAGAACTCAGAGGAAGCAATGCAAGAACAGAAAACGAAATATTTTTTAATTTCATTA
>JBIKMV010000213.1:0-4769 GCA_044359055.1 Catalimonadaceae bacterium
CGATTACCAGAAAATCGTTTCCTCTACCCTTTCGGCCAATCAGCTTCAGTATGAATTGATAAAGGCACAAAAAGAAATTGCCATTTCTCCGAATGCAAAGATTGTTATTATGGGAAACAAGGAATTGCCGTTGATATTGAATCATTGATTCGATTATCCCTGATCATCAATTTCTGATTTAGAGCAATCTTCTTCCCTCCTATCCTTCAGAACCCGGGGCGGAGGGAGCTGCATCGGGAGAAAAAATCCCCCTCAGCTGGGTCCTCAAAAGACGGGCAATATTGTAAATGGCTCCTGTGTACACTTCCAGAATATCTCCGCACAAACCAATGGCGATGGCTGCGATGGTTACATCAAGCTGATACTGATAATTTCCGTAGACCAGAACAGCAGCAAAAAGCAACAAAATTACCTGCAAGGCCTGCATGGTTTTTACCACAAGGTCATACCATGAGGGGTGCTTATCGTGGATATAGAAAAAGAAAACCACATTGAGATAGCAGAGAATCAAGGCCAGCAATGCTGATCCCGTGCTTCCCATTTTGTTCATAGGTTTGCCGTTCAGAATCATACTGATGATATTGGCATGGATCACCACGCCAAACATATCCGGATAGGCTTTGCCTGCATAGTTCGGATTCATGGGGGTGTGAAATTTATCATCGCGGGTGAGGTCGGCAGACGGCCCGAAATCAGGCCCCATAAAGCCCATTATCACAATTTTATCTTTCAGATTTACCGGCAGAGGCGCTGCGGTTTCGCCTGTATTTTCCTGATCAGAACCCAATACATCGCCTGCATCCAGACTATAGAACATATTGCGGTTTCCCCTGAAATTGATGAGCTCTACAGAATTGTTTCTGGCCAGAAAGGCATTCACTTTTGCGGTATCCACCATGCGGGCAATCTCAACGGCAAAAGCAAATTCTTCATGACCTTTCACCGAATCCCGGGGGGTAAAAGTCCGGCAGATTTTGTATTCATCCCTGCTTTTTGTGGGGGTAATGAGGTTACAAAAACCCGAACTACCATATTGCCTGAAGCGGGGATGGCAATACATGATGGTATCAAAATTTTCATCCCGGTCATCCAGGAACCCCAGCTTGCTGTATAAAACCAGATTCTCCACTTTGCCCAGGGCTTCTTCCAGCAGGGAATCTTCTTCCGGGTTTTTCAACACCCTAAAGCTGCAATCTATGCCTAGGGCTTTTGGTTTCTGGGCGGCAATAATTTCAATCTCCCGGGCTATGCCCCTCCGGCTCAGATTCCCGAAATTGACCAGCACAATGCTGGTATCGGTGGTGGGCTCTTCGCGGATGGTATCAGAAAACACAATATCAGACATCTCGAAATCGGTGAGCGCCTGATCAATTGGATTCAGAAAAGAGAACCGGTCAACCAGGTTGCTGATGCCCAGCATAAAGGCAAAAACCGTAAGGGTACAAAAGACATAATCTGCCTTAAAGAAAAAACGGAGAAACCGGATCATAGGCTTTGAAACTTGAAGGCAATAAAGGAGATTCTGAATAAATATCGAAATGAAAAACCAAGGCCGGAGGGTTGGCTATCAGGCGGTAGCAGAAATCAAATGTTTTTTGTCCTCAGGAGGAAAAGGTAATCCACCTTATTCCTCTTCTTCAAAATCCAGATTCTCCAGATCAATCATGGAGCCGAGAAGGTCAGCAAAACGGGTTTCTTTCTCCAGAATTTTTTTACTGATCACAGAATATTCCGACAAACCGAACAACAGAAATTCTTTCCAGAAAAGACGGTCTGCAGCCTCGGAAGGCAGGCTGCTGTCGAAAATCAGATCATCCATGCCGGGAATGGCATCCAGACTTCGGGCATAGTTTTCTTCGTTATCCAGAACACCTATGGAAACCTGATTTCCTCCGGAGAAATAATCTGTAATTTCTTTGTAAACCGAAGTGTTTTTGGTCTTTTTAGACTGCTCAGGATTGGGAAAATACTGAACAAAAAGGGTGCGGATGGCTTTTCCAATCAAGTTTCGGGCTACGATGCTTGCTCCCTCCTGCTCGCCTTCGTAAACCAATTCCACTTTGCCGGTAATCGCCGGAATCACCGCATAAATATCCGACAAACGGACGGATGCAGATTTTTCGCCATTGATCAGGCCGCGCCTTTCGGCAGCACTCAGCAGGTTTTCGAATGCAGAAATGGTCATCCGGGCCGAAACTCCGGACTTGGCATCTACAAATTCTGAATGGCGGGCTTCCGCAGCAATTTGCTCTACCAGATCCCGGATGGGCTCAGGGATTCTTATGCCCATTTGCTCTTCTTTCACCACCGCTTCCTGCCGGGTTATTTTTTTTCCGGTTTCTAGGTCGGGGGGATAATGGGTGATAATCTGACTGTCGATTCTGTCCTTCAGCGGGGTCACAATGTTGCCGCGGTTGGTATAATCTTCCGGATTGGAGGTAAAAACAAACTGAATATCAAGGGGTAAGCGAAGCTTAAATCCCCGGATCTGAATATCACCTTCCTGCAAAATATTGAACAAGGCTACCTGAATTCTGGCCTGAAGATCCGGCAGTTCGTTGATGACAAAAATGCTCCGGTGAGACCGCGGAATCAGTCCATAATGGATTACCCGTTCATCTGAATAGGGCAATTTCAGGCTAGCTGCTTTTATTGGGTCCACATCGCCGACGAGGTCGGCCACGGTGACATCGGGAGTGGCCAGTTTTTCGGTGTACCGGTCGCTGCGGTGCCACCACGAAACGGGGGTGTTGTCACCTAATTCTTCAATCTTGTTTTTTCCGAAAGCAGAAATCGGATTCAGGGGATCATCATTCAGCTCAGAACCTTCGATTACGGGAATGTATTCGTCCAGCAAATGGACCATAAGCCTTGCCATTCTGGTTTTGGCCTGACCCCGAAGACCCAGAAAATTGATGTTGTGCCGGCTCAGCAGAGCCCTTTCCAGTTCCGGAATTACGGTTTCCTCATAGCCGAAAATTCCGGTGAAAACAGGCTCCCTGTTTTTCAGCTTTCGAATCAGGTTCTGCCGGATTTCCTCTTGTATGTCCTGACTTTTCCAACCGGACTTTTTCAGGTCGCCGAGGGTCTTAATGCTGTGAATATCCAAAATTTCGATGGTATGAAAGTTAAAATTTACCCTCTTCCCTGAAGAGAATCAGGCAGAAAACCGCATAGTTCAGAATATCGCGGTAATTGGCATCAATGCCTTCTGAAACCAGCGTTCTGCCTTCGTTGTTTTCAATTTGTTTCAGCCGGTGAATTTTCATGAGGATGATATCGGTAATGGAGCTGATGCGCATATCCCGCCATGCTTCGGCATAATCGTGGTTTTTATTTACCAGCAGGTCAATGTTGCGGTCCACGCTTTCGTTGTACAAGAGCTCCAGTTCATCCTGTTTCAGTTCTGTTTGATCATCTTGTCCGTGCAGCGCAATCTGAATAAGGGCAATGATGCAATAGTTGATGATGCCCACAAATTCCGTTTCTATGGGGTCGTTTACCTTTTGCATTCCTTTTTCCTGAATACTCCGGATGCGTGCGGCCTTGATGTAAATCTGATCGGTCACCGAGGGCAGCCTCATGATTCTCCAGGAGGTGCCATAATCTTTGTATTTGTTGATAAACAAGGACTTGCAGTGGGCAATGACTTCCCGGAATTGCTTTTCGGTTTTTTGCACAACTAAAAAAATTGAGCCGGCAAGGTGGGAGCATTTACCGGGATTGTCAATAGCCCTCTTCGGATTTTTGGGGTTCCTTATTTTAAGTTCAACACTCAAAGTTCAAAGTTTAAGGCTCAAGGTTCAAGATTATTTAATTAACTGATTTTCAATGCATTAAATCTTAAAACCGACTACTAAAAACTGAACACTTGAATACCTTTTGAATTTTGACTTTTTACTTTTGACTTGTCTTATCCGCTTCAGATCAGCATTTGCAAACCACCAACACCAAAACAATATTTTCAAGTTATCAAAATTCCCTACCACTTACCTTTTTTGAAGTAAAGTAATTCTAAGCCCTGCCATTGCAAAGCCCTAATACGCTTTCCACAAACGGTTTATGAATTTAAAATTTAAAATTACGTACAAATTTATTATGTTTTCACGTACAAATATTTTAACAAAATGGATACCAAGTTAACCTTAAAATTAAACGGAGATATAATTGAGCAAGCGAAGTCTTACGCAAAAAAGAAAAATACGAGTCTATCAAAATTGATTGAATCATATTTAGGTTTATTGGTCGACCCCAATGAAAAACAAGAAGTAACACCATTGGTTAAAAGTTTATCTGGAGTAATTGATTTACCGAAAGATTTTGACAATAAATCCAACTACAGGAAACATATCACTAGTGTCCAACTATAAGTCAAAGATAGTCAATTGGTTAGAATTGAGCGAGTTGCTTTCGGAGTCCTCCTTTTTCGTAAGTAGTTGATTAATAGGAGTTTTATCAAAAACTAAAATCGATAAAACCTGAAGAATTTCGTAAATACTTTGACTTAAGCCCAGCTTTTTCTTCCAGATGGCCACTAAAAGATAGGTGCTCACCGCAATCCAAATCTGGCACTTTACTACATTTTGAGACTGGCCCCAGAAGCTTTTTATCTTCAGATGCTGCTTAATCCATTTGAAGAATAGCTCAACTTTCCATCGGCTTTTATAGAGCATTGCGACTTCTAAACTGCTGATTTTAAAGTTATTATTCAAAAAAATAAACATGCGTTCATTTTCTTTGTCCCAGTAGATCACCAGTCGGATTGGTTC
>JBIKMV010000001.1:0-51421 GCA_044359055.1 Catalimonadaceae bacterium
TACGGCCTCTCTGCTTTCCTTTTCTTTGAAAGATTTGCGAGGCTTCAGGTTCAGGATTTGAAACAATTGCTCGTCATGGTCCACACCGGGGTTTGGCGTGGTAAGCAGCCTTTCACCGCTGAAAATAGAATTTGCACCTGCCATAAAACACAAAGCCTGCTCTTCGTCACTCATCATTACCCGGCCAGCCGAAAGCCTGACCATCGTTTTGGGCATCATAATTCTGGCTGTGGCAATCATCCGCACCATATCCCAAACGGGAACTTTGGGTTGCTTTTCAAGGGGTGTTCCTTCTACGGGCACAAGTGCATTTACCGGCACCGACTCAGGATGGCCGGGCATGTTGGCCAGGGTTAAGAGCATTTTCACCCGGTCGAGGTTGGTTTCGCCCATCCCAATTATGCCGCCTGAGCACACCGAAATCCCTGATTTTCTGACATTTTCCAAAGTATGAATCCGGTCGTCGAAGTCCCGGGTGGTGATGATTTCATTATAAAAATCATCGGAGGTATCCAGATTGTGGTTGTAGGCATAGAGTCCTGCATCTTTCAGCTTTTCGGCTTGAGATGCTGTGATCATACCCAGGGTGCAGCACACTTCCATATCCATGGCATTCACACCTTTTACCATATCGATTACCTTGTCAAAATCGCGGTTGTCACGCACTTCACGCCAGGCAGCCCCCATACAAAACCGGGTTGAGCCTTTGGCCTTGGCTTGTGAAGCGGCTTCCAGCACTTCCTCTACCTCCATGAGCTTGTGCACTTTTACATCAGTATGGTAGCGGGCCGCCTGAGGGCAATAAGCGCAATCTTCAGGGCAACCACCCGTTTTTACAGAAAGCAAAGTGCAAACCTGAACCTCCTGAGGATCATGGTTTTGACGATGAACTGTTGCGGCCCTGTAAACCAAATCCAAAAAGGGAGAATTGTAAATGGATTCGGCTTCGGCTAGGGTCCAGTTGTGGCGGATGGCAGTCATTTGGTCTGATAATTTTCCTGCAAAAAAAGGAAAAAAGCCTTGAAATCTTAATTTTCCTGAATCAAACACTGAGAAACAGGTTGGTGAAAGGCTCCATTTTTCAGGATTTCAGATTGGCTCTTTTCCGCGTTTTGCCTTTCAAACCCCCTTCATATAGATTTCGGTAAACCGGATTTTCAGGAAATCAGAAATGCATCTATCTCCCGGAAATGATCAAAAATATGGTCTGCCAGTGGAATTAAATCGGCTCCCGGATAGGTTGAAGTAATGGCAATGGTTTGGCATCCTGCCTGCCTGGCAGCTTCGAGACCGGTAGGAGAATCTTCAATCACAAAACATTGCTCCGGTTCAAGACCCAGTAAGGCTGTTGTGCGCAGGTAGATATCAGGAGCAGGCTTCGGACGGGCCACAAGTCCGGCATACATCACCACTTCGAAGAATTCTCTGATTTTTCCTCTATCCAAAGCAAAATCCACATTCACCAAAGGCGCATTGCTGGCAACCGCAGCAGGGATTGCCCCTTTTTTCAGGTTTTCCAGAAAATCATACAGGCCCTCTGCCAGTTGAAAATGGGGTGCATACATATCCCGGTACAAGGCTTCTTTTTCTAAAGACCAGGCCTGAAGCTGCTCTGCCGTGGCCGAAGGAAACTCCTTTTCAAGAATCTGCTCATTGGTTTTTCCGAAAATTCTTTCAGGAAACTCTTCGGCTGTCAGCGAAATGCCCATTTGCCGGGCAAAAAGGAGCCAGGACTTCAGGTGCCATTCGTTGTTGTGGATAATTACACCATCCAGATCAAAAATTACGGCCCTTTGGCCAGGCAGTCTGGTCGTCATCCTGCCGCTTTGATTTTTGAAAATCCACCGGCCAGTTTCAGGCTGACATCCATAAATACCATCTTGGCAGAAGCATTGCGCTCGATATTTCCGCAGGCAGCTTCGATTTCCGAAAGCAGTATCCCGATGAATTCCAGGGTAAATATCTTCCCAAATTTTTCAAGGTCAGCAAATTCAGCTTCCGGCAGATGAACGGTATCGGCGGCGCCCCTGGCAATGGCCATGGCATTCCGCACCTTGGTGAGGCTGTAGCGCAAAAAGGATTTTTGCATCTCCCTTCCCAGTGCATGAAAAGTATCCATGTACTGCATGATTTTATTGAGATTATTGTTGTAACAAGCTCTTTGCCAGTTCATAAAAAGATGATGAAAATCGTCTTCCTTCTCATTCAGAAGAAAAAGAGCTTCTGAAATATTGCCTTCGGCCAAGGCAGCAGCCACATCGGCTTTGCTGGGTTCTGCACCAAACCTGGTTTGAAGAAAAGCGTTCAGGGTATCACGGTCGGGCTTGGGAACTGTGATCCGCTGTGTACGGGAGATGATGGTTGGCAAAAGCTGCTCCGGCTCCTGACTAACCAGAAGAAAAACGGTGTACGGTGTAGGTTCTTCCAAAATTTTCAAAAATGAATTGGAGCCTTCTTTTCGCATGGTTTCGGGCAGCCAGATGATTTGAACCTTGTATCTGGCCTCATAGCTTTTCATCTGAAGGTCACGCATGGTTTCCCTCACAGATTTTATGCTGATAATGGGGCTCCTGTTTTCAAAATCGGCTTTTTGCGACCAATCCTGGAGCGTACCAAATGGCATTTCCTCCATAAATGAGCGAAAAAGCGGCAAATAGGCATTGAGCTCGTCCGATTCGCCGACTTGCTTGGATTTGGCAAAAGGAAAACAATAATGAAAATCAGGATGAACAAATTTCGCAGCCTTTATACAACCGGGACACTGCCCGCAACTGTCCGTTTCTGAGGGATTTTCACAGTTCAGATACTGGCCGTATGCCAATGCGAGCATCAGAGCCGGCCCGCCTTCTGTACCTGAAAAAAGCTGGGCATGGGCTACATGACCCGAGGCAATGGCCTGAATCAATCTTTGCTTTAATGCTTCCGAAACCGGAACTTCAGAAAATTTCATGCCTATTCTGTCTTCAGGGGTTTAGGGTCTAAATTTTTCAGACTTCAAAAAAAAGGGAAACAATCGAATTTCCCGCCTATCTGACCAAAGTAAAAAATCCCCTTACTTCCAGATTGTTCCCCTCTTCGTCTTTTGCCATGGCCCAATAGGCATAAGGCCCCGCCGGCGCAGGTTTTGAATCAATTTTTCCATCCCAGCCTTCCTTCTGATTATCAGAAAAATATATGAGATTTCCCCAAGAGTTGAAAATTTTCATCTGAAAATCAGAAAGATACAGACTATAGCAGCGGAAGACATCGTTTACCTGATCTTCATTCGGGGTAAATACATCAGGAAAGCGGAGTTTGCTGCTCTGTACCAGCCAAAGCAAATTGGATTCGCTGACCAGGGGATAGGTGCTTTTATCTGCAGGATGGCTTCGGATCAGATAGCCGACCTTTTGCCGGATTTTATCCCTGCCTGAAATGGTATGGTTTTGCGAAAGCCCCATATCTGTAATTTCGGGAGGGTCAGAGGTAGTAATCCTCAGCAATTCATATTTTTCTACTCCCCCTTTCCAACCCAGAAAAGGGGTCCAGAAAAAGCGTTTTTCAGATTCATCCGGCAATTCCACCCGAAGCCTGACCGGACAAACGGAATCGCTGAACAGAGAGCGGTTTCCGCAAATATCCTGAAAGGCAATACGGTAGCAGTAGGTCTTACCGTTTACATCTGCCAAATTGTCCACAATGGGCAAGGCATTGGTTTCGAATATTTTAAGATAATTCCCGTCTTCCGGTTCCTTTCTGAAAACCTCAAAAGTCCTGGCCAAATCAGAGGCCTGGCCAGTTATTTTTACTTGCTGGTTTTCGATGGTAGCCGAAAGATTCTGGATAGGATCGGGTGGCAGATTGGAGATGGCCTGTCCACAAATGGGACTGGATTTGTAAATCAATTCTCCGGGATATCCGGCAATATTTTTCTTTACAAAAATCTGATAGCAATAGGTGGAACCACAAACAAGATTGCCCGAATCTATCACCATGGTATCGGTAAAGGGTAGCAGATTTCTGAAAAACTGACCATTGCGGAGGAGGGCCATCTGATTGATATCTGCAGGATCTATGGCAGGCCAGCGGATGGTAATTTTCTGATTTTCGGTTTTCAGGCGTGGCCAGATACAAAGCCAGTCTGGTGCAGGAATTAGGTTGCCGCAGCCATTTTTCACAGCTGCCCTTACCAGATTTTTTTGCTGTATTCCGGGGATGGTTAGGTTTTGCGACAAGGCAGTACTAACCGGACTTGTACCTGAAAAAATATCCTGCCATCCGGGTTGTTGATTCCATTGAAAAACATACGGCTCATCGGCACGGACACGGATACGGGCGCGGTATTGAAGGGTATCAGCGAGGCCAATTAGGCTGTCGGAGGCCGGGGGCAGGTTGATTTTGTACAAATCAATGGTATCGCTGAGGATATCTCTGTTGCATGTTGCAGGAATTTCACCCTGAATTTTAATAACAAAGGATGCCGAATTGCCCGGGAAAGAATAGGTGTATTCGAATCTTCCGGTTCCTTTTGGTACAAGGATAGTTCCGGGGGTGCCGTCTCCCGGGTTAAAGCGGTACATGGTAAAAACTGAATCCAGGAAATCAACAATCAACCTGGGGCCGCAGGTCGAAATCCTGAAAGCCGGTTGAATATTTTTGTCATACACCCTTACCGGGCGGCCAAGCGTATCGTTGGCACCAAGAATTTGCAGGATCCGGTATCTGCCCACTTCTGTGTAAATATGACCGGTATCGGTAATGGCAGATGGCAAATTGATGGAAGGAAAACTCGGGGGAATGGTCCACCGGAAGTTGAATGCCACCGGCGGAGGGGCACAGGAGCGCACCCTCACCCTGAAAGGAGCACAGCCAACCGAGTCGGTAAGAAAATAAAAACAGGGCTGCGAAAGACCCGGGAGAAAATCCGAGAAAAAAATCAGGACCATCAAACCGGCCCTAAGCCAGTTCTGAAAAAGTATTGTGCCGAAGGAATTCAATAGACTTGTCAATGTCGTCCTTAAAACCGGTATCAGACTTTCGGAAGGATACCTTCCTGCGAAAAGATTGAAAGAGTTTTTCAAGGTGGGAACCAGTTTGTAAAGGTCGGCGAAATTCCAACGCCTGACAGGCTGCAAGTAACAAAATTGCACAAACCCCTTCACAATTCTCCACAATCTGAAGGCATTTCAGTGCTGCATTGGCCCCCATACTGACATGGTCTTCCTGTCCGTTGCTGCTAACAATACTATCCACAGAAGCAGGGGTAGCCAATTGTTTGTTCTGGCTAACGAGCGCAGCCGCTGAATATTGGGGAATCATAAAACCGCTGTTCAGTCCGGCATTTTCGATGAGGTACACAGGAAGATCTCTTTCCCCGCCAAGCAATTTGAAAAGCAGCCTTTCGGAAATATTGGCCACCTCTGCCATGGCAATTCCCAGAAAATCAAGGGTAAGCGCCAGAGGCTGACCATGAAAATTTCCACCTGAAACCACAAGATCCTCCTCCATAAAAACAAGAGGATTGTCAGTTACTGAATTCATCTCGGTTTCCAGAACCCGGCCTGCATATTCCATGGCATCGTAGCTTGCGCCCAATACCTGAGGCAGGCAACGCACCGAGTAGGGATCCTGAACACGATCTTTTTGCTTGTTGGCCATTTCGCTGTTGCGAATCAGCCGGTCCATAACCGAGGCCACTTTCATTTGACCGGCATGAGGCCTGCAGGCATGGATGGCAGGATGCAGGAAATCGAAACGGGCATCAAAAGCCTCGGCGGCAAGGGTGCAAATGAAGAGATTGTTGTCGAACAGATGCCGGCCTCTCCAATAAGCATCCAATCCCAGAGCCAGCATGAACTGGGTGCCGTTGAGCATGGCAAGTCCTTCTTTGGCTTTCAATTTCAGGGGTTTCAATCCGGATTTTTGTAAAAATTCCTGCCCGGATATCCGCCGGCCTTCCCACCAGACTTCGCCCTCGCCCAGCAGGGGAAGTGTCATATGCGCAAGCGGTACCAGGTCACCGGAAGCACCCAGAGAACCTTTTTCGAATACCACAGCAGCGGCTCCGGTATTGTAAAATGCCAGCAAGTGACCCACTAGATTTTCTGTCACAGCCGATATTCCTGAGGTCAGGCTTTTGATTTTCAGAAACATCATCAGGCGGCTGAGCCCGGCCGAAATCGGCTGACCCATGCCGCAGGCATGCGATCTTACCAGATTCAGCTGCAGGGCATCCAAATCGTGGTCATCTATTTTTTCCTTACACAAATCCCCGAAGCCCGTATTGATACCATATATGGGGCGGGTGGAATTTTTTATTTTTTCTTCCAGAAAAAGCCTTGCACTGCGGATGCGTTTCCGTGTCTCTTCTTTCAGGACTAGGGGATGCGGAGATTGAAACGATTGTCTGCAGGCTTCCAGACTTTGAGGGTGATGGTCAATTTCGGTAGTCATCTGATGTATAAGAGGTGTGCAAATAAATAAAGGATTTGAGGCAGGAAAAAGAATTCAGATTTCCGGGGCAGGGATTGACCGGAGAAAAATACTCTGGCCTGATCAGTGAAATACCTCCGGCAGCATTTTTAGGGGCAGGTCCAGTTTTTCAATATTCAATCCATGGGTAATATGATGTGAATCAGCCCATTCTAGCATCTTTTCGGTACTCAGGTTGCCCACCAGTTTGTCTTCGGCCATTGGACAACCGCCGTAGCCGCCAAGGGCTACATCAAATTCACGGCAGCCGGCTTCCCAGGCGGCAGAAATTTTTTCTTTGGCTTTATCCGGGCTTGCATGCAAATGAGCAGTTATAGAAACCCCGCTCCAGTATTCGCAAACCGCCTGAAAAAGGGCCTTTACTTCCCCTTCTTCAGCCATGCCGACAGTATCGGCCAAAGACAGAAATTTTATCCCCATATCTACCACTTTCTGGCCTTTTTCCAGAACCAGTTCGGGTGAATACGCCTCGCCGTAAGGATTTCCGAAAGCCATACTGAGATAGACATTGAGGCTTTTTCCCCGAACCAGGCAGAGGTTTTGAATCAAAGCAATTTCCTCCAGGGCATCTGCTATGCTTTTGTTGGTGTTTTTCTGCTGAAAAATTTCTGAAACTGACAATGGAAAACCCAGAAAATCAATCTCTTCGAATTCAGAGGCCTGCAAAGCACCTCTGTGGTTGGCCACTATGGCAAGGAGCTGCGTCTGCGAACGGTCGAGTTTCAGTTTGCCGATTACATCAGCAGTATCTCTGAGTTGCGGAATGGCTTTCGGACTGACAAAGCTGCCGAAATCCAGTTTGGAAAAGCCAACCTCAAGGAGGGCATTCAGATAGCGGATTTTTGTTTCTGTTGGGACAAAATGAGGAAGTCCCTGCATGGCATCCCTGGGACATTCGTTCAGTATGATTTTTCTTTCCATTTCTCTATTGCTCAGATGTTTGGCTGTGATATTCGGCCAGTGTGCAGAGTTCTTCGTACCAGGCCTCTCCGAATCGCCTGATAAGGGCTTCTTTCAGAAACTGATAGACCTTAACCCCTTGTTTTTTCCCAAAAACACAGGCCGGGCTGCAAATGTTCCAGCGGTGATAATTTACAGCGGTAAAATCCTGATATTCCTTAATCCGGATGGGGTACAAATGGCAGGAAACCGGCTTGCGGATGGAACTTTGCCCTGCTTCCCATGCCCTCTCAATTCCACAGCTCAAAATGCCTTTTTCTCCTTTTATGGCATAGGCACATTCGCGTCCTCCCAGAGTTGGGGTGCATTTTTCTCCGTCGGCATCGCGTACCCAGGACCCCTGTTTTTGGATTTCGGCCCAACCTTCCGGATGCAGAAAAGGGCGGATTTTTTCTACTTCCCGCTCCAGAATGTGGGTTTCTTCTTCGGTGAGGGGGGCACCGGCATCGCCTTCCACACAGCAGGCAGCCTTGCAGGCTTCTATATCACAGATAAAACATTCTGCTACAACATCATCCGAAATTAGTGTTTTACCGATGGCCAGCATTTTGATGAAACTAAAGGCAAAAATGGAAGATTTCCCCGTTAAAGGGTCGGCAAATTTCATGCCCTTCTGCATTCTTTTTCTGAAATCCCGGCCGGAAGACAAAAAAGAAGGACTGCCGGGAACTTTTTCTCCCCTGCAGACCTAATATTGCATTTCCATGGAATATGCCTACATCAAAGCCCTGCACATCATCTTTGTGATTACCTGGTTCAGCGGTCTGTTTTATCTGGGGCGGCTGCTGATTTACAATGGTGAAGCCGCCGACAAGCCGGAACCCGAACGGGGGATTCTTCTGCCTCAACTCCTTCTGATGAGCAGGAGGCTTCTTTTTGCCATTACCTGGCCCTCGGCTGTTCTGACCTGGGTTTTTGGGCTTTGGCTTCTGTCCTTATACCCCGGCTGGCCCGTTTGGCTTTTGATAAAAATGGGCTTGGTCTTCTTGCTTAGTGTTTATCACATCAGTCTTCACTTCCTGTATAAAAAAATGCAGGCAGGCTTTTTTACCTATTCCAGCTTCCAGTTACGGATTTGGAACGAAGTACCCACCATTTTCTTAATTGCCATAGTGATGCTGGTGGTTGTAAAACAAAACATCAGTCTGCTTTACGGCCTTGGTGGACTTTTGGCCTTTATCCTGGTATTGCTGGGAGCCATCAGAATCTATAAAGGAATCAGGGAAAAATCCTGATTTTCAGTCTTCTACAAGAATCAGCAAACCCTTTAGATATTCAGATTCGGGTTGGAAAAGGTTGATGGGATGATCTGCTGACTGCGTCAAAAACCGGATTATCCGTGCTTTTCGGCCGGCATCGGCAGCGGCCGCAAAAACAATCTTGCGGAATAAATCAGAGCTGATATGCTGGGAACAGGAAAAGGTAGCAAGCAGACCCCCTGACTGAATTTTTTTAAAAGCATGAAGATTGATTTCCTTATAGCCACGGGCGGCATTGTCTACAGCATTTTTGTTTTTGGCAAATGCAGGGGGATCAAGGATAATCAAATCAAAATTACCCGGCATGGTCCTCAGATAATCAAAGCAATCCACCGCAAGTGCCTGATGAGAGGGGAAATCAGGAAAATTCAGGGCCACATTTATTTCAGAAAGGCGGCAGGCTTCTTTTGATATGTCAATTGATACCACCTCCTTTGCCCCTCCGGATATGGCATACACAGAAAACCCTCCGGAGAACGAAAATGCATTCAAAACCTTTTTTTTCCCGGACAAAGTTTTAATAATCTGCCGGTTATCTCTTTGGTCTATGAAAAATCCGGTCTTCTGACCCGACTCTGCATCCACTTCAAAAAGCAACCCATTTTCCTTTGCAGTAATGCGGGGCCCGGGATTTTCGCCAAGCCATTTCCCTGTTTTCTGACCGGCCGGTTTGTGATAGACAAACGGGAATCCAAGGTCATTCAGGATTTTCTTCCAGGTCTGATGCCATTGGGCTGTGGCATCCATAGTGGTCTGTAAAACAGCGATATTTCCTCCGTAAATATCCACAATGAGGCCAGGCATTTCATCGCCTTCGGCATGAATAAGGCGGAAGGTATCCGTCTGATTGAAATCAAGAAAAGTCTTCCGGTATTGAAAAGCTCTTTCGAATCTGTCTTTCCAGTAACCGGGACCGAAAGATGGAATATCAATGGTTCCGAAATGAAAAATCCGGCAGGTAAGCGGGCTTCCGGGGTCAGTAAAGCCATAGCCAAGGATATTGCCATGTTCATCCTGAACCTCGGTGATTCCTACGGTCTGAGGGTGGGTATTCCGTTCCACAGAACCCTGAAAAATCCAGGCATGACGCTGCAAAACGGGCTTGCTTCGGCCGGGTTTCAGAATGAGCTGGGGCATACGGGATAAAAAGAGAAGCCGTCCCGGAAGAGACGGCCTTTCTGAATGAATTAAAGGTTATATCAAAGAGAACGCTTGGTTTCTTTTTCTTCGAAAGATTCAATGGTATCTCCAACCTGAATGTCGTTGAAGTTTCTGACCTTCAGACCGCATTCGTAGCCGAATTTTACTTCCGAAACATCGTCTTTGAATCGCTTCAGGGCCTCAAGCTCGCCTGTGTATATCACAATGCCATCGCGGATTACCCGCATGCCATTGTTTCTCTTGATGTACCCATCGGTAACATAACAACCGGCCACATTGCCCACCTTGCTGATTTTGAATACCTCGCGGATTTCTACATTGCCCACGATCACCTCTTCCACCTTCGGAGCCAGCATGCCTTCCATGGCATCCTTGATGTCGTTGATGGCATCGTAAATGATGGAGTAAAGCTTGATTTCAATTTCCTCATTTTCGGCTTGCCTCCGCGCCTGGGCAGATGGCCTTACCTGGAAACCAATGATGATGGCATCAGAAGCAGAAGCGAGCATGACATCGGCTTCAGAAATCTGACCCACCGCTTTGTGGAGAATCCTCACTGCCACTTCATCGGTTGATAGCTTCAGGAGGCTGTCTGCAAGAGCCTCCACAGATCCATCCACATCACCTTTGATGATGAGGTTGAGTTCCTTGAAGGTTCCCAGCGCAATACGCCGACCGATTTCGTCGATGGTGATGTGTTTCTTGGTCCGGATGGATTGCTCCCTCTGGATTTGTTCTCTCCGGTTGGCCAGTTCTTTGGCCTCCCGCTCGTTTTCCATTACATTGAACTTGTCACCTGCCTGAGGCGCATTGTTCAGACCCAGAACCTGAACCGGAGTAGACGGCCCTGCCGAATCAATCCGGCTTCCGGTATCGTCGTACATGGCTTTTACCTTACCGTAAATAGAACCGCAAAGCATAAAATCTCCCACCTTCAGGGTTCCGGTTTGTACCAGAACGGTGGCAACATAACCGCGGCCTTTATCGAGGGAGGCTTCAATGATGGTTCCCTGAGCCAGCCTGTTCGGATTGGCTTTCAGATCCAGAATATCGGATTCCAGAATTACTTTTTCAAGCAGGTCTTCCACGCCGTTTCCTTTTTTTGCTGAAATTTCCTGACACTGATATTTTCCACCCCAGTCTTCTACCAGAATGTTGATTTGAGCCAGTTCCTCCTTGATTTTTTCGGGGTTGGCCGCTGGCTTATCAACTTTGTTGATGGCAATCACAATGGGTACCCCAGCAACCTGTGCGTGGTTGATGGCTTCTTTGGTCTGAGGCATTACTGCATCATCTGCAGCCACCACGATGATAACCACATCGGTGACTTTGGCACCGCGGGCCCGCATGGCCGTAAAGGCTTCGTGACCGGGTGTATCCAGAAAAGTTATGCTTCGGCCGGATTCGGTCATCACATCATAAGCACCAATGTGCTGGGTGATTCCTCCCGCTTCAGAAGCCACAACTTTGGTTTTTCTGATATAGTCCAGAAGCGATGTTTTTCCGTGATCCACATGTCCCATGATGGTGACAATGGGTGCACGGCCCGTCAGATCTTCTTCGGCATCCTGAATTTCTTCCACCACTTCTTCTTCTTCAGAAGGGAAAGTAGCCTCAAACCCAAATTCATCTGCGATGATGGTGAGGGCTTCGGCATCGAGGCGCTGATTGATGGATACAAACATACCGAGGTTCATACAAGTCATGATGACCTGCTGAACAGGAACATCCATCAGCGATGCTAGATCGGCAACTGAAACAAATTCGGTGAGCTTTAGAACTTTTGATACCTCATGATCTTCGATGTTATGACGATCTGATTTGTCTCTGGATCTCTTTTTCTGTCCCTTGCCCCCACCCCGATTCATAGTAGCCCGGATGTTTCCGGCAATTTCACGGCTGGAATAACCCGGCTTTTTGTCTCTTCCCTGGGTACTGCCTGGACGGTTTCCACCTCCCTGCTGTTGTCCCGGTCTTCCGGTTCCCCGGAATCCATCGCGCTGACCTGGTTGTCCCGGAGACCATTTCTGGCCCTCCGGCTTCTGACCGGGCTGCTGGGTTCCAGCCTTGGCCTGACCCTGATCGCCACCTTTCTGAAAATCGCGGTTCTGCACTGCTCCAGCCGAACCTCCCACCTGCACAGGTCCTGTTTTCAGTCTTTTGCGCTTTCTCTTTTCTCCTTCTGAGATAGAGGGGGTCTTGGGCTTGGCTTCAAATGCCTTCAGGTCAATTTTTCCCAATACAGTCAGCCCTTTGAGCTGATCTGCTTCCGCCTTGATGAGCTCTGAGGGAGCAGGGGCTTCATCAACAGGAGTACTTGCTTCAGATTGAACCTGAGGGGTTTCTTCCTCAATCTTGACCGGCTTTACTTCTTCGGCAGGCGGAACTGCTGCAGGACTGGCTGCGGGTTTTTCTTCAACTTTGGTTTCTGCCGGCTTCGGTTGCTCTTCTTTCTCAGGAGCATTTGGAGCAGATTTTTTACTTGTTGCCGGTGTTTTAGGTCCTTTCTTCTTTTCGTTGAGGTCAATTTTTCCCAGAACTTTCAGACCCTGAACCTGACCCTCGGCCTTGATCAGTTCAGGCTCTGCGGGAACTTCCGGTTTCTTTTCTTCTTTCGGAGCAGGCGGTTCCGGCTGTGGTTTTGGCACCTCTGCTACCGGAATCGGAGCAGGAGGAGGAGTAGGAACAACATCCTTTGGCTCAGGTGGTTTCACCGGAGGCGGTGGCGTTACCGGAGCAACCGGACGATTCGGGGTATTCAGACCCGGAACCTGCCTTCTGAACAATGGTTCGTCCAGATCGTCTTCCAAACTTTTTTTCCTTTCCTTATGGGCATCTCCCTCGATTACAATTTTTTCATTGTGTTTGTGTCCAAGGGAAATCCCTGAGGCCTCCTTTTTTTCCTGTGCCGAAGAGGAATACTCTTTTCGAAGCAAATCCAGTTCTCCCTGGGTAAGCTTGGCCACCGGGCTTCGGTCTACTGAAGAACCTTTTTTGTGCAAAAACTCAACAATGGTATCGAGACCAAGGTTGAATTCCTGCATCGCCTGACGAATTTTTATCGTTCTCTCTTCGGACATAGAAATTGTTAAGTGTTCCTTTTTTTCTTTCTGAGGTTTCGGATTTGATGATGATTACTCGTTTTCCTGGAATTCTTTTGACAAGATATCGATGACCTCCTGTATGGTTTCTTCCTCCAGGTCGGTCCTTCTGACAAGGTCTTCCACGGGAACAGAAAGCACACTTCTGGCGGTATCCAAACCTATTTTTTTGAATTCATCCAGAATCCATGCATCTATTTCATCATCAAATTCCTCGAGCGCAATGTCGTCAATTTCTTCTTCCGTTCCGTCAGAATCCCTGAATACATCGATCTCCTTTCCTAAAAGACGGCTGGCAAGTTTGATGTTTTGCCCTCCCTTTCCAATGGCAAGCGATACCTGATCAGGTTTCAGAAAAACGGAAATATTCTTTCCCTCCGGACTTGCTTTAATGGAAGTAATCTTGGCAGGGCTTAGCGCTCTGGCAATATATAATTCCAGATTTTCTGTGTAATTGATAACATCAATGTTTTCGTTTTCGAGCTCCCGGACGATATTGTGGATGCGGGATCCTTTCATGCCCACACAGGCTCCGACAGGATCTATGCGGTCGTCGAAAGACTCTACTGCCACCTTGGCTCTTTCACCCGGCTCCCTTACGATTTTGCGTATGGCAATAATATTGTCGTCAATTTCGGGGACTTCCAGTTCAAAAAGCCTTTCCAGAAACACGGGAGAAGTACGGGAAAGAATGATTCTCGGAGTTCCGTTGATCATCTCCACCCGATGTACCACTGCCCTTATGTTGTCTCCTTTGCGGTAACGGTCTTTGGGAATCTGTTCGCCTTTGGGCAATATCAGTTCATTTCCCACACCATCAATAAGCAGGATTTCCCGGTTGCCAATCTGGTAAACCTCTCCGATAATAAGGTCACCCACTTTATCTTTATAAGCCTGAAAAAGATTTTCCTTTTCGAGGTCTTTCACTTTTTGAACCAGTGTCTGCTTGGCAGTCAGGACTCCCCTGCGGCCAAAGTCGTTTTCGATTTTTACCTCTTCGGCCAATTCTTCGCCTACCTCCAGGTCGCTCTGAATTTTGATGGCCTCTGAGTAGGGAATTTTGTCATAATCCCAGATATCCTCCGACTCATCGTCCACCACTTCCCGAAAGCGCCAGATTTCAAGGTCGCCTTTGTCTATGTTGATGATGATATCGAAGTTGGAATCTTCCACATACTTTTTCCTGATCATAGACCTGAAGACCTCCTCCAGGATTTTGATCATGGTGGGCCTGTCTATGTTCTTTAACTTGGCGAAGTCTGAAAACGAATCAATTAGCGTTTTGCTGTCCATTTTTATTTGAATGAAACCGTTACTTTTGCTTTTACAATATTCTGAACCGGAATGGCAACTGGCACCAGCTGGGCTTTTCTGCCTTTCTTTTTTTCTTCTGCCTCCAAGTGGATTTGGTCAGGGGCAACATCCAGCAATTTCCCTTCCAGAATTTTCCCTTCACTCGTTTCCACAATCAGTTTCCTGCTGATATTTTTCCGAAACTGCCTTTCGGAGCTTAGGGGAAAATCCAGGCCCGGAGAGGCCACTTCCAGTGTGTAGGCATTTTCGAAACAGTCGGCATCATCCAGAAATTTACCAAGCTTGCGGCTGTATGCGGCGCACTCGTCAATGGTAATGCCCAGATCGCTATCTATCAGCACCTGTACCCTGCCTTCCTTTACCTTACCCGAACCTACAGAAACCTTTACCAGAAAATGATTTTCTGAATCCAGGTTTTCCCGGATAAAGGCTTCGATTAGTTCTTTGATTTCCTGAGAAGTCATGAAAAAATAAGAGGGGACATCGGGTCCCCTCTTTCAAATTCGATGCAAATGTAATGCAATTTGGGCCAAAATAAAATATTTGGAAAAAATTGACCCGATTTTATACCTGTAAACGGGTGGGTATTAAAGGCCCCGGCCGGTGCTTTAAAACGCTTAGAAACAACTGTACAAAGCTGTCAGCGCATGAAGTTCGGGATTTTACCCTGCATATGGCTCATCTTTTTCATCATCTTCCGCATTTCTTCAAATTGCTTCATTAAGTTGTTCACATCCTGAATGTTGCGCCCGCTGCCGAGGGCAATCCTTTTTCTGCGGTTGCCCACAATCATATCGGGGTTTGCCCTTTCTGAGGGGGTCATGGACTGAATCATAGAGACTATAGGCTTGAAGGCATCGTTGTCTATTTCCACATCCTTCATCATTTTACCAATTCCCGGAATCATGGAAATGAGGTCTTTGAAATTCCCCATTTTCTGAATTTGCTGAATCTGAGAGAGGAAATCATCAAAGTCGAATTTATTTTTCCTGATTTTCTGATTGATCCTGCGGGCCTCTTCTTCATCGTAAACCTGCTGAGCCCTTTCTACCAGAGAGATTACATCGCCCATGCCAAGAATACGCTGTGCCATTCTGTCGGGATAAAACACATCTATGCCATCGAGCTTTTCGGAGGTGCCGATAAATTTGATGGGCTTGTCTACTATTGCCCTTACTGACAATGCCGCACCACCCCGTGAATCACCATCGAGCTTTGTAAGCACAACACCATCAAAATCAATGCGTTCGTTAAAGGTTTTGGCAGTATTTACAGCATCCTGCCCGGTCATGGCATCTACCACAAACAGGGTTTCGGAGGGCTGAATGGCCAGCTTGATGTTTTCAATTTCCTGCATCATCTCCTCGTCCACCGCAAGGCGACCGGCAGTATCCACCACTACGATTTTCTTATGGTTTTGCCGGGCATATTCAATACCTTTTCTGGCAATTTCTACCGGATCTTTGCTTTCGGGCAGAGAGAAAACTTCTACTCCGGCCTGATTGCCTACCACCTTCAGCTGCTCTATTGCCGCAGGCCTGTACACATCGCATGCTACCAGAAGGACCTGCCTGCCTTGTTTTTTCAGCATGGCGCCCAGCTTACCGGTGAATGTGGTTTTTCCTGAACCCTGAAGACCCGACATCAGAATTACAGCCGGATCACCGCGGAGGTTCATGTCTGCACGGGATGAACCCATCAGCCGCACCAGTTCATCGTAAACAATTTTGGTGAGGAGCTCTCCCGGTTTTACGGCAATCCGGACCTCCTGACCCATTGCCTCTTTCAGGATGTTCTCGGTTACGGATTTGGCTACCTTAAAGTTAACATCCGCATCTATCAGCACCTTACGGATTTCTTTTACCGTTGAGGCAACATTTACATCGGTTATTCTTCCCTGTCCTTTCAGGGTTTTAAAAGCCTTGTCGAGCTTAGAGCTTAAATTTTCAAACATTTTAAATCCGGGAAAAAAGGCCGCAATGTAGGAAATCCGACTGAAGCGGAAGGCCAGGAATTGGAAAGGAAGTGTATATCAACTCAGGAAACAGCGGTTCGTCTGAGTGATTTTTTCCATTCGTTTTGTTTTTTCAGATTGAAGAGATGGGTTGCAATCAGAACCAGAGACCCTGCCATGGAGACCAGGTGCCCACTATGAAAAAAAAGCTCTGCGCAAAGGGTGAGTGAAAACACAAAGAATGAAAGCCAGAGCAAAAGTCTGATAAAAAGATAGACCGTTTTTTTTCCGGCCTGCCATACTGCAATAAGGCAGGAAATCCAGAAAACGAGGGTCCAAGCGTCACCGGCCATCATGGCCCCAAAACCCAAACCAGCAAATCCCATAGCTGCAAACTGTGGCATTAGACAATGCAGGATACACAAAAAACTTCCTCCCACCCCCAGAAAATCAGGGTTAAATCCTTTAGCCTTCGGCCCGGGTTCCGCATGAACCGATAAACAGGTGGGAAAATGCTTTTGATCTGGCGTCAATGTTTTTGCAACAAGGTCGCAAAAATAGAAAGGTTTTAATTTCCTTTCCGGAAATTTTTCAAAACAAGAAAAATTTGGAAACCAAGCCATTTAATTTGCGCCACCAAAATTGCGTGGATGCTGGTTTCACTTGGCTATATTTTTATTGTTGCCCTGCTGATATGGATTTTTCTGAACCTTCTGGGTTACGGGCTATCTAGGCTTTTATTTCCGGGAATTTACCAAACCGCAACGGGAAGAATATTGGGAATCATTGGGATTCTGATTCTTGGTGTTTCCTTTTATGCCATAATCAAAAGTGAAGGAAATACCATAGCTTGGCTATATTTAGCCGGTTTCTGTATCGCAATCGTTTTCCTTCCGGACAAAAAAAAATTATCCGAACACTCCAATAAGGAATTGTTTTGGCTAGACCTGCAAGCCTTTTTTATTTATATTCTTACTTTTTTTTGGATATCATCGTATTTTATGCCTGATTTTGGGTATAATATAAGTTTTATTTTTACAGATAATCTATATTACAGCAAATTAGCCACTATGATGATAGAAAAAGGCGTAGAAATTAATTCTTATGATTTTTTTTCAGCCATGGACAATCAGGTGGCCGAAAGAAATCCCTATCATTATTTTGAACTTTGGCTTACTGCTTTTTTTGCTGAAATTTTTCACCTTTCAACGGTCCAGGTTTTTGAACAAATAATTTTTCCACTTTTCATCGGAACAAGTTTCTGGGGTTTACTGTCGATTTTTGAATCGTTGGGTGGAAAAGTAAGCCTTTGGACAGGGCCTTTAATTTTTGTTTGTTTAATATTTCCGGGAATAAACACCAGATTATTGTCGGTATGGATTGAGAAAAGAATAGGTTTACAATACCATATTATTGGCCTTGGAAGCGGAAAAATTCTACCACTGCTGCCTGTTTTTTTTACAGCTGTTTCTTGTCTTTTGCGGGGATACAAGGCTTCCGGATTAATTTTCTTGGCCTTGTGCTCATTTTTTTCGGTCGTATTATTTCCATTTTGGCTTACAATTGGCTTTATTCTGATCTGGCCATTATTTCAAAGTCTCAGGAATTGGTCTACTTCGGAGACGAAAGTAACCATCAGTTTATTTCTGCTCGCTTCATTTTTCGGATATTATTACTTCCCAAACAATTTAAAAATAGATTCTGAACATAAATTATTTTTAATAAACCGTGAATTAGCAATAAGATTTTTTAAAGAAATTAGATTTCAATTTGTGGTTTATTCTTTACTCTTTATTAATTTAACTCTAGCCTTTGTTTGGATCATCTTTAATCATAGATTTAAAGCAAATGATTTTTTTAAATTAAAAATATATTCTTTTTTCGGACTGGCAATAGCCTTCTTATTCGGAATAGCCATATGGGCTTTTACTCCAACCTTTTTTGATGGATTTCAATTTTATTGGATAATCAGAACCATGATTATTCCTGTCTTTGGTGTATTTGCTTTATATTTTACTTTAAGACAAAATAAAAAATATGCGATTACTTTTTTCATTGTTGTTTCTTGTCTTATTTTTCCAACAGGGTGGGCACAACAAAATTTATTTCAGAACCATGCGCACCCATCAATTAATCAGAATTTTATCTCACAACTAAAAAAGTATCTCCCCGAGAAAAAGTTGGTTTGGTATGGTTTATTGTATTCAAAAAAAACATATGATTTATCCGACCATCCTTTCGCCCTTCGGCATTTCGGACAGGAACCAACCGTAATTAATTCTCATTATTTCGGTTTGCCACTTTCTATTTTAGATGACTCTGTCTTGCTGAATCTCAAGCCCTTACAAAGGTTTTTAAATGAGAATCTCCTTCTGAAAGAAAAGGCCAGAAGCTTAAAGAATGGCGAAAAACTAAGCAACAACCAGATTGTGGCCCGTGTGGTAATGCAAAAAGAAATGCCTTTCGTCTTTTGTGAGAGTAGGAAAGACATGATACCTGAATTGAAGCCATGGGTGGTAGATTCCCTTGAAAACCCTGATAATCAAAATATTATTTATTTTTTAAAAAAATAAAAAGGGGATTCCAAATCCGGAAACTGAATTCTATTTCTTTTTTTTTCTAAAAATCGGTATCATACTCTTTCAAAGGATAAGCTGATCCGATTTTTTTTGCATTCTGAAAATCATAATCAGTATTAGAATTTAAATTTTGGTTTTAGCCAGTTACTTGTTGCAAATGTTCAGAAAATAGGAAAAGCCGAAAAACGGCGGTACCTTTGCGCAAGGCAAATTCTTTTGCCTGCCAAGATTTTTCTACCTTATTATTTTCAAATTCAAGTGGTTATCATTCTTTTCTTCGTCATTCACTGGTACTTATCACTCTTTTCTCAAACCTTCTTTTTGCATCGTTATGCCGCCCATGGCATGTTTGTGATGAATAAATTTTGGGAAAAATTCTTTTTTGCCTTTACTTATATAACCCAGGGTTCTTCTTTCCTTAGCCCACGCGCTTACGCCATCCTGCACCGGATGCACCACGCCTACAGCGATACTGAAAGAGATCCCCACACTCCCCACCATGCCTCCAATGTTTTTACCATGATGTGGAAAACCAAGGATATTTACAACCAGATTCTGCATTACAAGGCGGATGTTGAAAAGCGTTTTGCCGCCAACCTTCCACAATGGAAATTTATTGAAAGTCTGGGCGATAGCTGGATCAGCCGTGTTGGCTGGGGTACTTTTTATGTGCTTTTCTATGTGTGGTTTGTTCCCGCAGATATGTGGTATCTATTTCTTCTGCTTCCCATACATTTCCTCATGGGACCTGTTCACGGTGCCATCGTAAACTGGAGCGGGCACATGTATGGCTATCAGAACTTCGACAACAACGACAAAAGCCGTAACTCCCTGGCCATGGATTTTCTTATGATGGGAGAACTTTATCAGAACAATCACCACAAGCTTCCCAACCGGGTCAATTTCGGGGTGAAATGGTTTGAATTTGATCCTACTTATCCCATCATCCGCCTTCTGTCGCTTTTCGGTATCATCAAACTGAAAGCGGTAAAGGCCTGATTTCAGATTCTCTGCAACCAATACTAAAAAGGCTGCCTCCGAAAGGGCGGCCTTTTCCTTTTTAAAACCAGCAATACTTCTCGTTGTCAGGACTTTATCTTCATATTCCTTTCTGCCGGCAAGCCTGTCATTACTGCGATTTTCATTTTTCTACCAATCTGGAACAAATGGAGCGCATGGTGGATGCCATGTGCCTTGAAATGGAAATCAGAAACCGAAACCGGGAGCCCCTTCTGCTGAAAACGATTTACTTCGGAGGCGGAACCCCCTCTGTTCTGCCAGGAAATCTGCTCGAAAAATTAATGGACCGGATTCAGCACCTTTTCGGGACGTCTGACCTGAAAGAAATTACCCTTGAAGCCAATCCGGATGACATCCATGCCGACAACCTAACGGCATGGAAATCACTGGGAATCAACCGCCTAAGTATTGGCTTACAAACCTTCGACAATCTGAAACTCCAATGGATGAATCGGATTCACACATCAGAAGAGGGCATAAACAGTGTAAAAAAAGCCAGAGATGCCGGTTTCGAAAACATCAGTCTGGACCTGATGTATCAGCTGCCCGATACCGGAACTGATCAACTGAAAACTGACATAGAGCAGATAACTGGTCTGAATCCCCGGCACATTTCAGCCTACGGCCTGACCCTGGAGCCGGATACGGCATTCGGAAGATGGCACAAAAAAGGCAGGATAATTCCCTTACCCGACGAAAAAGCGGCTGAGCAGTTTCAGTTTCTGGTGGATGTTATGGAAGAAAAGGGCTTTTTCCAATATGAAATTTCCAATTTTTCGACCCTAGGTTTTGAGGCTGTCCACAATACGGCCTATTGGTTTCAGAGTCCCTATGTTGGTATTGGACCGGGAGCCCATGGTTTTGACGGCGACAGAACCCGTTATGAAAACCTGCCAAACAATTCTCTTTACATGAGAAAGCTATTGAAAGAAGGTACGCTTTGCCAGAAAGAAGAATTTCTAAGCCCGGAAGACCAAATCAATGAAGCAATTTTGACCCGCCTGCGAACCAAATGGGGCCTGAACCTAAATGAATTGGCCCTGAAGACACGCATCGACCTGAAGACCCTTAAAGCAAATGAATTAGAAAAACTCATAAATCAGGGCTTGGTGGTACTTGAGCAAGACAACATACTGCTCAGTAATGCAGGCAAATTGCTGGCAGACCACATTGCGTCCAGGCTGATGGTTTGAACTTGCCAACTCAATTTACTTAGCTTTGCGGCACCATTTCGACAAAATTAAAGCATAATGAAAAGAGAGAAAGTAGCTGATGTACTTCTAAATCAGGAAATCGGTAAAGAGATTCTGGTTAAGGGTTGGGTTAGAACAAAAAGAGGAAATAAAAATGTGGCCTTTATCGCCCTGAACGACGGCAGTTCTTTTCATAATCTTCAACTTGTAGCAGATATTGCCCAAATTGGTGAAGAGTTGCTAAAGCGCATTTCTACAGGCGCCTGCATCTCGGCAAAGGGAAAAGTTGTGGCTTCTCAGGGTTCGGGACAGGCAGTAGAAATTCAACTTGCATCGGTTGAGATTTTGGGCGAAGCAGACCCGGAAACCTATCCATTGCAGAAAAAGGGCCATTCGCTGGAATTCTTAAGGGAAATAGCTCACCTCCGTTTTCGGACCAACACTTTTGGTGCCGTATTCAGGATTCGGCATGCTATGGCTTTTGCCATTCACAGGTTCTTCAACGATAAAGGATTTTTTTACATCCACTCCCCCATCATCACAGGGTCTGATGCAGAAGGGGCAGGAGCTATGTTCCGGGTTACTACCCTCGATCCGGGCAATGCACCAAAAACCAAGAGCGGAGAAGTGCATTATGAAGAGGACTTTTTTGGTCGGTCCACGCACTTAACTGTTTCAGGGCAACTCGAAGCAGAGCTGGCAGCCATGGCCCTGGGTCAGGTCTATACTTTTGGTCCCACATTCCGTGCCGAAAACTCAAATACTTCCCGGCACTTGGCTGAATTCTGGATGATAGAACCCGAAGTGGCTTTCAACGAACTGGAGGAAAATATGGACCTGGCCGAAGAAATGCTGCAATACCTGGTGCAGTATGCCCTGGACCATTGCACCGACGACCTAGCTTTCCTCCATCAGCAATACGACAATGGCCTGATTGACAGATTAAAGTTTGTGGTAGCCAATAAGTTTGAGCGTCTGAGCTATACCGAGGCAGTGGAAATCCTGAAAGCTTCCAAGGCCAAATTTGAATTTCCGGTTGAATGGGGAACAGACCTGCAATCGGAACATGAGCGCTATCTGGTAGAGCAACATTTTAAAAAACCGGTAATCCTTACCCATTACCCCAGGGAAATAAAAGCCTTCTACATGAAGCAAAACGATGATGGCAAAACGGTGCGGGCCATGGATGTTTTGTTTCCGGGCATCGGAGAAATTATCGGGGGCTCGCAGAGGGAAGAAAACTACGACAAGCTCCTCAAGCGGATGGAAGAAATGCACATCCCGGCTGAGGAGCTTAACTGGTATCTGGACACCCGCAAATTCGGCACCTGTCCCCATGCCGGTTTCGGACTTGGCTTTGAGCGCCTGATTTTGTTTGTGACCGGGATGTCGAATATCAGAGATGTGATTCCCTTCCCCAGAACGCCCCAGAACGCCGAATTTTAGAGTTCAGGAGAGGAATGAAACATTTACAGGATGGGGGCCCTCAGGAAATATTAAAAATCGCCCTGGTTCAGGCCGATACCAGACACGGTTCCATTTCCGGCAACCTTGCCCATCTGGAAGAATTGCTCGAAAACAGCAGAGATGCAGCCGATATCTACCTTTTGCCCGAACTTTTCAATACCGGATATGAAAAAGCTTTTCATACAAGACCGGAGGCATTTGGCCTGGAAACAACCCGTTGGATGAAGCTGATTGCTATGCGAAAAAAAGCCGCCATCTGCGGTTCTCTGGCCATTGCCGAAGGTGGCAAAACCTTCAACCGAATGCTTTGTGTTCTTCCAGACGGCTCTCATTTTCAGTATGATAAGGTAAATGTTTTCAAATTTTCGGGAGAAGACAAAGTTTTCAGCGCCGGAACCACCCTGCCTGTTTTTTCTTTTTTGGGCTGGCGTATTAAGCCCATTATTTGCTTTGACCTCCGCTTTCCAGAAACTGTAAGAAATCAGGCTCCCCACTATGATGTCATACTTTGCTCAGCCCACTGGCCTTCTCCAAGGATAGAAGCATGGGACAAATTACTGATGGCAAGAGCGATTGAAAATCAGGCGTATATGGCAGCCGTCAACCGTTTCGGCAGAGAAGGCCAGGCGGAATATCCGGGGCACTCGGCAGGGATTGATTTTCTGGGCAAACCGGCTTTCCCCGTATTGATGAAGGAAGAAATCAAGGTATTCACCTGCTCGCATCCGGATTTGTCCGAATTCAGAAAGAACTTTCCCTTTTTGCCCTAATTCAGGCCGGATTTTGCCATAAATTCATCCATCAGGATGACATCGCGAAGATCCTGAGGCCTTCCTGACAGCACTTTCAGCTCTCGTAAATCCACCAAAGAAAGGATGGGTATGGGAATATCTTCCACTTCAAAAACCAAGGCCCTTGCTGCACATTCCCCGAAGCGGAATCGATAATGAACATGGGTCAAAAACTCAATAGGCCCTTCTATTCCAAAAAAGAAGGGATCTTTTTCAGGTAGATTTTATAAAAATTGAAGGTTTTTTTCATCGTACTGCATTTGAAGCAGAATTTGCTTCAGCTTTAGAAAATTTAATTTTTCAGGTTTTATCCAAATGTCACTATCTACTGTGTTTTGCAGGATTTTGTGAAAATTCAATGCCAGCCCACCTATTACCAGATACTGCAATCTCTCCCTATGGGCCAGCCGGGCAAAATCCCAAAAAGCTGCTGAATTTATTTCTCCCCAGGTTTCCAAATCACAATTTTTTTTCCTTTTGTTCTTTTCTGGGCTTCGGTTTCACCGAAGGTTTTGGTATGCCAGGCTTTATAGGCTTCGTGGTATTCTAAAATCTGAAGGGGAGTCCAGTCTTTTGCCAGTAAGATTTGGTCTTCATGGGGCTGACCCGGGTGCGAGAAAAAAGTAATTTTCTTTTTTGGCATGCTCAAATAAAAAAGGTGTCCCGGTTTCTTTTGGATTTTCGCCTTCTTTTTCTTGCCCCAAAAATAAAAAAGACCCTTTTGTGGAGGGCCTTTTTGGATACGGATGTTTCGGAACTCAGGACAATCTCGAAATAAACCGCTCGTCCATCCGGATGTGTTTGATGGCGGAGAAATGCGGAATTTCAATAAACCTGAGTTTATCGATGAGACTTTTGATTTTGGCCGGTTTGGTTTTCTTATTTTCACCCAGCGATGTCTTCAGAATCTTGATAAAAATCTGAACATGGTCCGAATTGGACTTATCCGAAATCCGGATCGAACGCTGTATGCTGTTCACACACTGGTTGAACAGATCATAGTCGTTCAGCAGACAATACTGCAACGCCAGAAAAAGCTTGATTTCAATCTGAGCCTGAGGATACCTTTTAAGGCTGAGGTCATTGAGCAGGTTGTTCAGATAGCGGGCAGCTTCATCGTATTTTTCGGCATAGTAGCAGGAAGCAGAGCGGTAAAAGATATAAATGATATGGCGGGGGATATCATTCAGATCAACTTCGTAATCGGCAAAAAGCGTTTTATTTTCTTCATACAGCGCATTTTCCATTTCCATTCTGACAGCACGGTCTGACTTTGAGAGCAAAAACTGTGGCGGGAAAGTGTACAGGTTGTAATTCGAAAGCAGCAGTGCGGCGTTGAAGTTTACCTCATCAAAGTACCTTTCGGCCTTGCGGAATACTTTATAGAAGTTATAGTACTCCAATTTAAGGAATTCAAAAACCACATTGAGATTGTAATAGATGGAATCCCGACTGTAGTCTTCAAATATTTTCTCCACATTCTGAAGGATATCTTCAATGGGCTCTTCGTCCTCGTTGTCGGTTTCCCGGGTGTCCACAAAAAGGCGGTGGTAAATATTCACCAAACTGAAATAGACAAAGAGCCGGTGGGATTTGTAAAGATTGCAGACATTGGAGATTTCTTTGAACAAGACCTGCAATCCGAATTTTTCCACATCCGAACCACTGAGAAAGTACTGGCCGTACTTCTTAAAATATTCAGCCACAAGATCTTCTGCCTTATCCATGGCCAGCATATAGGCAATGTGCCTATTGTATTGTTGACTGTAAGCAAAGTGATCAGGGGTGTTCAGATGCAGTTTCTTCAGGGTTTTGTATACAATGGTGAGCTCATTGGCCAGGTCGTAATCAAGCAGTTCCTTTTCCAGTTTTTTGAGGGTTGCGGTGGCGATGGCCCTTTTTTTAGAGAAAACCACATCGTTGATGTTGGCTACCTTTTTCAGAAGGTCAGTCCTCGGACTTTCCATCTGCGCCAGCAGGTATTCCTCAATCTTCTGGTTCAGCCGCGAGCGCAGGGTATAATAGGCATTGGTGTTTACATCAAGTTCTTCCATCACCTTGGCATCACTCATTTGCCTTTCGCGGATAAATTTGAGAAGGTGGGCAGACTTCTCTGCGTTGCTTTGCATGAGGGAATCATGAATCGATTGATAATCAGAAGCAGAGAGCTGTTTGATGATGTTTTTCAACTTGGCCATACTGGGTAGGAGGGTAAAGATTTAAAGCTAATTATTTGCTGAAAAAAGTTGCGGCAATATAGGGGAATTCTGAATTTCCAAATTGGAAAAAAAAGAAAGATTTTTTTTTTAATTCTTTTTGATTATCAGCAAATTGACTTTTTAATAATTTTCAAAATAGTCACCGGCCGAGGGAAAAAATTTGTCAGAAAAGACAAGAATTTGACTAACATTGCCCCAATAAAAACGCATTCATGCAACAAAAAATCCTGTTCGTTTGCCTTGGAAATATTTGCCGCTCTCCGCTGGCCGAAGCCATTTTCAAAAAGCAGATTGAAACCCGTGGTTTAATCGGGAAATACGAGGCCGACAGCTGCGGCACTTCTGATTTTCATATCGGAGAACGCCCCGATGCCCGCACCATCCGAAATGCCCGATATCATGAAATAGAACTGGATCATCTGGGCCGGCAACTCAGTATTCAGGACTTTTCCCAATTCGATCTGATTCTGACAATGGACAGGGCCAACCATCAGCATGCCCTTGAATTGTCTTCAAAAGCACAAATGAAAAGTGCTGAAATCCGGATGATACGGAGTTTCGATCCGGAATCCTTTGGTGTTCAGGATGTGCCGGATCCCTGGTATGGAAATGAAGAAGGATTTGAGGAGGTTTTTCAGATTCTCTGGCGTTCCTGCGAAACCCTCATCAATGATCTGGAACTTCAGAAGCCCAAATCCCAGCGGTCGCACATATCCTCTCTGTAAATCACTGAAAAACAGATTTTTATGGGCGCTGCGGTTCCTTCCGTACTGCTGGTTTGGGACAGAATAGGTGACTACCATGCAGCCCGGTTTCGGGCCCTGGAGAAAATATCAGGCAGCCATGTTCTGATTGCTGATCTGGGCCGAAAAGACAATCTGTATGGATGGGAAAACCCGCTTCAAAACCACAAAGGATACATATCTCTTTCTGAAAAGCCGGTTGAACAGCCGGATTTTCTGAACCGCATCCGGGCCTTTACTTGCCTGCTAAGAAGCCGGAATATTAGAGTGGTGGGTCTGGCAGGATACGGAAGACCAGAATATCTTGCCTTCCTTTTGATTTGTAAAGTACTGAATATCAAAGTTATTCTGTTTGCCGAATCCTGGTATGGAAACAAAAAGGTGCCAAATTTTTTGAAAGGAAAATTTCTTGCCCATACCTGCCACGGCTTTCTGGTTTCGGGCCTGAAGGCCAAAGAGCACTTTGAAAAAAAACTGGGACTGAATCCGGAAAAAATCCGCACCGGCTACTCGGTGGTGGACAACGATCATTTCGCCGAACAGGCCAATCCCGGCGGGAATACCATGCTGCTCTGCGTAGCAAGGTTCAGTCCTGAAAAAAATCTCCTCCGGTCGATCCGGGCTTTCAAAAAATCAGAATTGGCAGCAGAATGGACCTTGAAACTGGTTGGAGGTGGACCGCAAAAACAGGAACTGGAGCAGGAAATCGGAGATTTTCCCGGAATTGTACTTTCAAACTGGCTTCCTTATTCTGATTTGCCTTCTCTGTTCAGGCAGGCAGGATTTTTTATTTTGCCCAGCATTTTCGAACCCTGGGGCCTTGTGATCAATGAAGCGATGGCAGCAGGATTGCCCATTGCCGTTTCCCGGGAAGTAGGTGCCGGTCCGGACCTGGCAGGAGAATGCAATGGATTTTTGTTTGAAGCATCAGACGAGGATTCGATTCGAAACTGCCTGAACCAAATCGGACAACTGAGTCCTGACCAAAGAAACGAAATGGGAGATAAAAGCAAATCCCTGATATCAGAATTCACCCCCCCCATCTGGGCAGAAAGGTTTCTGGAGCTTGCAAACAAATAAAGACCTCTGTACCCCTCGTTTGTGGTGGCCACAAAATAAATTACCTTAAAAAAAACAGCCTTTTTCAACAGTTCAGAGACTCCAGCCGAATCCGGAGATATTTATACAAACCGTGGCACCTTTTACGGCCAGGCTTTTGGTAACTGATTATTTTTAAACTCCGACCTGTTGAATTTGGTTATCCTTTCAGCCCTGTATTTCATATTTGCAATCTCATTCTGAATGATGGAAACCAACTATCCGGCCTACTGCCCCAGTCTCACGGCTTACCGCCGCCGAAAGACTATTGATGTGAAAATCGGGGATGTTTGGATGGGCTCAAATTTCCCCATACGGGTGCAAAGTATGACCACGGTAGATACCATGGATACCGAAGGAACGGTAAAACAGTCCATCCGGATGATTGAGGCCGGCTGCGAACTCGTCAGGATTACAGCCCCGAGCGTGAAAGAAGCTCAGAATCTGGAAAACATCAGAAATGAACTCAGGCGGCAGGGATACCAAACTCCATTGGTTGCCGATATTCACTTTACCCCGAATGCTGCTGAAATAGCCGCCCGGATTGTGGAAAAAGTCCGGATTAACCCAGGCAACTATGCCGACAAAAAGAAATTCGAAACCATCGAATATACCGATTCCGGATATCAGGCAGAGCTGGCAAGAATCAGGGAAAAATTCCTTCCTTTGGTTCATATCTGCAAAGAATACGGAACAGCCATGAGGATCGGGACCAACCACGGTTCACTGTCTGACAGGATTTTAAGCCGTTATGGCGATACCCCGCTGGGCATGGTGGAATCGGCCCTGGAGTTTATCCGCATCTGCGAAGCCGAAAACTACTTCAACCTTGTCATCTCAATGAAGGCCAGCAATACCCGGGTGATGGTGCAGGCCTACCGGCTTCTTGTTCAGAAACTGGACGAGGAAGGTCTGAAGCCCTATCCCCTGCACCTGGGTGTGACGGAAGCAGGCGAGGCCGAAGACGGTCGCATAAAATCTGCGGTAGGGATAGGTACGCTGCTGGAAGAAGGACTCGGAGATACTGTCAGGGTATCGCTTACCGAAGAGCCCGAATATGAAATTCCGGTGGCCAAGGCATTGGTAGAAAGGTATAAAAACCGTGAAAACCATGCAGCAATTCCTGAAATTGCACATTACCCGATAGACCCTTTTCAGTATTTCAAGAGACCCACAGCCGAGGTTTTTAATCTGGGAGGAAAAAATGTTCCCAGGGTGATTGCAGATTTTTCTTCCTTTGAAATAAAGGATAAAAAACAGCTCAAAGCCATTGGGCACCACTACCTGCCGGAGCCCGACAAATGGCATCTCGATGATCAGGGAGCCGATTTTATCTATGCTGGAAGCCACAGCATCCCTTTTATGGTGGCCAACGGGACCCGGGTGATTTACCTTTACGAAACCTGGAAAAATAAGCAGGACCGGAAAAATTGTTTTCCTGCTTTTTCGCTTTCTGATATCAGGGCAGGGAATGCTGACTTTCACAAGGAAGCCAACTTTGTACTTATAAAGGCAGAAGAAGCCAGTCCCTCAATTTTGAAACAATTCGCCACAATTCCGCATCCGGTTTTGATTTTATCGTCTGACAATGAACACCGTATGGCAGCCATGCGCCGCTTTTTCGTGGAGCTCATGAACAAAAATCTGAATATGCCTGTTTTGATTTGCGGAGCATATCCGGAATCATCAGAGTCTGATTTACAGCTTTTTGCCTCAACAGATATGGGCGGATTGCTCACCGACGGACTGGGAGACGGAATTATGCTGGGATGGAGCCAAGCCCGGAGTATTGAAGATCAGAAAGAAATCAGGATTGTAAACCAGCTTGCTTTCGGGATTTTACAGGCAGCCCGCACCCGGATGTCGAAAACGGAGTACATCTCCTGCCCCAGTTGCGGGCGTACACTTTTCGACCTGCAGGAAACCACCGCCATGATACGCAAGCGAACCGATCATCTGAAGGGGGTGAAAATTGGCATTATGGGCTGCATCGTCAATGGCCCGGGCGAAATGGCGGATGCCGATTATGGCTATGTAGGCGTAGGAAAGGACAAAATTGCGCTTTACAGGGGTCAGAATGTGGTGAAAAAGGCTGTGCCGTCTGCTTCGGCAGTTGATGAACTGATAGACCTGATCAGAGAAGACGGAAAATGGACTGAAACTGAAGTCCACATCGTTTCCGGTTCGGATATTTAGTTTGGTATCTTATTCGTTGATTAAGCCCGAAGACACATCTTCCCTGGTTCTCATCATTCTGGGAACAAGTTGGATATTAAGATTTTCCAGTTGAGCAGTATTTACAGGGAAATCAATTTTGATTTCCTTTTCCAGATGAACCTTCTGGGCATTGGTAAATTTTACCACATAGGTCTGCCCGGCCACAAGAAGGGTTGAAAAGTTGCCATCCGCATCGGTATTGACGGGGATAGACTGAAAGCTTTCCGGATCCTCGAAAACAACGGCAGCGGAAGCAAGAGGTTTGCCGGTTTCATCTTTTATCTGTCCTTTTCCTGTGGCTAGTGCCGTCTTACTCACCTTGTAAATATCGGTTTGCCCTTTGGTAGAACCTCTCACCGACGAAAAGTAGCTCACTTCCGGATTTGAAGCCTGCCAGAAATAATAGAAATCGTTGTTGGGGGTATTGTAGGGAAAACCAAGATTTTCAGGCTTCGACCAGGTTTGGGTGGCCTCATCGAGGGTGGATTTATAAAGGTCGAAATCTCCGAATCCATCAGGACTCTTTGAGCTGAAAATCAGAGTTTTAGGATCCATAAAAAACGGTGCGGCTTCGTCCTGTGCGGAATTGATTGCCTTACTGAGCAAGACAGGCTCGGACCATTTTTCGGTTTTTTCATCATAGCGGCTGGAAAACAGATCATTTTGAAATGAATTGGACCCTCCGTTCCGGGTGAAGCAGGCCCACTTCAAGTCATTTGAAAAAACAATATCAGCAGAAAAAAAAGAGGGATCGGTGACAATGGGAATGGGATAGGGCAACTTCCAGTTTTCATAGGCATATTCCGAAATATACAATTTCACCATATCCTTGTCTATCCTGTATAAAAGCATTTTGGTGTCGTTGTCCAGAAGCTGTACCAGATTGAAATCCAGATCCTTATTTTTTCCTTCGGTAAGACGAACCGGCATTCCCTTGCTCCATTTTCCGTCCGGCATCAGGCGGGAGTAGAATATTTTTTCTTTGTACTCGCCATCATCCTGGATTTTTTCTTCGGCAAAGCCTTTTTTCCTGCTGGCATATACAATCATCTTTCCATCGTGGGTAATCAGGGGCTGATATTCAGAATAAACCGAATTGATGCCACTGCCCATGTTTTCGATAACGACGGGCTGCAAGGTTTTGAACATTTTTTCCTGTGACCTTTCTATGGCAAGAATGAACTTTTCGGCCTCCTTTTTAAAGCTTTTGTCTATCGGAAAAACATCAAGATATTCATAAAAATACTTTTCAGCCGAATCCAGTTGTACATCCATGTGAAAAGCCCTGCCAAGCCAAAACTTCAGGTAATTGTCTTTTACCCCATTTTTCATGGCACTTTTGAGGTAGTAAATTCCTTTTTTACCCATACCCAGCCGGGTGGCCGAAATACCGGCCTTGTAGGCCACATCCCGGTCATATTTCACATCCAGAAGATATTGTTCAAATCCGATAAAGGCGTTTCGGTAGTCACTGTCGAGATAATAGTTTTCGGCGGAAACGATGCTGATGCCTTCCAGCTGGGCTTTAGAAACCCCGGGAAATGAAGCCAGTATCAAAATAACAGCAACCCGGCACTTAAAATATTGCAAACTCATCAATGGGAGAATCCTTTCTTTATTCCAGATAGGAATTACAAAGTAAACGCATCAAAGGCATTAAAACGAAAATTGGGGAAACAAAATGTTACAGGGCTAAACCCGGTCTGCATTTTATTTCATATTTTGATTTTTGTTGGAATGCTTCAATCACCCCTGGAAGGCGGCTCTATCCCCAGCTGTATCACGACAATGATAAAAAGGGTGTACACCGCACTGATGGCCGACCGGAAGAGCACAATAAAGAACTCCGAAAGAGAGGCGTATTCAATAAAAAAGTACACCAGGTGATGAAGAAAAAGTAAGCCCAGTCCGTAGGGAAAAAACCATTTCATACCCATGGAAGGGATAGTGATGGTCATATACTCTTCATATCCCCCAGCCGGCACCATCCACTTGAGGAAATTGGCCCTGAAAAATCCGAGGGCTACCATGGCAGCGGTATGGATACCCAAAGAAGAATGGAAAACATCTACCCCAAGCCCTACAAAAAAAGAAAACAGAAGGGTGAGCACCGGCCCGGAGCTCAGGGGCAGCAACAATACCACCGCCGCATAGCTGAAGCACTGAGGATAAAAATTTAAATTACTGAAAATGAGGAAGTAACTTGCCAGATAGATAGCAATTTTCAATATCAGCTGGAAAATATTGCGGGCTATCATTCTGTGGCTCCGGTGGTTTGCACCTGAAGGGTATCCTGCTCGGCCTTCAGTTTGTTTTCAATTACATATACATAATTCAGGGTGCTGAAATCGGTGGCGAGGTCCACTTCAATTTCGTAAAAGGTAGCATCGTCTTTCAGCTTTATCTTTTTGATGACCCCCACATGAATACCTTCGGGCAGGATGTTGCTGAACTCTGAGGTTCGGATGGTGTCGCCCAATTTGGGTTTCAGGTGCCTGGCAATAAAATCTAGATTGGCCCGGTCGGGGTCATTCCCTCCCCATTTCAAAGAACCGGAGGCATTGATTCTGGATATTTGAGCCGAAATCAGCATTTTGGAATGCAGAAGAGAAGTGGCCGTAGCAAAATGCGGAGAGCAAACCATCACCCTTCCTACCACACCCTGAGGCGAAATGATGCCCATTCCGGGTTTGATTCCGTCGGCACTGCCCTTGTTGAGGGTAATATAGTTGTTGGGCCTCGACACGGAGTTGTTGATCACCTTGGCTACAATAAAACGGTATTGGTCCAGAAAGCGGGGAACGCCAATGCTGTCCATGGCCATCCGCTGAATGGTTTGCTGGGCTTTGATCAGGCGTGCATTCAGACTGGCATTCTCACGGGCCAGTTTTTCATTTTCACCTATCAGGGAAAAATATCCGGTAACAGCATCTGTAGCAGACATCATGGCAGCCGAAACATCGTTGCTGGAATTGAGAAAAGCGTTTTGCTGCTTCAGGTTTTTATTCACCACCAGCCAGAATGAAATGATTTCCAGAATTACAAACAGAAAAAAGAGTCTGTATTCGTAAAGAAACCGGAGGAGGGAGCCCAATTCTGTTCAGGTCGGGATGAAAAATAAATCAGGTCATCAGCACGGCTTTGAAATTGTCGAGGTGCTTCAGAGCAATTCCTGTTCCCCTTACCACGGCCCGGAGGGGGTCTTCGGCAATATGAATGGGAAGTTTGGTGCGCATGTGCAGCCTCTTGTCCAGACCACGGAGCAAAGCCCCGCCGCCTGTTAGGTGAATGCCCTTGTCGTAGATATCTGCCGACAACTCAGGCGGGCTGATTTCCAATGCTTTAAGTACAGCTTCCTCTATTTTGGAAACCGATTTGTCCAGTGCAAAGGCAATCTCGGAGTAGGTTACCTTGATAACTTTGGGAATGCCGGTCATCAAATCCCTTCCCCGCACTTCATAGTCGGGCGGAGGATTGTCGAGTTCGGAAAGGGAAGCACCCACCTCAATTTTGATTCTTTCGGCAGTCCGCTCACCGATGAGCAGGTTGTGCTGCCGGCGCATGTAATCGAGAATATCTTTGGTGAAAACATCGCCTGCAATGCGTATAGACTGATCGCAAACGATACCCGATAGGGCAATGACGGCAATTTCGGTGGTACCCCCGCCGATGTCCACAATCATGGAGCCGACAGGCTGCTCGATGTCGATTCCAATTCCTATGGCTGCTGCCAATGGCTCAGCAATCATGTACACTTCTTTGGCTCCGGCATGTTCGGCAGAGTCTTTTACCGCCCTTTTTTCCACCTCGGTGATACCGGAAGGAATGCAGATAACCATCCTGTGGGAAGGTGAAAACCAGCTGTTGCCCTTGTATATCATTTTAATCATACCGCGGATCATCTGCTCGGCGGCGGTAAAGTCGGCAATCACACCATCTTTCAGCGGCCTTATGGTCTTGATGCTGTCATGGGTTTTTTCGTGCATCTGCATGGCTTCCTTGCCAATGGCAATCACTTTTCCCGTATTTTTATTGAGTGCAACAATGGAGGGCTCGTCAACCACAATTTTATCTTTGTGGATAATGAGGGTATTGGCCGTTCCTAAATCGATGGCGATATCACTGGTGAAAAAGTCAAACAATCCCATTTTCTAAAGCGGTATGGCTTATTTTGGTTTCAGAGATGATTATTAATGTTTAAAATGTCGGGTACCCGTTGATACCATTTTGATTTTTAATCTGTTGCAGGCATCAATAGAGTCCTGATCGCGGATAGAGCCTCCCGGCTGAATAACGGAACTGATGCCTTCGGCTGCTGCAATTTCCACACAATCCGGAAAAGGGAAGAAGGCATCGGAGGCCATAGCTGCACCCCTGAGGTCGAAACCAAAGGTTTTGGCTTTTTGAATGGCCTGTTTCAGAGCATCTACCCTGCTGGTCTGCCCGGTTCCGCTGGCAAGCAGGACATCGTTTTTGGCCAGTACAATGGTATTGCTTTTGGTATGCTTCACCAGAATATTGGCAAAAAGCATATTTTCAATATCGGCAGAATCCGGTACACTTTCGGTAAGCACTTTCAAATCCCGGGATCCGGTGGTTTTGCTGTCTTTTTCCTGAACAAGAAGTCCCCCAAGCAATGATTTTACCTGAAGATTTTCGGCAGACATTCCGGTAATTTCCAGGAGAATCCTGTTTTTTCTGGATTTGAGTAATTCAAGTGCCTCTTCTTCAAATCCCGGTGCCATCAGAATTTCAAAAAAGAGATCATTCAAGAGGGCCGCGGTCTGCACATCTACTTTGCCACTCAGGGCAATTACGCCTCCGAAAGCAGAAACCGGATCGCAGGCCAGCGCAAGTTCATAAGCCTTTGCAAGGCTCACAGCACGGGCCACACCGCAGGCATTGGTGTGTTTCACAATTACGGCAGCCGGTTTTTCTGTCCCCAGATCACGGAGCAGGTCGAGTGCGGCCTCAGCATCTACAAGATTGTTGAAGCTCAGGTCTTTGCCTGACAGTTGCGAAAATACATCCTCAAGCCTTCCGTAAAAAGCCGCCGCCTGATGCGGATTCTCACCGTATCTCAGAGGATTATGCGGTTTTGCAACTTGTACAAAAGCCTCCGGAAAAAACGACTTACCCGGGTGGATACCAAGCAGATATTCTGAAATGGCGGCATCGTAGGCCGCAGTAATGGCAAATGCTTTTGCCGCCAGTCTTTCTCTCGTTTCTGAGGTTATGAATCCGGAATTTTTCTCCAGTTCATAAGCCACAGACTGGTAGTCTTCAGGATCGGCAACAATACAGACATCATCGTAATTTTTGGCTGCAGCCCGGATGAGAGATACGCCTCCAATGTCAATTTTTTCAATCAATTCCTGCCGTGTGCCTCCCTTTTTCAGGGTTTCCTCAAAAGGGTAAAGGTTTACAACCACCAGGTCTATCGGGGGAATGTCGAACTCCGCAATTTCAGCCTGATCTTCGGGCACATTCCGGCGGTTGAGAATACCGCCAAATACTTTGGGATGCAGGGTTTTTACTCGGCCACCCAGCATTTCAGGAAAATGGGTGAGGCTTTCAACCGACTTCACGGTAAAGCCCTGCTGCCTCAGAAATTCAAGGGTACCCCCGGTAGAAATAAGATCTGCCTGAAACAAATCCAGAACCCTGGCCAGATGGGCCAGACCTTCTTTGTAAAATGTTGAAATTAAGGCAGTTTTTATCTTCACCATAACCAAGCCAACCCCGGTCGTCAGCAATTAAGCTTGCAAAGATAGAGAAAGGGAATGGATTTCAGATTCATAAAAATGGCAGTCTTTTCAGGGTTTTTCAGCGCCTTTCCGAAAAAAAATCGCGGATTATCTGTGCCGATTCCTGAGCCAGAATTCCATGCGAAAAAGTGGTTTTGGGATGAAGCAGATGGGGAGCATACCGGGTGAATCCCCTTTTCTCGTCAGAAGCCGCCCAAACCACCCTTCCAATCTGGGTCCAATACAAGGCGGCAGCACACATAGGACAAGGCTCAAGGCTTACATACAAGGTACAATCAGGCAGATATTTGGATTGGAAATGGGCACAGCCTGCTGTGATGGCCAGCATCTCGGCATGGGCAGTTGCGTCGTTCAGCAATTCTACCTGGTTGTGGCTTTTGGTGATGATTTTATTGTCGCAAACCAGCACAGCACCCACGGGTACTTCCCCTTTATCTCTTGCCTTTTCAGCTTCTGAAAGGGCTTTTTTTAAAAAAAATTCATCCTGTTCGTCCATACTCTTATGAAAAAAAACCGGCCCTTGTGAGGGGCCGGTTTTTTGCACTTTGCTTTTTGATAAATTCGGTGTATGAATCAGGGGTGCAATATAATGACCTTGCGTGAGATTCTTTCTTTGCCTGAAACAATAATCAAGTTGTAGAGACCATTGGGCAGGTCGTTTACTTTCAGTTCAACATTGTCCTGACCGGAAGATGAGTTATTCAGGATGCCCGGAGTCCACACTTTTCCTTTCATATCCACCATCATGATGGCGGCATTTTCCTGCCATCCGGCTTCGGATTTTTGCACCGTGATTCTGTCATGGGCAGGATTGGGGAACATTTGCAGATCATTAGTGGTTTCATCACCGGCAATGTCCAGATTGGTTTCACGGGTGGTTCCGCCAGAAATCAGAACATTATAATCTTCCACCTCACCATAACTGAAGGTCTCGCAGGATGTCTGGGCAGAGTTCCACTTCATGGACACCCGCATCCTTGTGGTGCCATTCCGGGCGCTAGCAGGTACGGTAATGGTTGTAGTCAGATTGGCAGAAGATGTAGAACTCCTGTTCACAACCAATTCAGTGGCATCAGAAAACACCCCGTCGCGGTTCCAGTCGATCCATATTTTCCAGAATTCGTTGGCTGAGTAACCGGAACGGAAGCCTGCGCTGTACCCGAGAGAGTAAGATGTACCGGCTGTTACATTGGCAGAGGTGGTGGTAAAGTAAATATATCCGGCATTGCCAGTAGAGGTACGGGTCAGTTTGTTCAGGGAAACCCTGTCGATCCACTCGTCGGCCACACTGTTTCCTTTTGATGCGCAATAGGTTACGGTAGCTGAAGTGGTGGTAAAGCTTGCCTGGGAAGAATAGGCCGAAGAACCTGACGCACAAACCGTCTGAACCTGATAATTGTAAGTAGTGCCTGCAGTGAGGCCGGTCAGATTAAGGCTGGTGGAAGTGGTATTGACCGTGGTAAAGGTGGCAGCGGTTGATGTTTTGTACTGCACATTATAGGAAACGGCATTGGTAACGGCTCCCCATGAAACGGTGGCTGAAGTGGCGGTGATGTTGGATGAAGCCAGACTTGCAGGAACTCCGCAAGTTGCAGTAGAAGGTGGGGTGCATGGGGTTGTGCTCGACAATCCGGCCCTTGCGCCACCGGCTGCAAACAGAGCACGCATGCGGGTAGCCTGCCCGGCAGAGAACATATACATACAGGCATCATCGGAATAATCCATGTAATTCATGTGCATATCGGATGTGTTGCTGCAGGAAGGATTGGGAAAAGAAGGACAACCATAATTCGGGTCGGCCTGATTGGGGGTATCAGCTACCTGATCGCTTCCGGTACATCCTGTACCATCGTCTCCCCAGATGTGAAACAGATTCAGGTAATGGCCCACCTCGTGGGTTCCGGTGCGGCCTTTGTTGAAAGGTGCCACAGCCGAACCGCCTCTTCCGAAATAACGGTAGTCAATTACAACGCCATCGGTGGTAGCAGGTCCCCCGGGGAACTGGGCATATCCAAGGATTCCGCCTCCGATGTTGCAAACCCAAAGATTCATGTATGCTGCTGTATTCCAGGGGCTTTTTCCTCCCGTGGAAGAACTTTTTACAGCATCATTGGTTCCAAATGATGTTCTGGTGGTAACCGTTCTGGTGATACCGGTTGTGGCAGCTCCGGCTGGATCCCTTTTCGCAAGGCAAAAGTTGATTTCTACATCCTTCCGAAGAGCTGAAAACAAGCTCGGCGCATTGGCCGCATCAGCGTTCAGAAGCCGAAAGTCTTCATTGAGAACATCTATCTGAGACTGAACCTGGGCATCTGAAATGTTTTCAGCTGTGGTACGGTAAACAATATGAACGACTACAGGAATGGTGTAAATGATACCAGTATTTTTATCATTACTGTGATCCTTAACGAACCTCTCTGTCTGCTGTTCAATAGCCTCCCTGTTCTGTATCATTTCAGGGAAAGAATTCATCAAATTCTGGTGCTGGTCCATGGTGCCGCAATTGCGCTGGGCGAAAATCCGTCCGGAAAGCCCCGAAAGCAACAGAACTAAGGAGAAAAGTTTTACTTTCATAATTAAAATGTTTTAAAAATCAAATTTTGGAGATTCCTGAAATCTGAAAAAGCTTTCTGCAACAGTGTCGCAAAAATAATTTTGAAAATGCCCATAACATTATACATTTCCTTTTTTTAAATATCAAAAAAAAGTAATCTTCTTCTGTTCAACCATGTCCTTTTGTTGAATCTTGAAAAAAACAGCCTGAAAACCTCAAGTTGTCCGGAGGTTCAGACCATTGAATTGAAGGATTTTATACCCATGGAAACCCAAAATTTATTCTGAAAAATTTTAAAAAACTGAGGGCCAGAAAACCGGTTTTCACTAAGAAAATCTGAGGAAAAACTCAGAACCTGTCCTTTACTTTCCTTTTCATTCCAAGCAAAAGAGATGATACGCTTTCGCCCTTTTCCAGATCTCTTTCTGCCTCCTTCTGCATTTCCACAAACCAGCCGGAGGTCTGAAGATGAGAAAAAATCCATTCTTTCCACAAAGACTGAAACCATTCTTTGTGCTGCACTCTGCGGTGCCGGTGCCATTGGCCGTTGCGGCTAACCTCAGAAAAAAATGCTTCCGCAGCAGACAAAAGCTCATCAATCTGAATATTCTCTCCGGCAGAACCCCACATCACCCCGGCATGTTTTCCGTTTCGGCGCAGCGGCCAAAGACTTGATATGGATTGTAATTCAAGAGCATAGGCTTTGGCTTGCTTCTCCATCGGGCCATCGGCTTTGTTTACAAAAACAAAATCTGCCGTTTCCAGAATCCCTTTTTTCACGCCCTGAATATCATCGCCGGTACCGGCTACAAGCACCAGAAGGCAGGCATCACTGAGCAGGGAAGCCATGGTTTCAGACTGTCCCACTCCCACGGTTTCGATGATGATGCGGTCGAAGCCTGCCGCCTCACAAAGCAAAATGGTTTCATAGGTATGGGCCGCAATTCCTCCGAGCTTCAATCTGCTGGGCGAGGGCCTGATGAAGGCATTTTCTGAAGAAGCAAGCCGGGTCATGCGGGTTTTGTCGCCCAAAACCGAGCCCATTGAAAAACTGCTGCTCGGGTCTACGGCCAACACGGCCACTTTATGGCCTCTTTCCACCCAATGCATGCCCAGACTGTCGATGAGGGTACTTTTTCCTGAACCCGGAAGCCCGGTAACCGCCAGTCGAAATGTCCGGTACTCCTCTTTTTCAATTTCCCGGATGAGTTCATCCTTCAGGTCCTGGTGGGCAAAAGCTTCGCTTTCGGCCAGGGTAATGCACTTGCTCAGGCTGAGGCGGTCGCCGGAGCGGAGTCCCGAAATCAGTTTCTGAAGATCCTGCATAAGATTTGGAAGCGGAAATATGGTGCATTTTGTCGGGGAAAATCACAATAAAAATTATAAACCTCTGATTTTCAATGAAAAGTTAATGTTTCAGAATCCTGTCAGGAACACTATTTTTGCCGCTTCTTTTTGAAAAGCCAATTTCGGCTTTTTTATATCGTTACATGGCAATCGACTCGCGGCTAGACCTGAACAACATTCCAAAGCATATTGCCATTATTATGGACGGAAACGGCAGGTGGGCCAAGCAAAAAGGGTTGGCTGCCAGAATTTCAGGCCACAAACATGCCATTACAGCTGTCCGCGAAGCGGTGGAAGGTTGTGCAGAAGCGGGTGTTAAATACCTCACGCTATATGCTTTCTCTACCGAAAACTGGGGGCGACCTAAAGAAGAAGTAATGGGGCTGATGGAATTGCTGGTTCAGACCATACGGCAGGAAACTCCGACTTTGCAGAAAAACGACATCAAACTGGAATCACTGGGAGATATTTCGGCCTTACCGCAGCGATGCCGGAAAGAGCTGGCCGAAACGATGGAAAAGACGCAGAACAACAGCAGAATGACCCTCGTTCTGGCCTTGAATTATTCGGGCCGATGGGAAATTACTGAGGCAGCCAACCGGCTGAAAAACAAAATCATGCAGGGCGAAAAGTTGCCTGATACCCTGACCGAAGATGATTTTGCTGCTCTGCTTCCCTCCTACCCCATGCCTGACCCGGAATTGCTGATCCGGACAAGCGGAGAGATGAGAATAAGTAACTTTTTGCTTTGGGAAATCGCCTATACCGAATTGTACATCACACCGGTTTTGTGGCCGGATTTCACCCGGGAGGTACTTCATGAAGCCATTTTGTCTTACCAGTCCCGCGAAAGGAGGTTTGGAAAAGTAACCGCCACAACTCAAAACTAAATGAAAATCAGGCTATTTCTCATCGTCTTTTTGCTGATTCAATTTTACCGTGTTTCGGCACAGGTCAAACTGGGTTCCAGAAAAGCAGGTCAAACCGGAAGCAGCGAGGAGGTGAGCTACGAAAAACCAAAAACCTACGAACTGGGTGGCATTGAGATAAAGGGAATTAAATTTCTTTCGCCCGAAGCACTCATTGCTTACTCGGGCCTGAAAGTGGGAGATAAAATTGAAATCCCGGGCCTGCAGATCTCCGGGGCGATAAAAAAGCTCTGGGAGCAAGGCATTTTGGGGGACATTCAAATTGAAATAGCCAAAACAGAATCGAGGCCGGATGGAGAGTATGTTTTTCTGAATTTTGTATTGAAGGAAAAACCGAGGCTTTCAAAATTTCAGATTCGGGGATTGAAAAAGGGCGATGCAGATGATATCCGTGAAAAAATCAGTCTGATAAGGGGAAAAGCCATCAACGATGCCATGATCAAGGCTACCTCCAATACAATCAAGAGACATTTTCTTGAAAAGGGCTTTTTCAATGCCAAGGTTCAGATCAGCCAGGAAGAAGATACGGCCCTTGGCAATGCCATCATCCTGAAAATCAATGTTGAGAAAGGGAGAAAAGTAAAAATTGCCAACCTCATTGTAGAAGGCAACTCAGCCTATGAAGGCAAAAACATCCGTAAAAAGCTGAAAGATACAAAGGAAAAAAAGATTTGGAGAATCTTCAAAGCGTCCCGTTTCATTCGGTCCAAATTTGAGGCAGACAAGCAGAATCTGATTGAGTTTTACACCAAAAACGGCTACCGTGATGTATCCATTGTTTCCGATTCGGTGTGGCAGAACGACAATAAAACTGTAAATCTGAAACTCAAAATTGAGGAAGGACAGAAGTATAATTTTGGAAAAATTAGTTGGACCGGCAACTACCTCTACGATTCTGAATACCTCAATTCTGTTCTGGGGATAAAGCAGGGAGATATTTACAATATGGATTTGCTTCAGAAAAAACTGAATTATAATCCCAACGGAATGGACATCAGCTCCTTGTACATGGACGACGGCTACTTGTTCTTTTCTGTTGACCCCAATGAGGTAGCCGTAAACGGCAATGCCATTGACATAGAACTCAGGATGAATGAGGGGGCTCAGGCGAAGATAAACCGCATCAATATTTCGGGCAATACCAAGACCAATGACCATGTGATCCTCAGGGAAATCAGGACCCTGCCGGGACAAAAATTCAGCCGTTCAGACCTGATCCGGACCAACCGTGAGCTGGCCACCCTCGGATATTTTGACCCTGAAAAAATCGGTATCAATCCCATTCCGAATCCGCAGGATGGTACCGTGGACATCAACTATTCGGTGGAAGAAAAGCCCAGCGATCAGATTGAGCTGTCGGGCGGATGGGGCGGTGCCTTTGGATTTATCGGCACACTCGGACTTTCGTTCAACAATTTTTCCATGAGAAAAATAAAGAATTTCCGGGAATGGACTCCACTCCCTTCAGGTGACGGTCAGCGGTTCTCAATTCGTTTTCAGGCCAATGGAAGGGCATTTCAGACCTATTCTGTTTCATTTACCGAACCCTGGTTTGGAGGAAAGAGGCCAAATAGCCTAACCGTAGGACTGACCCGCTCGGTTCAAAGAGGATTAAACAACAACAACGAGGTCATCAGCCGCCTTGCCATCAACGGGGGAAATATTTCACTAGGAAAAAGGCTTCGCTGGCCCGATGACTATTTCTCTCTAATGAGCACCCTGAGCATACAACGGTATGATTTGTTTAATTATACACTGATTTCAGGTTCAGACTTTGGCCGGGATCAAACTTTTTCCAATTCCATAGCCCTCAGTACCAATCTGAGCAGAAACAGCATTAACAACCCCACATTTCCCACCTCCGGCAGCAGCCTCAGCCTGATTGTCAACCTCACTCCACCCTACTCCCTGTTCCGGAAAAACAACAGCTTTTCAAGTGATAAAGAGCGATTCCGATGGGTGGAATTTCACAAGTGGAACTTTGATGCCTCCTGGTTTTTGCCTCTTGCCAAAAATCTGGTTATCAATACCAGGGCACACTTTGGCTGGATAGGGTCCTACAATCAGCAGTTGGGAATCGGGCCTTTCGAAAGATTCAGACTCGGGGGTTCAGGCTTATCCGGTTTCAATTTCCTTCTTGGCTACGATATCATAGCACTGCGGGGATACAACGACGGTCAGGTGGGCACTCCTCTGGGAATAGAAGCCGGGGTGTTGTTCAATAAATTTGTGACGGAATTGCGGTATGCCATTTCAACCAATCCGGCCGCTACTATTTTTGTGCACTCTTTTGCAGAAGGAGGAAACTCCTGGGGAAGCTATCAGACCTACAATCCATTCAATATTTACAAAAGTGCAGGATTGGGGGTTCGTATTTTTATGCCCGCATTTGGAATGCTGGGGGTAGATTATGGCTGGGCTTTCGACGGACCCGAAGTGATTCACAATGCTTTCCAGTTTACCATAGGCCAGCAAATCAGATAACACATGAAACTTAAAATCTTTCTTTTTCTGATGGTATTGGGCTCAGGCCACCTGGCCTTGGCACAAAAATTCGGATACATTGATTCAAAATTTATTCTGAGCAAAATGCCGGAATACAAACAAGCCTCTACAGAACTGGCAACCCAAAGCCAGAAATGGCAATCTGAAATAGAAGCCCTTAGAAATGAGGTAGATAAGCTGAGAAAAGAATACATGGCGGAGGAAGTATTGCTCACCGATGACATGAAAAAAGAGCGTCAGACGGCCATTGCAAAAAAAGAAAAAGACGCCCGGGAAGCCCAGAATAAAGCCTTCGGTTTTGAAGGTTTATACTTTCTTAAGAAACAAGAGTTGGTAAAACCCTTGCAGGATAAGATATTTGAGGCCGTAGAAAAAGTTTGTAAAAAGAAGAAAATCGCCATCATGTTCGATAAAGCAGGAGACCTGGTTATGATTTACACCAATCCTGCCCACGACTACACCGATTTTGTTCTCGAAGAACTTGGACTTGGTGACAAAGACGATACCGTAAACGACCAGAACAAAGACAAAAAATAGTTTTTCCAACCTTTCAAATCAAATCAGAAAATGAAAAAAATTGCAGCCATCTGCATCCTGAGTACCGGAATGGGATTTGCATCTTTTGCACAGACCGCTACCGAAGTCAAGCCTGCGGTGCAGGAAGTAAAAGCAGCCAAACCGGTGAAAATCGGATACACCAATGTGAACTATGTATTGAGTATCAGTCCGGCTTCCAAAGTGATCCAAAAGCAACTGGAAGAAACCCAAAAGCAGTATCTCAAAACCATAGAAGAGAAAAACAAGGAACTCGAAGCCAAATTCGAATCTTATCAGAAAGGGCAGGGCACTATGCCTGAAGCCATAAAGAAGGACAAGGAAGAGGAGCTGAGAACTTTACAGCGCAGCATTCAAACCCTTCAGGAAAATGCTCAGGACGACCTGAGAAAAAAAGAGCAGGAGCTGGTAAAGCCTGAACTGGACAAAATTTACAAAGCCGTAAATGAAGTAGCCAAAGCCAATGGTTTTACCCATGTATTCAATTCAGATCAGGTTTTGCTATATGCGGAAGAAGAAACCGATATTACCGATCTGGTCCTGAAAAAACTGGGCATCGAAGAACCCAAAGAGGGAGAAGAGAAAAAAGACGAAACCGGCATCAAGCCTGTGTCGCCATCGCCTGCCAGGCCGGCCGGAGGAATGCCCAAAAAACCAGGCAGCAGAAAATAAAATCATCATTCAGAATGCAGCATATTTAAGGGACCCCAGGGTCCCTTTTTTTATGCCTGACCAGGCAAATTGACATTCTCAGGCTATATCCGGCCCCCGCTTTTGATCCAGCCGCCGCCAATCACATCGTCGCCTTCGTAGAAAACGGCTGCCTGACCCGGCGCAATGGCCGATACCCAGTCATGGAATTTCACATGCATTTCGTCACCGATTTGTTCTATCAATGCGGGTGTACCTGCGTCCTTGTACCTGACTTTGGTGGTGGTTTCTATGTGCCTGCCATTCAGGTTCTCATATTTCATGAGCCGCAACTGATTGACCAGCATGGTATTTTTCATCAGGTCGGTATCTTTGCCCAGTACCACCCGGTTTAGTTCTTTGTCTATGGCCGTAACAAAAACCGGATAACCTAGGGCTATGCCAAGACCCTTTCTCTGGCCCACCGTATAAAAAGGATATCCTTCGTGCGTCCCCAGAACATGTCCTTGTTCATCCACAAATTCACCACCAGCCACTTTTTCTACAAGGCCCGGCACCCTTCGCTTCAGAAATCCACGGTAATCATTGTCAGGGACAAAGCATATTTCGTAGCTCTCGGATTTATTCACCAGATCCGAAAAGCCCATTCCCGCAGCCATTTCATAAATCTGCTTTTTGGTTAAGTGACTGAGAGGCAATATCGTACGGGACAAGCTTTCCTGACTTACTCCCCAGAGGGCATACGACTGGTCTTTGTCGCGGTCTAAACCTCTGGAAATAAAAAATCGTCCGCCTTCCTGCTTCAGTGCGGCATAGTGGCCGGTGGCTATAAATTCACAACCGAGCATATCGGCACGCCGGAGCAGGGCATCCCACTTGATGTGTGTATTGCACAAAACACAGGGATTGGGCGTTCGCCCTTCCAGATATTCATTGGTAAAATGGTCGATGACAAAGTCGCCAAACTCGGAACGAATATCCAGAATATAATGCGGAAAGCCCAGATTTACAGATACATTACGGGCATCGTTGATGCTGTCGAGGGAGCAGCAGCCGGTTTCTTTTTTCGAGCCGCCGCTGCCGGTGTAGTCCCAGGTTTTCATGGTCATGCCTATCACCTCATAGCCCTGCTCGTGCAGCAATACGGCCGCCAACGAACTGTCTATCCCGCCGCTCATGGCCACAAGTACTTTTCCTTTTTTGCTCATGGCTTCAGGAAATAGAGGTTCTTACTCTGGATGTGTAGGCCCGCAGTGCACTCAGGTAATCGCTGCCTTTTTCCTTCATTTCTCCGATAATGAAAACAGCGGCCAGGATATGGGTGAGTTTCTCACCTTCATCGTCGCCCTCAACGGGGATGACCGGCTCAAGTTCAGACAATAAAGCCTCTTCGGCGGCCTGCAGGTCTTCTACGCTGTAGTTTTCTACCAGCTTTTTAATGACAGGGAGTTTCATAGGGGCTTATTTTAATTGCTGAAGCATTTCCACTATGGCCTCCTCTTTATTGGTTGCGGCCGAAGCCACAAGGTCTTTACCCTGAAAAACTGCAAAAAAAGGCAGATTGCTTACCCCTGCCATTTTTCGTGCCTGGGCATTTTCTTCAGCATTCACTTCCAGAAACTGAATTCCTGTAAAGCGCTCATCTTCAGATAATCTTTTGAATTTGGGAGAAATCAGACGACAACTGCCGCACCAGTCGGCATAATACTTTACTATCGTTTTCGGTTGGCTCCCTAGCGCAGATTCAAAGTCTGCATCAGTTGCATGGATTACGGACATAATTTTTTGTTTTTTACTTGGGACACGAATTTCATGCCAAAACCAACTCGGACCATGAAATTGTTTTGAATTGGCAAAATTACAACCCTTTGGCCTTTCCGGACCATGCTTTTTTTCGTTTTGAATGCTGATGGGTTCCGCCCCTATTTTCCTTTGCGGGTCATGGCTTCAATGGCGTCCCACATTGAGGCAGGAACATCTTTCAGCCAGTTGAACTCACCGGCACCCTGAAGCCACTCGCCCCCGTCCATGGTTACCACTTCTCCGTTGATAAAACCACTGAAGTCCGACAGCAGAAAGCAAGCCAAATTGACCAGTTCTTCATGGGTTCCTACGCGCCCCAAAGGGATTTTCCGGGCCGGGTCCATGTTTTCTGCAAGACCGGCCGGCAGTGCTTCCTTCGGAAACAAGCGGGACCATGCACCCTCGGTAGGAACTGGGCCCGGAGCTATCGCATTGGTTCTGATACCATAGCGGCCCCACTCCGCAGCAAGAGAACGGGTTAGAGATACCAGGCCGGCTTTGGCCACAGCAGAAGGCACAACAAAACCCGACCCTGTAGAAGCATAGGTGGTGGCAATGTTCAAAACGGTGCCTTTCTGCTTTTTTTCTATCCAGTTTTTGCCAGCCGCCAGAGTGGTGTGTACACTGCCCTTCAATACGATATCTATGATGGAGGAAAAGGCATTGGCAGAAAGTCTTTCAGTGGGAGAGATAAAATTGCCTGCTGCATTGTTAACCAATCCGTCAAGATTTTGAAACCGGGCAAATATCTGATTTACAAGAGATTCTACACCTGCTGCATCCCGGACATCGAGGGCGTGGTATTCGGTTTCTTTTCCGGTGAGAGATTTCAGTTTTGCGGCGGCATCCCTGAGCCTTTCCTCCTTTCGGCCTGCAATGATTACATGGGCACCAAGCATCTGAAATGCCCTTGCCATGCTGAATCCAAGCCCGGAACCGCCACCGGTAATGAGCATGGTTTTTCCTTTGAAGGTTTCTGCCGGAAGCATCAGATTCATAGCTTTATTAGGGGTATGGATGGATGAAAGTGTTTCCGCCTTAGGGAAGAAATGGTGATTGTGTTGCCTCCTGTTATTGTAATGGAGAAAAAAAAGACCGCTTTTGCTGCGGTCTTTTTTTTCATTATGCCTGAGATTCTCCTGCCCGGATTTCTTTGAGCTGAGATTCCAGTTCATTGATTTCCAGCTTCAAAAGGTTGGCTCGTTTCTGAATATCTTCAATCAGCGCCATAGCATTTTTCGACATTTTGAACATGGCCATGTTGTCCTCCAGATTTCCATGGTCTTTTTTGAGCTGCTGTAGTCTGTTTCGGATATAGCCTTCCTGATTTTTCAGGGATTTTACTCCTTCGGAAGAGAACAAACTCTTGTTGTTGTTCAGCAGGTTGATTTTGAATTTCTCCTTTTCCTCTTTGGGAATGAGGGTAGATTTTTCAATCAGATCCATCATGGCACGGGTGAAACGGCCATTGACTTTCTGAATGGATTTCATGGGTACGAATCCGATGTTGCGGAACTCATCCCTGAATTGCTCTACCAGGTCCCTGCTGCCCAATCCGGCTTCTGCCTTTTCTTCGATTTGTCTGCAGACCTCTTCCTTCTTTTCAAGGTTTTCGTTTTGCACCTTATCCTCCCCGCTCCTCCTTTCCCGGAGCCGATTGAAAAAGTGGTCTATGCCCGCTCTGAAAGCATCATAAATTTTCTGCCCTTCTTTGCCGAAAAGCGCCGGCAGTTGCTTCCACTCAGCCTGCAATTCTTTCATTCTGTTTACGATGCCGTCCCAGTCTTCCCCGTCTTTGAGGCTGTTAACTTCATCAACCAAGGCTTGCTTTCGGGCTATTACATCTTTCTTACCCTTATCCAGCTCTCTGAAAAACTCATTCTTATTGTGCATGTATTTCTTATACACATTCCAGAATTTTTTATTGAGCTCAGCAGTTTTCTCCCTGAAGCGATTGGGCACCGCTTTCCATTCTTCCTGAAGTACGAGCAGTTCTTTGGTTTTTGCCTGCCAGTCACGGGCTGTTTGTCCGACAAAGTGCTCAAAATCAGCAATCTTTTCGGCCAATGCCTCTTTCAGTGAGATTTCTTCGGCCAGCCATTGCTTGCGCTGTTCATTGAATTCTTTTCTTCTTTCGTAGAGAACATCAACCGCCTTTTTGAGTCTTTCTTTGAGTTCATCCAGTTTCTCTTTGGGCACAGGACCCAGCGAGCGGTAGTCGTCCTGATAACTTATCAGGTCTTTCATGACCTTGGAAATTGAACTTTCCTGAGCCAGTTTTTCTATTTTACCAATTATTTCCTGTTTGAGATCCAGGTTTTTCTTCCTGTCCAAATCCCGGAGCCAGTTGAATTTTTCGCTGTTTCCGTGAAAGCGGTCCAGAAGTGCATAATAAGAGGCATTCAGATTTTTGGCCTGATCAGAACCCACAGGGCCAATTTTTTTCCATTCTTCTTTTATCTGCCTGAATTTTTCATAGTCGGGGTTGTGTTCATAATCGTCAACCACCTGCCTGAGTTGTTCCAGCAGTAACAGCTTGGCTTCCAGATTCCGGGACCGCTCTTTTTGCTGAAACTCCTGACTGATTTTCCGCTTTTCGTTTATGCCTCGTCCTGCCTGATTGAATCGCTGTTCTAGTCCCTGATGCTTAAATTCATACGATTCTTTATCACCTCCGTCTGCGACAAATTTTTCCAGAGCCTCATTCTTTTCTTTCAGGAAAAGACCATCGAAAATGGGCTTTAATTTTTGTATCACACGGTGGCCTGCTGCCGGATCATTGTCTCTGTTGAGTTGCTCAGCCAGCTTCACCAGTTGCTCCAAATCCAGACCGCTGTAATCTTCGGTCTGATTTTCGGCTTCCTGATTTTCCATTTCCTCGAGCTCATGCTCTTCGACTACGAGCATGGCACTATGGCTGTTTTCATCAGATGGCTCGCTTATATGTGCCTCCTGAACCTCTGTTACAGGTTCTTCTGAAATCGCGGCTGTATCCTCAGGCGTGACACCAAGTACAGCCTCAACTTCATCCGGGATGGCCTCTTCGGCAGGAATGGGCGCTTCTGATTCATCCGACTGAACTTCAGCAGGAATTTCCTCAACCGCAATTTCTTCCTGGGCTGTTTCCTCCTGAATGTCCGCTTCCGGTGCATCTTCTGCTTGTACCTCGCCGGTTACTTCCTCATCCTGAACTCCGGGTAGTTCCGCATCATTTTCCAATAATTCTCCCGAGAAAACGGTATCTCCGGCTTCTTCTGAAGGGATGTTTTGGGTATTCTCGGGGTTTTCTTCCGGATTCTGGTCTGGAGGAATGGTAGAATTTTCTTGCATAAAGTCTTTAGGACTGTCCTTAAAAATGGGTTGGCAAAAATAGGGGAATAAAAATAGGCATCAAAACACTTTCAAATTAAAAATAGTGCTCATAATCAATATCATGAGCAAAATAACATCATACACGCATGGCATCCGGATTTCTTTTCAGGGGAATCGGAGCAGACGGGGTATCAGGATGAAAACAAAAAAGCCACCGAAGCAATCTCCGGTGGCTTTTTCCTATAGTAAATTTTGCCGCTTACTGGCTGAACATTTCTTTCATTTTATCAAAAAAACCTTTTTCAGATTTTCCGGGATTGGGTGAAAAATTCGGGGATTCCTTCAGTTTTTCAAGAAGGGCAACTTCTTCTTTGGACAGGTTTTTGGGAGTCCAGATGTTTACATGAATCAGGTGATCTCCGCGGCCGTATCCATTCAAATCTTTTAAACCTTTTCCCCTCAATCTCAATATTTTACCACTCTGGGTTCCGGGGTCTATTTTGATTTTCACCTTACCGTCTATGGTCGTGATTTCGGAATGGGTGCCCAGGGCTGCATCAGCAAAATTCAGGTACAACTCAGAGATGACATTGTTTCCATCCCTTTTGAGGTTCTCGTCTTCGGCTTCTTCCACCAGAATGAGCAGGTCGCCGGCAATTCCCCTTCCGGGAGCCTCGTTGCCTTTACCCTGCATATTCAGCTGCATGCCTTCCTGCACACCGGCCGGAATCTTTACGGATATGATTTCTTCCCTTGGTATCAGGCCGTTTGCATCTGATCCCGGAGGTCTGTTGTCCAGTGTCTGACCTGCCCCGTTGCAGGCATGGCAGGTAGAGGCTGTCTGCATTTGGCCGAAGGGCGTATTCATCAGGCGGTTTACCTGACCGGCTCCTCCGCAGGTGGGACAGGTTTTGAAAGTAACCCCCGGAGCCACCACAAGGCGGTTTACCTTTATTTTCTTTTCCACCCCTTCCGCTATTTCCTGAAGAGTAAGTTTCAGCTTTATCCTCAGATTGGAACCTTTTCTTGTTCGGCCTCTGCCGCCGTTTCCTCCAAAAAAAGAACCAAAGGGCGAATCGTCTCCGAATATATCTCCGAACCTGGAAAAGATGTCTTCCATGTTGTTGAAACCACCACCGCCGCTGCCGTATCCGCCCATGCCCTCATGACCGAACTGATCGTAACGGGCCTTTTTCTGCGGATCGCTCAGCACCTCATAGGCTTCTGCCCCTTCCTTGAATTTCTCCTCAGCTTCAGGATTGCCGGGGTTTTTGTCGGGATGGTATTTGATGGCGTGCTGCCGGTAGGCTTTCTTGATTTCATCAGCCGGGGCAGACTTGCTTACCCCCAGAATTTCATAATAATCTCTCTTTGCCATGGGCTTGTTTTTATGAACCAATCACTACCTTGGCGTAGCGAATGGGCTTATCGTGTAAGGTATATCCTTTTTCAATTTCGTCGATGACCTTGCCTTTACCGGCAGGGTCCGGGGCAGGAATCTGGGTGATGGCTTCGTGCAAATCTGCATTGAATACCTGACCTATGGAATCCATAGGCTTCAATCCCTTCTGATTCAGCGTTTTGATCAGTTTATGAAATACCAGCTCTACCCCTTCGCGAAGGCTTTGCACATCGCTGGCCTGCTCCATGGCTTTGATGCTTCGCTCAAAATCGTCTACCACGGGAAGCAACTCCAGCATCAAACCTTCAGAGGCAGTGGCAATGAGGTTGATTTTTTCTTTGGAAGTCCGCTGACGGAAATTTTCAAATTCGGCATAAAGCCGGATGTATTTGTCTTTCCAGTCGGCTGCCTCGGCCTGAAGACGCCGAAATTCAGATTCTGCTGTTTCGGTTTCGTCTGTTTGCAAATTTTCTGACTTATCGGCAGAAGGATTTTGGCTTGTATCTTCTACCGCAATTTCCTGGCTGGTATGGTCTAAATTGTTGTTATCCAATTCGTTATTTTCCTCTTTCATGTCATTATTTTTCTTTTCTCCCAAACAAGCTGATGTTAAACAAGTATTAAGCCACGAAGTCATGGTCTGCCATAAGGTCAGCATGTGCAGTTTTTTATAATCTTTGCCCGCATGAAGAGCTTGGAAATCTGCTTTGCCACCAACAATGCCCATAAACTGGAAGAGGTTCAGTCCATACTGCCTTCCGGAATAAATATCCTGAGTCTGAAAGATATAGCCTGCTTCGAAGAACTGCCTGAGAACCAGAAAACCATTGAAGGCAATGCTCTGGAAAAAGCGGCTTTCGTTTCAGGGAAATATGGTATCAATTGTTTTGCGGACGATACCGGCCTTGAGGTGAGCGCTCTCGGAGGTGAGCCCGGTGCAGATACCGCCCACTACGCCGGACCCGGGCGGGATGCAGAAAAAAACATGGATTTATTGTTGAAGAATCTCGAGGGTATCCCGGACAGGTCGGCCCGGTTTAAAACCATT
>JBIKMV010000046.1:0-16094 GCA_044359055.1 Catalimonadaceae bacterium
CGATTCACCCATTTGCTATTTCAACGATGATGCCCGCAATGCCTTCAAAGGACCCGTTTCCAATCCGGAAAATAAAGCGACAGACCGGGGCTTTGCAGGTGGAAATTTATCTGAAAGAGAAAATGCCAAAAGGGGTCTGACTTCCACTTTCCCCGATGAAAAATCGCCGCTTTCGGGCATCAAGTATCTGGACATCCACGACAACTGGGCTTTGGCCGACCAGTTTGCCGAAAAGAACTGGGATGGCCGGTTTGGCGTGGATGAAAGGGCATTTAAACTCGCTGCCACATTGCTTTTTACCAGTACGGGCCCACTTGTGCTGCACGGAGGAACGGAGTTTATGCGCTCCAAAGGTCTCGCTCCCCTCATGGAAGTGGTGAAGCAAACCGCCCGCTCCGGGCCGATGCACTACCATGGCAAACGCGATACCTACAATCTGAGAAACTGCAACCTGTTTCTTTGGGAAAACATCGGCAAAACCAAGTCAGACAAGGGGAGCCACTGCGATTACAAAGGCATGCTGGCCTTTTGGAAAGGACTTATTGAACTGAGAAACAGTGAAATCGGGAAGGTTTTCAGGACAGAAGAAAAGCTGCCCAAACATTATTATCAGTTTTTTGAGGAAGAAAATCAGGGTTTGCTGGGCTATCTGGTAGATGGCAAAGTGTTGGTTTTGCTCAATGTAAGCGAAAAACCCGATGCATTTATTCATGTGCCGGTACCCGCAGGAAAATGGAAGCTGGTGGGTAACTCACGGGCTGTGAGTAAAGAAGGTGTTCGCGGTCAGGGGCTTACCGGTGGAAAGCAGCAGGATTTAAAAATCGGAGCCAAGGATTTGATGATTTGGGTGAAGGAGTGATTCTCTAAAAAAGTTTCGCCCGAAAGAAAGGTTTTTGCCAGTTTTGCCCAATGGTAAGGGTGTATTACAAGGAAGGCAAAGACCTTCGCAAGGAAACATCCCTGGAGGAAATTCAGGAACTGGATGATATTGTCTGGGTAGACCTCCAAAATGCATCGGACAAAGATGAGGACTGGATCGAAGACCACTTCGGCCTCAGTTTTCAGACCCCTCAGGAAGTGATTGAAATCGAGAGTTCGAGCCGCTACATAGAGCGTGGCAAAACCATTATTGCCAACTCCAATTTCCTTAGAATCAACCATCAAAAGCAGGAAGAAGCCTATCCGGTTGCCTTTCAGCTGAAGGAAGGGGTATTGTTTACCAGGCGCACAGGCGACAGCCGCATCTTTGCCGACACGGTAAGGAAGATGAAAATCAGTAAGGAGCAGTTTCTCTCCGGTGCCGATGTGCTGCTGCGGCTGTTCGAAACCCAGATAGATTTTGAAGCTGACCTGGTAGAAAATGTGGCCCGGCAGGTGACCCAGATTTCCCGAAGCCTCAATACAGGAGGTCAGACAGACAGGAGCAATATCCTCATAATCAATGAATTGCAGGAAAATACCATGCAGCTCCGCGAAGGCATTATCGACAAGCAGCGGGTGCTTTCGGCCTGCATGCGCTCCGGTTTATTTCCGGAAGAAAAGAAAGACCGCCTCAAAATTATTCTCAAAGACATTTCCTCTTTGCTGGAATATACCCACTTCAACTTCGAAAGGCTGGAATATCTGCAGAACACCCTTATGAACCTGATTCAGCTCGAGCAAAATCAGATCATTAAAATCTTTACGGTTTTCAGCCTTGTGTTTTTGCCCCCTACGCTCATCGCCAGTATTTTCGGCATGAACTTTACCCTCATTCCGGGCCTCGATTCTCCCTTGGGTTTCTGGGTTTCTCTCCTGCTGATGATGGTTTCAGGCATTGGAATTATTGCCTATTTCCGCAACAAGGGCTGGATTTAAGTCCGGCGGCTCAATAGCTCCTTACAAAGCCATCCACGCCCAGTTCTTTCAGACAGAGAATTTCTTCCTGTGCCAATTCCCTGCTGGGAAACTGATGCACCATTACCCGGTATAATTTTCCCTCAGGCAGGGCCGCCACCTGAATGTACACATCCTTTATGCCTTTGAGAATCAGTTTCTGGCAGGTTTCCCGGGCAGAAATGAGGTCGGTAAAAGCTCCGATCTGAAATCCGAATCCCTCCGGATTGCGGGCATTTCCCCAGAAATTGTAGGTATTGCCGGGAAAATACAAAGCTGTATTGAGGACTTCGTTGGGTGAATAGCTGGGAAAATATGGTCCCAATGCCAGATTTGGGTCGGTTACCACCTCGATAGAAACCCTGGCAGCCCCGAATTTCATCAGGTCCAGCGCCCGGGCAGAAATTTTCGAGAGGTCAATAATCCTGGTTTTTACATGGGGTCCGCGGTCGTTGATTTTCAGGATTACCGCTTTGCCATTCATCAGGTTGGTCACCTTTACTTTGGTGCCAAATGGCAGAGTGCGATGGGCTGCTGTATATTTGTTGATGTCGAATTTTTCACCGCTGGCCGTACGCCTGCCATGGAATTCTTCGCCATAATAGGAGGCTCTTCCTTTCAGTTCGATTTTGTTTCCTTTTTGCCCCAGAACATTGCCAAATGCAAAAATCCACAGGGCAGCAAGCGCCAATCGGAATTTCATATTTTTTATCCTTAGAATCAAAATGGGGGTGCAAAAATAATGGAAAGTATTGATAATCCGCACTTTTCCCTTCATATTGTTTTGGAAGCTGCAATTAGGTAGCCATACCGGGTCTGAATTTCTGCGCCGATTCTCTGCTTTGCAGCCGGGATATCAGCTACATTTTAATTTTTTTTTCGGGTTGAATTTTGCCCTATTTTTGAAGCAAATTTTTTTACTGTGGAAGAGAGAAACGACAGAGGCGAAATTTTTGCCAAACGGGTAAAAGCCGGAAAGAGAACCTACTTTTTTGATTTGAAATCGACACGGTCAGAGGATTTTTTCCTGACAATAACCGAGAGCAAAAAACGGTTTTCACCTGATGGAACTTTTGTTTTTGAGAAGCATAAGATATTTCTCTACAAAGAAGATTTCGTAAAATTCATTGAGGCAATGAACGAAACTTTTGAAAAAGTAAAAGAACTCATGCCCGATTACGACTTCTACAAGCCCCCCGTTTTGCCCGAAGAAGAGGAAAAAGACCTGAACTGGGACTAGCCGGTAAAGTCAGGCGCATGGCTCCCACCACAGGAAAATTTTTCTAAGCTTCTTACATTTCCCTTATTTGAATCCTTTAATACGGTTTTTCTTTTTTTTAATCCTCACGCTGATTACCACCACGCTGGCTGGAGCAGAGTGGATAACGGGTAATTTTTGGATAAATTTTGGTCAGGGCAAGACCCTGGGCCTTGATGATTTTTGGCGGGGAATGCAGTTTTCAATTCCTTTTATAGGCATCCTCACTTGCCATGAATTCGGCCATTACTTTTTTGCCAAAAAGTACAAAGCCGATGTCACACTTCCCTTGTATATTCCCGCTTGGCTTGGTTTTCTGGCTTGGCCCAGCATTGGTACTATGGGCGCTTTCATCCGGTTGAAGTCTCAGCTGAGGTCCCGGATGGAATATTTCGATGTCGGGGTTGCCGGGCCGCTTTCAGGTTTTGTGGTGGCTCTGGGCTTGCTTTGGTACGGATACAGCCATTTGCCTCCCCTGGATTATCTTTTTTCTATCCATCCCGAGTATGCCAAATACGGAAAAGATTACGCCAAGTATGTGTATAACAATCAGACTGTCAATGGAGTAAATATTGAAATAGGTACCAGTTTACTGATGCAGTTTTTTGAAAAGTTTGCCGTAGACGACCCTTCCCTTATTCCTAATGGCTATGAATTGATGCACTATCCTTTTCTGTTTGCAGGCTTTCTGGCCTTATTTTTTACCTCGCTCAATTTGTTTCCCATCGGTCAGCTCGACGGCGGTCATATTTTGTATTCGGTGGCCGGCAGGAGAGTGCACAACCTGATTTCACCCCTCATTTTTGTAGGTTTCATTTTTTACGCCGGCCTGGGCACACCTTTTCCCATTGATTTTGAGTACGATACCTTTTTGACGGAGAAGCTGTGGCAGAACCTGATATTCCTTGTCATCATATTTGTTTCGGTGTCGCGGGTATTCGAGAATGTGTGGAACAATGTAAGCCTTGCATTGGGCATTTTCGGACTTCAATATGTTTTGAAAATTTTGTTTCCCCATTTGGAAGGTTACCCCGGCTGGACAGTTTTCGGGCTCATATTGGGCCGTTTTTTGGGTGTTTATCATCCTCCGGCTCAAGATGAAAGACCTTTAAGTCCGGGGAGGGTCATCATTGCCATCCTGTCGCTGGTAGTTTTTTTGATTTGTTTCAGTCCTCGGCCCTTCGGATGATTTCTTCTCCGTTGTGGTAAATAATGTTTCTGATGTTTTTCCCGGCATAGCGGAGGAAGCTGGATCACTCTCAAAAATTTAAATCACAGCCCGCTGCCCCATTTCCCAAGCAAGGCAACCGCAGACCTTTCGATTCTCTTATTTGCAATCCATTTGGATGCTGTTGGCTGCCATACCCCGCTTTGTGCATCTTTGTTCATGGAACTTTTGTGCCTTGCCAAGTTCTTTTTGAATGGGTGCAAGGTCTTTGGCCTAGTGTATCCCGAAAGTTCAAATTGTGTTAACCTTGCATTTGCTTATTTATGAAAGCTATGCGTTCGCTGGTTCGCAAATTCTGTTTTCCAGACAAAAAAGATATGATGATGACATGGGTGCTGCTTTTTATTTTTTTTGTGCTGGGCCCTGTACTTCAGCCGCGGGCTCAGATTCGGGTGATAGAAACCCCGGCGAAGGTATCCTTCCGCGGCCTCTCTGTGGTTGATGATCAGGTGGCCTGGCTTGCAGGAAATCAGGGTACGGTGGGGCGCTCGGTTTCGGGAGGCAAAAGCTGGTCTTTTCAAGTCATTCCCTGCTTTGAGAAAAGCGATTTCCGTACCCTTTATGCCTTTGATTCTCTGCGGGCGATTGTGGCCAATGCCGGGAGTCCGGGCATCATTTTACGAACAGAAAATGGCGGGAAAAGTTGGAAAGAAGTATTCCGTATTGCCCACAAAGATGCCTTTTTTGATGGCGTAGACTTTTGGGACGATAGACACGGCATCATGTACGGCGACCCGATAAATGGAAAATTGCTGCTGGTAAGGACCAGCGACGGTGGCAAAACCTGGACAAAAGCCCCGGAAAATGAACGACCTGTATTGGACTCCGGAGAAGCTTCCTTTGCTGCCAGCGGCACCAACATCCGGCTCTGGGAAAAGAGGTATGTGGCCATTGCTACCGGCGGCCTGCAATCGGGAATCCTCTTATCATTCAACAGGGGTAAAAGCTGGAGTAAAATTTCGGTTCCCATCCTGAAAGGAACTGAAAGCCGGGGTATTTTTTCTCTTGCCGTCCATGACCGGAACTGGCTGATTGTCGGGGGCGATTACAAAATGGATACCCTGAAAAAGGACCATGTTTTTTATGCCGGTGATGGTGGCAAAACCTGGACATTTCCGCAGCAGCCTACTGGAGGTTATCGGGAATGTGTTGAATTTCTGGAGGTTCCATCGGTGGTGGCTGTAGGTCCCGGAGGGGTAGATTTATCTCAGGATGGAGGCAAAAACTGGAGAGCCATATCGAATCAGAAAGGCTTTCATGTGGTCAGAAAAGCCCGAAAAGGAAAGCTTGTGGTCCTGGCAGGGTCCAAAGGCTTGGTTGGGATTTTGGAATAAAGGAGATTGGGGGTTAAAATTTATTTCAATTTTTGGGGTTAAAACCCCAAATAAGAAAATGGGTCGCCCCTTTGGGGCTCGATTTTGAGTGACGGAGGGACAAGAAATTCGGTTTACTCTTTTCCGAATTCGCCTTCCCATTTGGCTACTACCACAGAGGCGAGGCAGTTGCCCAAAACATTCACCGCTGTCCGGCCCATGTCCATTATCGCATCCACCCCTAAAATAGCAGCAATAGGCCATTCAGGAAGGCCAAAGGTGGCGGCGGTACCGGCCAAAATCACCAAAGAAGCCCTGGCTACCCCGGCCACCCCCTTGCTGGTGAGCATCAAGGTCAAAACCATTACAAATTGCTGTCCCCAGGTCAGATCAATTCCCGCAGCCTGCGCTACAAAAACCGAAGCCAAAGAAAGGTAGAGGGTGGTTCCGTCCAGATTGAAGGTGTAGCCTGTTGGCAATACGAAACTTACGATTTTATCCGGTACTCCCAGTTCCCGCATATTTTCCAGGGCTTTGGGCAATGCCGATTCTGAACTGGCCGTAGCAAAAGCAAGGGTGGCGGGCTCCCTTACAGCTTTCAGAAACCGGATCACCGGGACCTTTGCAAGCAGGGCAATGGGCAGTAAGATAAAAAATATAAACACCAGCAGGGCTCCGTACAAGGTAGCCACGAGCAAAATCAGATTTTTGAGCACATCCAGGCCCAGGGAAGCCACGGTACAGGCAATGGCGCCCCCAACAGCAAGCGGGGCAAAAAGCATGACCAGATCTGTAAATTTAAACATTACTTCAGAGAGAGAGGAGGCAAACCGCAGAATAGGTTTTCGGAATTCCTCCTTCGTTCGGGCCAGTCCGATGGAAAAAAACAAACAGAAAATCACAATCTGCAGCACCTCGCCATCGGCAATGGAGCGGGCAATGTTTTCAGGAAAAATGTGCAGAATAATTTCAGAGGCCGATTTTGGTGCCAGTTTGGGAATATCGGTAGCCATTTCGGGGTTTTGGAGAATTCCTTTTCCTGCTTCGGTCAGATTGATGGCTGCCAAGCCAATCAGCAGGGCAAAGGTAGTGACCACCTCAAAATAGATGAGGGCTTTCAGTCCAAGGCGGCCCAGTTGCTTCATATTGCTGTGGCCTGCAATGCCGGTAAGCAGGGTGCCGAGCAGGAGAGGGGCTATTACACATTTTACCAGTTTCATGAAGATTTTGGACAGGACATTCAGATTTTTTCCGATTTCAGGAAAATCATAGCCTATAACGGTGCCGATGAGCATGGCAACAAATATCCAATGGGTCAGGCTCTTTTTTTTCAGGGCATATCCCAGCGAGAAAGCTGCCAGAATCCAACGGAAACCGGGGAGAAAGCCCATCGGAAATTCTGACTGAAACTTCAAAGAAGCCGATTCTGCCAGCAGATAAAGGGAGGCCAGCCCAAGCAGAAATCTTAGTTTGAAAAAGGATAAAAAATGTTTCATGGCATTAGATTGATGAGAAGAAGCGTCTGCGGCCCTTCAGGCAGATATGGTATGCTTCAGGGCTTGCTCCTAAGCGGGGCCGAAATAAAGGAAAAAGACAATCCATCCTTCAAATCATTTGTCTGTACTGCCCTTTCATGATTCAGAATTGCCTAATTTTGCCGCCTGTTACACCAAACGAAAATGAGTTTTCCCAGTCCGGCCCCTTACCAGCCTGTTTATCCCGTTCGCATTGTCACCGCAGCCAGCCTTTTCGACGGGCACGATGCCGCCATAAACATCATGCGCCGCATTATGCAAAGTACAGGCGCAGAGGTCATTCACCTCGGGCACAACCGCTCGGTTCAGGAAATTGTAAACTGTGCCATTCAGGAAGATGCCCAGGGCATTGCCATCACCAGTTATCAGGGAGGTCATGTGGAATATTTCAAATACATGTTCGACCTCCTGAACGAGCAGGGCTGCGGACACATCAAAATTTTTGGTGGCGGCGGGGGGACCATTCTACCTGCCGAAATCGCAGAGCTTCATGCATATGGCATCAGCCGGATTTATTCTCCCGATGATGGGATGAAAATGGGTCTTCAGGGCATGATCAACGATGTGCTGATGAAATGCGATTTTCCTACAACCCGCCTTCCGGTTCCCGGACTTTTGGTGCCTGCGGGCGAGGGCATGGAAAGCGAGGAGGATGCATTGGAAGAAGCATGTGCGCAGCTCGAAACCCAGGACCATCGCTTGCTTGGAAGGTTGATTTCCATTGCCGAAAATGAGTCGGATTGGGCCGGATTGCTACGGAAAAAGGTTAAGCCGCTTTCTGAGATAAAACACATACCGGTACTGGGGATTACGGGTACCGGAGGTGCAGGAAAATCAAGTTTGATTGATGAGCTGGTGCGGCGGTTTTTGCTTCATTATGAAGATGCCAGAATGGCCTTGATTTCGGTAGATCCCTCCAAAAGAAAAACCGGCGGGGCTCTCCTCGGCGACCGCATCCGGATGAATGCCATCAACCACCCCCGTATTTTCATGCGGAGTCTGGCTACCCGGCAGAGCAACCTGGCTCTGAGCCGCTATGTGCAGGATGCCATCGACATCTGCAAAGCAGCCGCCTTCGACCTGGTGATTGTAGAAACCTCGGGAATCGGTCAGTCGGATACCGAGATTGTGGAGCACTCGGATGTATCGCTGTATGTAATGACCAGCGAATACGGAGCAGCTACCCAATTGGAAAAGATTGATATGTTGGACTTTGCCGATGTCATTTGTATCAACAAATTTGATAAACGGGGTTCGGAAGATGCGTTGCGGGATGTGAGAAAGCAGTACAAGCGCAATCATAACGATTGGTCCTCAAAGGATGAGGAACTTCCTATTTTTGGTACCATTGCCTCCCAGTTTAATGATGGCGGCGTGAACCGTCTTTTCTCTACCCTGATGGAGAAAATTGAGACAAAATCAGGCAAAAAACTTGGCATTGAAAATTCGGCCAATACCCGGCTGCCAGAAAAGATAGGTCGTAATTTCATTATACCTCCAGACAGAAGCCGCTATCTGGCCGAGATTGCAGAACTCAACCGTATGTACCAGGATTATGTGGAGGAGCAGGCCGGCATAGCCCGTCGGCTGTACCAGATTCATGGCACCCTGGGTCATTTGAAGGAAAAGAAAAACCGGTCTGAAGAAGACAATGCTGCGATTGGCTATCTGGAGAATGTATTTAAAAAGACTGAAAATGAACTGTCCGGCGAGTGCCGGACAGTGATTGAAAACTTTAAATATCTGGTTTCCAAGTATAAAGCAGATCAGTTTGTATATAAAGTACGGGATAAGGAAATTAGACAGGACCTCTTTACAAGTACTTTGTCAGGCACCCGCATTCCCAAAGTGGCCCTTCCCCGGTTCAACGACTGGGGCGATATTCTGAAATGGCGGTTTACAGAAAATGTGCCCGGCAAATTTCCCTATGCAGCCGGAGTTTTTCCGCTGAAGCGTCAGGGCGAAGACCCAACCCGGATGTTTGCAGGCGAGGGCGGACCTGAAAGAACCAACAAGCGATTCCATTATGTGAGCAAAGGCATGCCGGCAAAGCGGCTTTCCACTGCTTTCGATTCGGTTACTCTGTATGGAGAAGACCCTGCCTACCGTCCTGATATTTATGGAAAAATCGGCAACTCCGGTGTGAGCATAGCCACTGTGGACGATGCCAAAAAGCTATACTCAGGCTTTAATCTTTGCCATCCTGCCACCTCCGTTTCCATGACCATCAACGGCCCTGCACCGGTGGTTTTGGCCTTTTTTATGAACGCTGCCATTGATCAGCAATGTGAGCTTTACATCAGGGAAAACGGACTGGAAGCAGAAGTCAGAGAGAAAATAAAAGCCATTTACACGGGAGGCAATCAACCGGAATACAACGGTTCTCTGCCGGAGACCAACGATGGTTTGGGACTCAAACTTCTGGGCCTGAGCGGAAATCAGGTGCTACCGGCGGAGGTATATGAAAAAATCAGGGCGAAAACCTTGTCTTCGGTCAGGGGAACGGTTCAGGCGGATATTCTGAAGGAAGATCAGGCCCAGAATACCTGTATTTTTTCCACTGAGTTTGGCCTGAGGATGATGGGCGACATCCAGCAATTTTTTATCGACAAGGATGTGCGCAACTTCTACTCTGTATCCATTTCGGGATACCACATAGCCGAAGCAGGGGCCAATCCCATTAGTCAGCTTGCTTTTACGCTGGCTAATGGATTCACCTTTGTGGAATATTACCTGAGCCGGGGTATGCACATTGATGATTTTGCACCCAACCTCAGTTTTTTCTTTTCCAATGGCATAGATGCCGAGTATGCGGTAATCGGAAGGGTGGCAAGGCGCATCTGGGCAAAGGCCATCCGGCACAAATACAAAGGCGATGAGCGCAGCCAGAAACTGAAATACCATATTCAGACTTCCGGCCGGAGCCTTCATGCTCAGGAAATTAGTTTCAATGATATCCGCACCACACTTCAGGCCCTGTATGCCATTTATGACAACTGCAACTCGCTGCATACCAATGCATATGATGAGGCCATCACCACCCCGACCGAAGAATCAGTACGCCGGGCAATGGCCATCCAGCTGATCATCAACCATGAACTTGGGCTGGCCAAAAATGAAAATCCGCTTCAGGGTTCTTTCATCATAGAAGAGCTCACCGATCTGGTAGAAGAAGCTGTTCTGGAGGAATTCAAAAGGATTTCAGAAAGGGGAGGGGTACTGGGAGCGATGGAGAGAATGTACCAGCGGTCCAAAATTCAGGAGGAATCGCTTTACTATGAAACGCTGAAGCATGAAGGCAAATTGCCCATCATCGGAGTGAATACCTTTCTGGGACCCGATGGCTCGAAGACGGTGATTCCGGATGAGGTAATCCGCAGTACCACCGAAGAAAGGGAATTTGCCATCAGCAGTCTGGCCAGCTTTCATGATCGGAACAGAGAAAGGTCAGAAGCAGCTCTGCTAAAGCTTCAGAAGGTAGCCGTTACCGATGGCAATCTCTTCGAAGAGCTGATGGAAACGGTGAAGTGCTGTTCCCTTGGGCAGATCTCCAATGCCTTGTATCAGGTAGGGGGTCAGTACCGGAGAAATATGTAGAAAAATTTCCGGAAAATTTGGAAATTATTCCGGAAGGGAGTATGTTTGGGGGTGAAAAAATTAAAGTCTCCCCCCGAATCCTCTGCAAGCGATACAGCAGTTCATTACCATACTGCTTCATCCTTTAATCCTGCCCTGCTATCCCAGGCTTTGCCAAGGGTTGTTCCCCCTGATTTTTCAGACAGGCTTTCGCTCATAAGAGAGGGCGTTACCCGCCGTTCGATAGATGATCTTATGGAAGTTACCGGCCTGAGCCTTTCTGAGATTTCGTCTTCCATGCACATTACCGAAAGGACGCTCCGCAATTATTCCGGCAATACCCGCCTTGCTCCCGATCCTTCCGAGAGGGCCATCGAGATAGGCCTTCTTTACCAGAGGGGCAAAGAGGTTTTGGGTTCCCTTGAGGCTTTCAAAGAATACATGGGTTCCAAAATTCCGGCCCTTGATTATCAGCGCCCCAGAGATTTTCTTGATACTTCCCTGGGTATTTCCTTCCTTATGGAAGAGCTGGGCCGCCTCGAAACAGGCGTATATTCCTGATGAGGGTTTTTCGCATAACTCGGCGGGAGTATGCCACAGATCTGAGTGGTGAGGGAGCCTTTTTGTATGGAGGACGCTGGAACCGAAAGACTCAGCGTATGCTGTATTCTTCTGAAAATGCTTCTTTGGCACTGCTGGAAAATCTGGCGCATCTTCAGGGTATCCGGATTCTGCCGGATCTGGTTTTGGCAGAACTTGACCTTGGACCCGTCAGGATTCAGGAGCTGGATGCCGGCAGTCTTCCACAAACCTGGCGTTCCCAGCCCGGCCCTGAATCATTGAAGGAAATGGGTTCTTCATTCCTTGAAAAGATGGAATTTCCTGCCCTGATGGTGCCTTCCGTGGTGATGCCAAGGGATAAAAATCTGCTCATCAATCCTTTGCATCCTGATGTAGCTGCTATTAAAATTGTAAGGATTGAGCAATTTTTGCCTGAAAACCGGCTGCTGATGTAAATCAGGCTTTGTAATGAAGAGGCTTTTTCGTCTTGAAGGCGTCCATGGGTTCAGGTACCCAATGATGCCGCCCTCCGGCCCTTTCATCATCAAAACTTACAGGAATATTGCCGGCTTTTGTTCTTTCCTTCCAGGTAATGTGTTCATTTCCTGCATCTTTCCGTTCCATTGTGATACAGTTTTCTACTGGGCAGACCAGTGAACAAAGGTTGCAGCCCACGCAGTTTTCTTCGATGATGAAGGGCTTGCGGTTGTTGGGGTCCGGGCTCAAACCAATGGCCTGATGTGCGCCGTCTTCGCAGGCAGTGTAGCAAAGCTGGCAGCCGATGCATTTGTCTTCATTGATTCCGGCTACAACTTTGTATTTAAGATTCAGGTCTTCCCAGTGCATTACATTGGGAAGGGCTTTCCCTCGCATGTCTTCAATGGTCTGAAAACCTTTGCTGTCCATATATTCTTCCAAACCTCTCAGCATTTCTCTGATGATGCCAAATCCGTAGTGCATCACGGCGGTACAAACCTGAACGGTGCCGGCACCAAGGAGGATAAATTCCACTGCATCACGCCAGGTTTCTACACCTCCGATACCGGAAATAGGCAGATTTACACCCGGATGCTGGGACACATTTTTGGTCATATTCAATGCGATAGGCTTCACAGCCGGGCCGCAATAGCCGCCGTTTGTTCCTTTGCCATCCACGATGGGGTAGGGGACGAAGTTGTCGATATCGAGGCCTACAATACTTTGGATGGTATTGATTAGCGAAACGGCATCAGCACCTCCTTCTTTTGCAGCAAGTGCCGGGCGGGTAATGTCTGTAATATTGGGTGTGAGTTTTACTATAACAGGAATTTTTGCCACTTCCATCACCCATTCCACGATGGTTTTCAGAACTTTTGGTTCCTGGCCCACTGCCGAACCCATGCCCCTTTCGCACATTCCATGGGGGCAGCCAAAGTTGAGTTCAATGCCGTCGGATCCGGCGTTTTGGGCATCTTTTACGATCTGATGCCATTCTGCCCGGCTCTCTACCATGAGGGAGGCTATCACGGCATGATGGGGAAAGCGTTTTTTTACTTCCTCAATTTCCCTCAGGTTATCGGCAAGGGGCCGGTCGGTTATGAGTTCAATGTTGTTGAAGCCCATCATCCGGGTATCCCGGTAATTCACTGATCCATAGCGGCTTGAAACATTTACTACCGGAACGCCAAGGGTTTTCCAAACGGCCCCTCCCCATCCGGCATCAAAAGCTTTCATTATCTGATAACCTGAATTAGTCGGTGGCGCCGAGGCGAGCCAAAAGGGGTTGGGTGATTTTATTCCGGCGAAATTGACTTCAAGATTGGCCATTTGATGCTTTTTTTGTGTTGCTGTTCTATGATTTGACAAAGCAGACCAATAATTTCAACATTTCAAAATGGGAAAATTTTGAAGATTTGCCCTTTGATAATCAGTAGCCAAATAACGATCTATGACACTCAGCCCGAATGAATTTGTTCTAGGCCTATCCGAAGACCGCAGGACGGCCATCCAAAAATTAAGGGAAGAAATAAAAACAAATCTCCCTAAGGGATTTGAGGAGACCATGCAGTACGGTATGCTTTCCTTTGTGGTGCCTCATAAAATTTATCCTGCTGGTTACCATTGCGACAGCAAGCAGCCTTTGCCCTTCCTTTCTCTTGCCTCTCCCAAATCGCATATTGCAGTTTATCACATGGGATTATATGCCAGCCCGGATTTATTCGACTGGTTTTTAAAGGCTTATAAAGAAAATACCGGAAAAGAACCTGATATGGGAAAGAGCTGCATACGCTTTAAAAAACCTGAAAACATTCCCTTCGCCCTCATGGGAAAACTGGCATCGAAAATGAATCCTGCTGAATGGGTCAGCTTGTATGAAAATGCTTTCAGAAGGGGTGGGGGAGCATAGGGAAATAAGCCTTTTTTCCGGGATTGAATTTTTTGTGGTGATATTCGTTTCTTCACTCCGAAACCTATTCGGATAAAATATTCCGGAAAACAAATCTCTTTCTACCTTTGCCCTGGTTACAGGTAAAAACCAAAACGAAATATGGGCCTCAATCAGGCTGTTTACGAGGAAGTTACCAAAATATTCAAATCTTATCTGGAAAGAAAACAACTTAGAAAAACTCCGGAGAGATTTGCCATTATGGAGGAAATTTATTCCCGTTCGGGCCATTTCGATGTGGAGTCTCTGTATATTTCCATGAAAAATAAGAATTATAGGGTTAGCCGTGCTACTGTGTACAACACCCTGGACTTGCTTGTTGACTGTGATCTGGTAACCAGGCATCAGTTTGGACGCAATATTTCGCAGTTCGAAAAATCATACCCAAGCCGGCAGCACGACCACCTGATTTGTACCGATTGCAACAAGGTGGTGGAGTTTTGCGATCCCCGCCTATACAATACCCAGAAAATGGTAGAAGAAACCTATCAGTATAAGGTCATTCACCATTCGCTTACTTTCTTTGCCAGTTGCCGGAAAGAAAACTGTGAGAATCTTGGTAAAAATCTGGCTGTTTATTCTCAGAGAAGTGTCCACGATTAATCCTGAAAAAAATTGAAGTACCCGCTTTTTCTCCTGCTTGCTCTTTTCTCCCTCCCTGCATTTGCACAGGAGGGCGAATTGCCGGATGAACAGATCATCATTCAGAAAGACAAAAAAATCACCTTGCCGGAGCTGGCGAAGCCTTCCGAAAAGGTTACTCTCACCCTCAAACCGCTGCCAAAAATCAAGCAGAAATACACTTACCGTGAATTTTCCCTCATGCTTCCCCTTTTGGAGCCTAAGCCTGCAGCCCCTGTGCTCCGGCCCGAAGCGGAATCTCCTGTAGGTCAGGGATATGTTTGTGCGGGAGGAGGGAATTATGGCTCCACTTTGTTCGATGGTTTTTACAACAGCGGCAGAAGAAAGGATTATTCTTATGAACTTTTTGCCCGGCACCTTGCCTCGGCGAGTGGACCTGTTGGTCATTCTGGATTCAGCAACAACGAGTTGGGTGCAAGAGCCAAATATTTCACCAATGCATTCAATCTTAGCGGAGGTTTGACCTACAAAAGAGATCGCTATAATTTTTACGGTTATGACCGGGATGTATATCCGGGACGAGGAACAGACTCCACAAGGCAGGTTTTTCAAAATGTCTGGTTTAATCTCAATCTTGAGAGGAATAAGAAAAATTCTCCGCTTGGCTACAATGTGGTGCTGGGACTGGGCAATATTTCAGACCGTTTTAAGGCTTCGGAGTCAGAGGCTTCGCTGGGAATAAACGGCAAGTACCGATTGTCGGATACCTCCTGGATTGCGCTGGTTTCAGATGCAGTTCTGGCAAAGCGGGCCGATAGTTCAGACCAGAACCGCTCGCTTTTCAGGCTTCAGCCATCATTTCACTTCGGAATCAAAGGGTTTCAGCTGGATGCAGGCTTTCAGATGGCATTGGCCAATGAGCCGGAGTTGAATGAATTTGGAAGGGTAGGAAACAACAAAGGAAGTTTCCATTTTTATCCACAAATTCGTCTTGAGCAGCTGATTGTTCCGGAGAAGCTTTCAGTTTTTGCCGGTATCGGTGGGGGGATGCAAAAGAAGACCCTGCGTACAAATCTGGGCGTGAATCCATTTCTTGCCCCCAATGTGCACCTGAGGTTTGAAAATCAGTTGTACAGTTTGTTTTTCGGACTGAAAGGAAGGTTTGGAAGCAAACTGACTTACCAAACTCAGATTCAGTATGAAAGTCTGAAGAACCAGGCTTTCATGGTCAACAATCCCTTGATTCGGGAGGAGTTTGGTCTGGCATACGACAGCAGCAATACCGGGAGAGTCAGCTGGGAATCTGAGATTGTTTATGACCTGAATGATGAAACGAAAGCCGGACTTCGGGTTGGCTTTTTCGGATATCAGGTAAAATCCATTGAAAAGCCCTGGCATGCTCCTGCCGGAACGGTTTCGCTGTTTGGCCGCCATGCTTTGAGTGAAAAAATTGCACTATCCGGAGAATTTTATTACATGGACGGAATCAGAGCGCTGAATCCGACAAGCCTTGAACCCGAAAACCTTAAAGCTTTAGCCGACCTAAATGTGAAGGGTGAATATTTCTTCAAAAAGCGGTTTTCGGCCTTTATTTCGCTTCATAACCTGTTGAATAACAGGAACGAACGATTTCTGTATTATCCTACCCAGGGTTTCAGGGTAATGCTGGGTGCCTCTGCATTTTTCTGATCCGGAGGTTTTGCAAGTACAGTGATTTTCATCTTTATTTGTACATCTGAAA
>JBIKMV010000214.1:0-4679 GCA_044359055.1 Catalimonadaceae bacterium
AGCCGGGCCATAGAAGCCCAATCCGAAGACCGGACCGAAAGGCTGCTGAAAAAAATGCAATCCGACCTGCGGCTTCCTCATCCCCCCCGCCGAATCGAATGCTTCGATAACTCGAACATACAGGGCAGCCACCCGGTTTCGGCAATGGTCTGCTTTCTGGACGGCAAACCGGCCAAAAAAGAATACAGGCACTTCCATGTAAAAACGGTGGAAGGCCCCAACGATTTTGCCACAATGGAGGAGGTGGTAACCCGAAGATACTCAAGGCAGTTGGATGAAAATCAAGCCCTTCCGGACCTGATTCTGATTGATGGGGGCAAAGGGCAATTGTCTGCCGCCTGTGATGCCCTCAAAAAGTTGAACCTCTACGGTAAGATTCCTGTAATCGGAATAGCCAAGAGACTGGAAGAACTGTTCTATCCGGATGATCCCTACCCGCTTTATCTGGAAAAAAAATCTGAAACCCTCAGGGTGCTTCAAAGGGCCCGCGACGAGGCACACCGCTTCGGCATTACCTTTCACCGCAGCAAAAGGAGCAAAGCCAACCTGAGTACTGCCCTGGAATCGGTGCCCGGACTGGGCAAAAAAACGGTGGAACTGCTGTACCGGAAGTTCAAATCCCTGAGCCAGATAAAGCCCGGAAACAGGGAAGAAATTGAAGCTGAAATCGGTAAAAAAAGAACCGGGATTCTTTTTGACTTTCTATTCTCAGGCCTGGAGGAGGGCTGAAAAAACAAATGCCTCCGCTTCGGGTTTTTAACTTGTTTTGCACAACTGCTCTATCAAAAAATCATAAAATTCATGGACCCCGGTCTATTCCTGATTTGCTCATGCATTTGTCTGGCCACTTTTCTTTTCTGGGAATTTGTGGCCTGGTTTACCCACAAGTATGTGATGCATGGCTTTTTATGGAGCTGGCACAAATCGCACCACACCGTACACAAAGACATTCTCGAAAAAAACGACCTGTTCGGTCTGGTTTTCAGCCTTCCCTCAGTGGCTTTGTTCATGTACTCCATTCATTTCGGCAATCCGTATTTGTTTTCGGTGGCCCTTGGGATTTTGCTGTACGGTATTTTTTATCTTGTCTTTCATGATTTCATTGTCCATCAGCGCATTAAGTGGCGGCCAAAAAACCGGAGCCATTATCTGAACCGTATGATCAATGCACACTACATCCACCATGCCCGGCATTCCAAAGAAAACTGCGAATCGTTCGGCTTTCTTATTGTTCCTTCGAAATACGACAAGAAAAATCTGAAAATGAAAAGGGAACGGACGGATACGCAGTAAAGGAGGGGGCTGGGTTTCAAATTTCAGATTTCAAATTCCAGATTGATTTTAAGTTGATAGCAATTAATTTTCAAAACCTTACCGCTAGTATCGGCACCGGGGCTCACAATCCCGAAGGGATGGCAGGAACTGAATAAGAGTTTCAAATTCCAGGTTTCCCCGAAGTGAATTCGGGACAGGTCAGGTTTCCCCGAAGTGAATTCGGGGCAGGTCAGATTGGAGTGCAAAAATTGCGGTCGGTGCCAAAAGCCAGACCGCAAACACCGCCAAGGCCCTTCCCCCGCGGGAGGGTGGGGAGGAGCCCGAACATTGTTGTTGCAATATCTGATGGCGAATAAAATCCATCCCGTTTGAAATGGTTTTTTTAGATTTGCTGTATGGTTGCCGTGAGAGGAATTTTTAATGGTCAGAATATTCAGCTGCTGGAAAAGGTTGAGGTTAAAGCCAATACGATGGTTTTGGTGACTTTTCTGGAAGAAGCAACTCCGGAGGCTGAGGTCCGTGAAATGACATCCAAACCATCCGGATTTGAATTCTGGGACAATATTTCAGAGGATATTTATCAGGACTACCTGAAAAAACTACAGGATGGAAACCGGTGATGTCATTCTGATTCCCTTTCCTTTTTCAGACATTAATCAGGCCAAGCTTCGTCCTGCACTGGTGGTTTGTAAAACAAGAGATGGATTTAATGATCTGGTTCTTGCGGCCATCACATCCGTCCTTCACAATCCCCTTTACCCGAATGAATATCTTCTGAAGCATTCCGGGACGAATGGATTAAGGGTTGATTCCATTTTGCGGTGTGACCGGATTATGACCCTGAAAAGTGATTCGATGCATCTGAAAATCGGGCAACTGGATGAAGAAGACCTCCATGCATTTAAAGTGATTTTTAAAAGCCTCGTTGATACTGTCAATGACTAAAAAACATTGACCGTCGGGCCTAGCGGTCGGGGCCGAAACGGGGTTTCAAATTTCAGGTTTCCCCGAAGTGAATTCGGGGCAGGCTCCGAAGCAAGTTCGGGACAGGTCAGATTGGAGTGCAAAATTGCGGTCGGTGCCGAAAGCCAGACCGCAAACACCGCAAAAGCCCTCCCCCCGAGGGAGGGTGGGGCCGGGGATTCCCACAAAACGCGGGATTTTTTGGGGGCAGGAATAGAAATTCATCCGGATTGTCTTTTTTTGCAGAACTTTTCAGGCCCGGCCAACCATTATGTTTTCTTTTACCCCGATTGTCAAAAATCTGCTCATCATCAATGTGATCATGTTTGTGATTCCGCAGGTTTTTCTATCGGCTCACAATCAGTTCATTGAATTTTTTGGCCTGCGGTATTTTTTGTCTCCGGCCTTTTTTCCCACCCAATTTCTGACCTATGCGCTGGTCCATGCCTCATGGGGACATTTGTTCAGCAATATGTTCGGGCTTCTGGTTTTCGGTCCTTTGCTGGAAAACAGGCTGGGGTCCCGAAAATTTTTGCTTTTTTATGTCATTACGGCCATAGGTGCCGGAATCATCTACGGTATCATCCATTTTTTTGAGGTTTATCCTTTTCTGAGCGAAGCCCGGGATTTTCTCGGCCATCCGGACCCGGAGGATTTTGCCCGCCTGCTTTCGGGCCACTTCAGAATGGAATATGAGGCCAATCTGGTTTTAATAGATCAATATGCCCGCAATCCCGGCAACCCCCTGCTGGAAAATTCTGCCATGATGCTGATTCAAAATCTGATCAATCTCAGAAGTGAAGCCCCTATGGTAGGGGCATCCGGGGCTGTTTTCGGCGTTATCCTCGGCTTTGGGTACCTTTTTCCAAATCTGCAGATGATGCTGCTCTTTCCGCCTATTCCCATCCGGGCCAAATATCTGGTTGGCTTTTATGCCATTTTTGCTCTATATTCAGCCGTAGAAAAAGTACCCGGCGACAATGTGGCCCATTATGCCCACCTTGGCGGGATGCTGGTGGGATATTTGTTGCTCCGGTACTGGAAAATAAGACCCGGTTATTACTAAATCATGCTCAGGGAAATAAGCAACGACATAAAAGCGGCTTTTCAGAACAGCCGGAACGGGGTAACGCAGTTGCTGGTGGTTCACATTGCGGTTTTTGCCATCATCGGCACCGGCAATGTGATTGGCTGGGCGGTTTCCGGCCCGGGGGTAAATCCCTTTGTAATGTCCTGGTTCAGTCTTTCCTCCGGCCTGAGCGATTTTGCCTTTCGCCCATGGACCCTGTTTACTTATTCCATCATCCATCTGGATTTGTTTCACATCCTCTTCAATATGCTGGGCCTTTTCTGGTTCGGACAGATTCTGCAAGACTTTCTCGGACCCAGGAAAATCATTTATTTCTATATCCTTGGCGCTTTAAGCGGCGGACTGCTTTTTCTGATTATCTTCAACCTGATGGGCATTTCGGCTGGGCATTCTCAGCACAATCTGATCGGGGCTTCAGGTGCGGTATATGGCATCATCTGCGGAGCTGCTTTTCTGGTTCCCAACTACACCATCAACCTCCTGCTTTTCGGTCCTGTGAAGCTGAAATATGTGGCTCTGGGCTTTGTACTGATATCTTTTCTGCAGATTCCCATGGGAAATCCCGGGGGGAATATTGCCCATCTGGGGGGCGCTTTCGGGGGCATCATGTATCTGAAGTATCTCCAGGGTATGTTTCGTATCAGGACGGGAGCATCCAGATTCCGGTCTGCCGGTGTGAGAGGCCGGGTGGTGCAGATGGAGGCAAAAAGGAACAGGGAAATGCCACCACAGCAGGAACTCGATCTGCTTCTGGACAAAATTTCGGAAAAAGGCATGCCATCTTTGTCGAAGGAGGAAAAAAACCGCCTCGAGTACCTCAGTAAAATAAATCATTCCAATGAATAGTCTTCTTGTAGAGTCATCTGATAATTTTACCCGGATAACCATCAACCGGCCGCAGGCCCTGAATGCCCTTAATGCGGAGGTTTTTTCAGAACTTGATGCGGTGTTTTCGGGCAACTTTGGCAACGACACCCATTTGATTGTGATCCGGGGAGCCGGTGATAAGGCCTTTGCCGCCGGTGCCGACATTACCGAATTTATGGCCTTCAGCCCGGAAGAGGCCAGGCAGCTGAGCCAAAGAGGGCAAGCCATTTTTCAGAAAATACAGCATTGCCGCGTGCCGGTGCTGGCCATGATTCACGGGTACGCTCTGGGCGGAGGCCTCGAACTTGCTCTGGCATGTCATATAAGACTGGTGACAGAAAATGCGGTCCTTGGCCTTCCCGAACTGAATCTGGGTCTGATACCCGGCTACGGCGGAACCCAGAGAATGCCGGCCCTTATGGGCAAAGGCAGGGCCATTTACCATACCCTTACCTCCGAAAATCTGAATGCAAAACAGGCCCTG
>JBIKMV010000047.1:0-15946 GCA_044359055.1 Catalimonadaceae bacterium
CAGATTGCCGATAAAATCATCACCCCCCGGAAACCCCTTGCCATGTTTTCCAGCCTCAATGGCCATGCTGAGTTTACCGTTTCAGTGGGCAACTCGGCCCGCAATCCATGGGAAGACAAAGACCTGAAGATGATGGCCGAATTTCAGAAATCCAATATCAAGGCCATTTTTTCAGAAGTTACCTTTATTCAGGAGAAAACAGTGAAAGTTCATGGTCAGCAGTTTGCCCTTTTTGAGATTTTGTCTGAAGTAAAGGAAAAGGGAAAGCCCCCCATCCGCAAGTACAGCCAAATCCGCTACACCATCCGGAAGAAAAATGTGCTGGTATTCAATTTTACCTGCAACGAATCCGAAAGGCCCCTTTTTGAAGGCATGGCCACAGAAATGATGGATTCTGTAAAATTCTGAACCGGCGCAGCAGATCAGCAGACTGCCTCTGCCTGGCAAAAATTAATCTCCGATTGTTTGCCTTTGGATATTATTTCAGCCTGTTTTGTTTTTCATCACCTCTGAAATTTGGTACGGCCTAAGAAAAACCTGGGACAACACTTCCTGAAAGACCGGAACATCGCCCGCAACATTGTAGACCTGTTTACAGACTTCGGCAATCCTGAACTTCTTCTGGAAATCGGTCCCGGCACCGGCGTTCTTACCCGTTTTCTCCTGGAAAGAAAACCCACAGGATTTCTTGCTGCCGATGTCGATGCCGAATCCATATCCTATCTCAAAAATGAGTTCTCGGAACACCGGGAGGTATTTGTTCTGCAGGATTTTCTTGCCTGGAGGCCTGAGAAGCATGGAATTAAAAAACTGGCCGTTATCGGGAATTTCCCATACAACATTTCGTCCCAGATATTTTTCCACATTCTGGAAATGGAAGCTGAAGTAACCGAGGTGGTGTGTATGCTTCAGCGGGAGGTAGCCCGGCGCATTGCCTCCGGACCGGGTTCCCGTGAATATGGGATTCTCTCGGTTTTGCTACAGAGCCGCTATGAGGTAAAATATGCCTTTACGGTAGATGAGCATGTATTCGACCCGCCGCCAAAGGTGAAATCGGGTGTAATCCGGCTGGAAATCAGAAAAGGAAAAATATTGCCCTGCGCATTTGCCAACCTGCAAAGGGTGGTAAAACAGGCCTTCAATATGCGGCGGAAAACCCTGCGAAATGCCCTGAAATCTTTAGGAATTCCTGCATCCCTGCCCCATCCCGAATGGCTCGACCTGCGGGCGGAGCAATTGCATGTTTCTGATTTTGAAATCCTTACAGCCTGTTACGAAAGAGAAGGAATCCTCAAAGCATAGGAATTGCGGCTTGGGCCCGGGGCATTTTATTGCAAAGGGCAGCATTATTCCTCTATAAATGACAAATTTGCCCGATGAAAAAACTGATTCAGGAAAACGGGCCTTCCCACATTTGGCTTCAGACATGGAATGCCGGCCTGAGCGATGGCCCATCAGCAGCTGAGCCCTCCGTTTTTCAGGAGACCGACGACTGGACAGGGCAGTTGTTCAATTATTATTTTCTGTCTCATTTTTCTGATAATCAGAGGGGAAATCTGGATGTAAATCATGATGGATACGAAGAGCTGAAAGCCGCACTTGATGCCTTTTTTCAGGAATCGGAACTGAGCCGCATACACGCTTTTCTGACCAACAAGTGGCACGATGCCACCGGAATGTGCGACGAAGATGCTGTCTGGTTCACCGCTGCCTGGGATTCATTTCGTATCGAAGATTATGAAGGGCCGGCCCTGGGATTTTATTTTGGAAGGGATAAGGGAAATTTTCTTGGATTTTCTTCCGGCGAACCTGTTGTATTTCAGGGACTTCCTTTAAAAAAACCTGAATATGCCTGCCTGATTTTGCCTGATCCTGCCGATGGATATCAGCTTTACATTCTCGAGCCTGCCAAAGCCGAAGGAAGCCGCACCGCCTGGTCTCTCCATTTGTTTCCTTTTTTTCAGCTGACCGATGATGCCTTTCATGCCAAACAGTTTTTTAAAATGGTGAAAAACTTCAGTGAGGAAGTTTTGGTAAAAGAGCAACATCAGCCCAGGGAAAAGCAGATTTCTTTTTTGTCTGAGAGCCTTGATTTTGCCAAAGAAAATCATGGAATCAGCATACCGGATTTTAAAAATGAAGTACTGAGGGAGGCCTCCGTAATCGATGCTTTTGAAAATTATCAGGAAAAATACTCCGGCGAAAAACACTGGAATCCACCTGATCAGTTTGCCATGACCGAAAAAATGCAGGACCAGGCCAAAAAGTTCGTTCGCTCGGTTATCAAACTGGACAAGAACTTTCATCTCTATGTACACGGACGCCGCGACAGGATAGAACAAGGGTTTGATCAGGAAAAAAAAATGAAATACTACAAATTGTGGTATGAATCTGAGGCCTGAAAAAGCTTATATAAAGAGGTAATAAATTGATTGTCAGAATACTTTTATTAATCTGCTTGGCAGCCTCTTTTTCTGCGTCTGCACAGCCCGGCAGTCCGAAGGAGTTTCCGGTGCGGGTAGCAGTGAAGCTGGTGGACATTGCTACGCAGAAGCCGGTTCCATATGCTTCGGTCCGTATTTTACATTCCAACCGGGGGGTATTGGCAGACAGCAATGGCTTTTTTACTGTTGTCATCACTCAGAAAGATACCCTGAGAATCAGCAGCCTCGGCTACCACAATCTGTACTATGTAAAAGACCCTCTCCGGCAAACCAGCTATTACCTCACCTTGTCCATGCGGTCCCGGATTTTTGAACTGGAGGCCGTGGAAATTGTATCGAAGCGCAACCGTGACCTGAATAATCCCATGCTGCGCTGGGAATACAAAGCCCGGTTTTTGCCGAAAGTCTGGTTGTTTTACGAACCCACCGGCGAACCTCCCCCGCTGGCAGACCTGATGTCGCCCATTTCGTTTTTGTACGACCGCTACAGCCGCAGGGGAAAAGCTGCCCGCAAGCTGCGTGATATGGTGGCCGAAAGGGCCAGAAAAAAACGCAATGCTCTGAAATACAATGCAGAAAAGGTTCAGAAATGGACCGGCCTCGGTGACGAAGAAATAGAAGAATTTATGAAATTCTGCCCGATGCCCGATGCTTTTATGGATGAATCCACCGAATACCAGATTATTGAAAAAGTATTTCGCTGCCTGGAGGATTTCGACAACCGGGAGGAGCGCTGATAAGGAGATTTTATGAGAACAATCAGCCCGGTACCTGCCCGGGCTCATATCGTTTGCGAGGCTGATTTGCCTTTTTTGTTATCAACCAAAACCCTGTTTTTATGAACCTGATTTATCTGCTTATCGGATTGAGCTTGCTCTCCGGACCTGTCATGATCAACCTGCTTTCAGGGAAAAATTCCGGATTGCCCAAAGGGTAGAGCCCCTGTAAGCCCGGCTGGAGAGAGATTGGGCGCCGGCTCTTTAAAACCAAAGTGCCCCGATTTCGGTTTGCACACTGTGCCGAAATCATTGCTGAAGTATAAAGACTATGAAATTCATGCCGTTGGCTCTTCTGATGGCGAAAAGAAAAATCTCAACATCGCTTCATGGGTGATGCAAACAGCCATGGGAGGCAAAAGAATTGCCCTGGCGTTTTACAAGCCCGATTATACGCTCGAACTGGTAAAAGCATCCGGAAAATGTTGTGTTTCGCTTCTGGCAGAAAGTCAGGCCGGGCTGCTTACCCGCCTTGGGCGCCGGTCTGGCCGCAATGCCGATAAACTCAAAAATCTTGACTTTGCCCTTGATGAGGCTGGCAACCCTTATCTTTCTCAGGCGGTAGGTTTTTTGCAGTGTGAAGTACTTTCCTGGACCGATTGCCTGGACCATGAACTTGCCATTTGTAAAGTGCTGAAATCTAAAGTCCTGAACCCGGATTCCCGACCGCTTACACTGGATTTTCTCAGAGAAAGGAAATGGGTGCGGGGCTGATTCTGCATGGGCATTTGCTGAAAAGCCGAGACATAATTCACTATTTTTGCTGCCAAAATCCATGGGTTTCTTTTCTTTTTTACTGAAGGATGCTGAACAGAAGCCGGCCATTGAGCCGCTTCAGGTGGATATGCACAGCCATTTCCTGCCCAATCTTGACGACGGCTCTACCAGTCTTGAGGAAAGTGTTACTCTGCTCCGCTGGTTTGAAGACCAGGGCTATAAAAAAATCATCACCACTCCACATATCATTCAGGACCAGTATCAAAACAGCCCCGAAACCATTTTTCCGGCTCTGGAGAAAGTCAGGGAAGCCATTCAGGCGGCCGGTTCCGCTCTGAAAATTGAAGCTGCTGCCGAATATTTCATCGATGAACAGTTTATCAACTGGCTCGATTCAGACCAGCCTCTTCTCACCCTGAAGGATAAATATGTTTTGGTTGAAACCGGATTCATGAACGAGCCGGCGTATCTGCGGGAAGTTTTTTTTAAGATGCGTCTGAAAGGCTATAAACCCGTTTTTGCGCATCCTGAGCGGTATATGTACCTGCAGATAAAAAAAGAAAAAGTGGAGGAGTTGTTCGACGGCGGGGTCTTTTTGCAGGTCAATCTGATGTCGCTCTCCGGGTATTATGGTCCTCAGGCACTCAAGCTGGCAGAATGGATGATTGAAAAAGGTTTTGTTCATTTTCTGGGATCCGATTGCCACCGAATCCAGCACCTCGAGCAAGTAGCCAAAGCACTTCAGTCCAGGGCGTATAAAAAACTGCGGACACAGCCTTTGCTCAATGATACGCTTTTATAAATTAAAGAATTGAAAGTCACCGGTATACAACATCTTTTTTTTGATCTTGATCATACCCTCTGGGACTATGACCACAACTCGGCGCAGGCTCTGGATGGGTTGTACGACGATTTTCAGCTTGCCGGCCTGGGTTTGTCGCCTAGAGAAAAATTTCAGGATGCCTTTCGCCGGGCCAATCTGAAAGTCTGGGAACTGTTCGATGAAAATCAGGTGAACCGTCATTCGCTCCGGCACAAGCGCATGGAACTTGTTTTTGAGGCTTTTGGACTGCCGTATTTTGTGCTGGAAAATTTCAACGAACGCTACTATGAGCTATGCAGTCAGGGGAAAAAAGTAGTGGAAGGTGCACCAGAGATTCTGGATCAACTCAGTTCCCGGTATAATTTGCATATCATTACCAACGGTTTTGAAGATGCCCTGCAAAACAAGCTGAATGGTTCAGGGCTTGGCAGATTTTTTCAGACCATTACCTCTTCTGAGAAGGCAGGCTTCAAAAAACCGGATGCTGAGTATTTTTCGTTTGCGCTTTCATCTGCCAAGGCTGTCAGGGAAAATTCTCTGGTAATAGGAGATGGTTTGCGGACCGATGTGGCGGGTGCATTGGGTTCAAGGTTGCCGGTAATCTGGTTTAATCCTGAGAAAAAACCGCATCCCTATCCGGAATTGATTGAAATTCAATCGCTTTTTGAACTTCCTGCCCTTCTTTTAAAATCCGAAAACCACAGCCCTGAGAGCCTTGTTTTTACATAAAATATTTTTTTAATCATGGTGGAATTGGGCCAGATCGGGCACGCAGCGGTCATTTTATCCTTTGTTTCGGCACTGTTTGGCATGTATGTGCTTTCTTTTGCCGTAGGCCGCAGCCAGCAGAATTTAGAAAAATATGCCCGTGCTTCGGTTTGGGCATTTGGAGTGCATGCTTTTTCAGTTTTCGCTGTGGTAGCGGCATTGTTTGCCATCATTTACACCCGGCAGTATCAGTACCACTATGCCTGGAGCCATTCCAGTTCTGGCCTTCCTGCGCATTATATGATCAGTTGCTTCTGGGAGGGGCAGGAAGGCAGTTTTCTGCTCTGGATTTTCTGGCATGTGCTCATCGGTTTTTTCCTGCTGAAATCTGACCCGAAATGGCGAAATCATATTCTGATGGTTTATTTTTCAGTTCAGGCCTTTCTTGTCTCCATGCTACTGGGCTCTAAAATTCCGGGACTGGATTGGAAAATAGGTTCCTCGCCCTTCATTCTCCTGAGGGAGGTGCAGCCGGATGCTCCCGTTTTTGCGATTAATCCGGGATATGTGCCTGAGGATGGCCGCGGCCTGAACCCCCTTCTCCAAAACTACTGGATGGTGATTCATCCTCCCACCCTTTTTCTTGGTTTTGCCCTTGCGCTTGTTCCTTTTTGCTATGCCATTGCTGCACTCTGGACACGCCGCTATACCGAATGGATTCGACCTGCCCTTGGATGGACTGGCCTGGCCGCAGCGGTCATGGGAGTAGGCATCGCCATGGGTGCTTACTGGGCCTACGAAACCCTGAATTTCGGAGGTTACTGGAACTGGGACCCTGTGGAAAATGCCGTATACATTCCCTGGCTTCTGCTTGTGGCCTCATTGCATCTGCTGATGCTGTATCAATCCCGGAGGGTGGGCATCGGTACGGCATTTATTCTGGTGATGCTCAGTTTTATTCTGGTTTTGTATGCCACTTTCCTAACACGAAGCGGCATTCTGGGCAATGCCTCTGTCCATTCTTTTACCGACCTCGGATTGTCAGGGCAACTGCTGGTTTACCTGCTGGCGTATCTGGTTTTTTCGGGTTTTATTTTGATCAGACACTGGAAAAAACTTCCCCACAGCCGGAAAGAGACAGAACTTTATTCCAAAGAATTCTGGGTTTTTTCGGGGGTCCTGATTTTGTTTCTGGCTTCATTTCAGGTATTGGCCAGCACTTCCATCCCGGTCTATAATGCACTGGCTGGGGCTTTCGGAGTGGAACTCAATCTTGCACCGCCCACTGACCCCATCGCTCATTACACCGGATGGCAAATGGGCTTTTTCATGGTTATTACCCTGCTTACCGGTCTGGCTCAGTTTTTCTTCTGGAAAAATGAACCGGTGAAAAAAATATTTTCGGCTTTTACCCTTCCTGCCAATCTGGGTCTGGCCTTGTCTATAATCCTTATTATCTGGTTAAAAGTGGAAGACTGGAAGCTTATTCTTCTTCTCGCTTTTTCTCTGATAGGATTTATGGCCAATGGACAAATGCTTCTTCGGGTTCTGAAATCAGGCTGGAAGCTGAGCGGCGGAGCCCTGAGCCATCTGGGTGTTTCCCTCATTCTTATTGGCATCTTGTTTTCTGCCGGCTACAACAAAATCATTAGTCTCAATACCACCGGGGCGGTTTACCGAAAGGATTTCAGCACCGAAATGAACCGCGACAATGTGCTCATGTGGAGACACCGACCCGAAAAAATGGGCCCTTTTACCATTACCTACAGGGGCCCGAGGCTCGAGCTTAAAAATGGGAATGGATACATAGAGAAAGATAAACTGGTTCAGGGCGAAGAGCCCCATCAGGGCATTCTCACCGATTCTGTATTACTGGCGGGAGGCTGGAAAAAACCGGGAGATACACTTGACTTTTATCCTGAAAATACCTATTTTGAAATTGAATATCAGGACAGTTCCGGAAGCAAGTTCCGCTTGTATCCCCGGGCTCAGGTCAATCCGAACATGGGTCTGATAGCCTCTCCGGATATCAAAAAATGGATATCAAAAGATCTGTACACCCATGTTACTTCTATTCCCGCTCCGGATGAAGAAAAGGTTTACTCCGACCCCGTTCCGCAGACTGTTCATCCAGGAGATACTTTTTTCATCAATGACCATGTCGCCGTTTTAAGTTCGGTCCGGAAGGCTGGTCCTGAAGCGGAGGCAAGCATCGGGCCTTCTGATGTGGCCGTTCAGGCGGTGATTAAGATTTTTGGAAACAATGGCCTGGTTTTCGAAGCAAGACCCCTTTTCCTGATTCGGAATCAGCAGGTTGGGCTTGTTCCCGATGTGGTGGAAGATATCGGCGCCCGCATCTCACTTTCCAATATTCAGCCCGATCAGGGTACTTTTACCATACTCACCGAAACAACCAAAGTGGACTGGATCATTATGAAAGCCATGGAAAAACCGGGCATCAATCTGCTCTGGCTCGGGGTTCTTGTGATGAGTACCGGTTTTGGAATGAGTGTGTACCGAAGGTTTTCTGAAGGAAAGTTATCCTGAAGCTGGGCCGGGTTACCGGATTGTGCTTTCCTTTTTACCGAAAATTCTTCTCGGAATTTTTTCGTAGAGATGCGGGTAAAAAGATGCCTTGTAGCATTTGCCGAATTCCGGAATCCTTACGGCAATGGCAGGAATAAGATCATTCGGATCATAAATCAGTGCCGGAGGATCTTCTGCCAGCACCTGATACCAGAAAATGAGACCCTCGTAGGTTTTGGCATATTCAGGCCTGATACCGGATAGGTAAAATTTGAAAAGGCTGCCTGCCGCAGGATTGTATTTGTAAAATCTGAAATCATCCGAGAGAAGTAGCAGAGGTTTTTCCCTGAAGTGCACGACAAACCCTTTCGGCGGTTCTTCGGCAAACAGGCGGTGGCCCATTATCTTCTTGCCAAAAGAAGGTTCGGCCATACCATAAAAGCTACCCAGCATGACAATGAGAATCAACAACCCCGTGATTTCCTGAAACAGGATTCCTCTGGTATTGGCCATGAGTTGCGCAATAAAAAAGGCAGCGTATGGCACCAGAAAAAAGAGCAGGAAAGTAGACTGCATACTGCCCAAAAACTGAATCAGACCTGCTACCGGCAATCCGAAAAAGAATACCGTAAATCCCAGCTGCTGAAAGTTTACCCTGGAATTCTGATTGGCAATGGCCCAACCCCACAGCGAAAGCAAAACCAGAAACGAACCCAGGCCCAGCATCAGGTTCCAGTCTACCCAGGATACCAGAAAACCAATACGGAAAGGTTTTAGCAAACAAGTCCAGAAAATCTGCTCACCCCCGCCCCACACAAAAAAGGAATAGCAGAATCCCAGAGGCAGCAAGGAGGCCACTATCACAATCACATACTGATTCAGCCGGAAGCCTGAAAAAAACAAAGCACCCACCAGAAAGGGAATCACAAACAGAAGAGCCGGTTGGTAAAATAAAAAGGCCAGCCCCAGACAAAAGCCCATATACATGGCATCTTCTGCATTGGCACCCGATTTTATGAGCTTGAAAAGGCGGCCATAGGCCAGTAAAATGAAGCTTGTAGCCAGCAGTGCCGGAGTCAGACTCAGGCCATCCGGACCCAGGTGGGAGAAAACGATGTAGAAAAATGCCACCAGATAGCTGCGGTCGTTGAAAAGGGAGTACCGGTTGCATAAGCCGTTGAACCAGATAGCTTGAGCCAAAATCAGGCCGCTCCCCAGATAGCGGTAAATATGAAAATCATCCAGGCGGAGTCTGGCAAGGCCTGCATACAGGAGGGCTGAAAGCGGACCGTTTTCGTCCATAGCCTGAACATACAGGCGCCAGCCGGAGCCAAGCCTTTCGCCCAGCCGGAGCCAGAGCAGTTCGGGAACCATTATACGATCTCCAAATAGCAAAAATGGCCCCTGCATCAGGGCAAAAAGGATGCAGAGTACAACCAACCTGTCCCAGGTACCCAGTTTGAAAAATTGAATCATGAATGCGCTACAAAATTCAGGGCCGGGAAAAAACAGTAAAATGAATCTGCAAAAATGAAAGGGAATTTTGGTTCCCCATGCAGGGAATCGGAAATGTGGCTAATTTTGGGCTCAGGTTTTAATTCAATTCCCCTACCCATGAGTACACAGCGCCAGCAAAAGTTTGCCCGATTGATCCAGAAAGAGCTGGGTGATATTTTCCAGCACGATGTAAAATCCATATTCGGAGGTGCATTTATTACAGTTTCAGGGGTGAAGGTCAGCCCCGATTTTTCCATTGCCAGTGTTTATCTAAGTCTCACGCTTTCGAAAAAACCGCAGGTTTTGCTGGAGGAAATCAGGGAAAAAAGCAAAAGTATCCGCCAGCAACTGGCCGGTAAAATCAAAAATCAGGTGCGGATAGTTCCCGATTTGCGCTTTTTTTTAGACGAGACCCTGCTGGAAGCCGAAAAAATGGATAAGCTTCTAGCAAGTCTCAACATTCCACCTGCCCCGGCCGAAGAAGCCTGATTTGCCCTTGAACCTCCGAACCCTAAAGCTGAGCCATTTTAAAACCCATGAAGCGGCCGAATTTCAATTTGAAGCGGGCATTAACGCCATTACAGGTATAAACGGAGCAGGAAAAACAAATCTCCTCGATTCCATTCACCACTTGAGTTTTGGCAGATCTGCCTTTCATAAGCAGGATATGCAGTCTGTTTCCTTCGGGGCAGAATTTTACAGGCTCGATGCCCGTTTGCAGGAAGAATCTGAAAAATCGCACCGGCTCGAACTCATTTATTCCGCAGATGAAAAAAAGAAACTCATTTGGGATGGAGAACTGGCAGAAAAAATAGGACCGCACATCGGAAGGCTGCCTTTGGTATGCATTCTGCCGGAAGAGCCCTATGAGATGAATGAATCCGGAGAATGGCGCCGGAGCTTTGTCGACAATACCCTTTCTCAGGCCTTTCCGGAATATCTCCGCCATCTGAGCCGCTACAAAAAAATTCTTTCCGGCCGCAATGCCCTGCTGAAGTATTTTGCTGAAAGGCAGAGCTTTGACTCCGTCTTAATGGATACTGTGGACCAGGAGTTATCGGCCGAAGCCATTCCGGTTTGGGAAATCCGAAAGCGGGAGTTGCCCGCCTTTATCCGGATGCTGGAGGAGCAATATGGCCATATATCTGATGGGGCAGAATCGGCCGGGCTCATCCACGAATTTCTGACAGACTCTTCTGATCTGGTGCAAGTACTCCTGCGCAACCGAATGCAGGATCTGGAAGCGAGACGCACTCTTGCCGGACCCCACCGCGACGATTTTATTTTTCAGCTCAATGGAAGGTCATTGAAGAAAACCGGCTCTCAAGGGCAGCAGAAGTCTTTTCTGCTAAGCCTTAAACTTGCTCAGTATCAGTTTTTAAAGCAAAAAAAAGACCGTCTGCCCTGGTTGCTAATGGATGATATTTTCGATAAACTTGATGACCTCCGCATTTCCCGTCTGATAAAGTTGGTATCCGGCCCCGGAACCGGACAGGTTTTCCTTACCGATGCCCGCTTTGAGCGAACCCATCAGATTCTGAAAGTTGCAGGTGTAGATTTTCAGGAAATCCGGCTTTAAAAAAAGTCCGTTAAACCCCTCCTCTTGCTTTACTTTTGTCCTGTCTATGGAAAACCATCAATCCTCCTTCGATAATTTCGACCCTTTTGCCAACGATTACCGGGAGATCCACAATCAAAATATAAAGCTAACCGGTGCCGACAGCCAGTACTTTTCTGAGTTCAAAGTAAAATGGCTACGCGATTTCTATGGAGCCCGGCAACCAGCCCGGATTCTGGACCTCGGTGCCGGTGATGGCACCTGTCTTTCTTTTTTTTCACAGTATTTTCCTCAATCCGACCTTATGGGTATAGATGTATCGGAACTGAGCATCCGTGTGGCTGCAGAGAAAAAAATTCCCCGGACAGAGGTGAAAGTATATGACGGGCAGCACATTCCGTATCCCGACAGCAGTTTTGATACCATTTTGGTGGCTACGGTTATGCACCACATACGCTTCGGCGAGCATGAAGGATTGATGAAAGAAGCCCTCAGGGTACTCAGGCCCGGCGGCAGGATTTTTATAGCAGAGCACAATCCCCACAATCCGGTAACCCTTCATATGGTCAATACCTGCCCCTTTGACAAAGATGCTGTATTGCTTACACCCGGCTACACGAAAAAACTACTCCGCAAAACGGGATTCGGAGAAGTGAAAAACCATTTTGTTTTATTCTTTCCCAGGGGCGGATTTTTCAAATGGTTTCATCCTTTGGAGAAGTGGCTTTCATTCCTGCCCGTCGGTGGACAATACTTTTGCACAGGGGTAAAGCCATAGCCGGCTCAGGGATTTTTACGGTTTTCCTTTGTCTCTTTCAGGTGAACAAAGCGCTTTCCAAAATACTGGGCATACAAATTGTCGTACCACTGTCCCGGCCCCTCACCGAGTTCGGAAGATAAAAATGAGACCGGAAAATGACGGTAGGGCTCTACCCAAACGCTGTCGCCTTTTGCCATTTCCATATATTCCATACGGGCAGACCGTTCTTTTTCATAAGCCATCGCCTCACCGGAAATCAAATCTTCCACGGCCGTTCTCTGATTGGGATTCATCCAAAAAATCAACCCAGTAAAGAAAAGCCATTTGTAAAAAGAAGAAGGCATATCGCCATATCTGAGGCCGGAAAACAGCTGAATTCCAGCCGATTTGGCTACGAAGATATTCCATATCACCAGGCAAATTGCCAGAAGCTGAAACAGATTCAGGGTATGGTTTTGGACCATCCCTTCTCCTTTGAAGGAGGGAAAAAAACAAAAGAGCAGAACCAGAAGTGAAGTAAATAGAGATAAAAAAAACGCCTTTGACGAAAAGGTAAAGAGGCCGGTCCTGCCGGGCAGAAGGGTACAAAAAATGAAAAGAACAATCAGGCCGGGTTTCATCAGAATATCCCCCAGAAAACTCAAGCAGGCCCAAAAGGAGGATAAAAACACCCAGCTGACTGTACGGTCAAAACTGCCGCTTGCCTCCATCCGGTAGAAAGTTGCCGGTGACAATAATATTACCAGAGTGCCGGAAATGGCCGCTACCAGAAACATGAGAAATGGAAAGGAAAAACTCTTTTTAAAAAACAACCTGAAAAAAAACAGGAATGCCCAGAAGCCAAGCTGAAGGGCCATAAAAAGCTCATTAAAGCCAATAACCAGAAAAATAAATACGGATTGCAAGGTCCAGAGAACGATATTTTTCAGATTGAAATGTTGATAAACGCCCCTTCGCCATGCCATGAGAAAAAAAGTCTGTAGGAAAAGAAAAAATGCTCCGCCCAGCATATAGGGAACATAGGAACTCGCATTGTAAATGGCTTCTGGCAAAGTTTGGACGGTACCCAGAAAGCCGGCAATGCAAAACACCGCTAGCAAGCGTTGTTTGGATGCAGAAATCTCAAACAATTGGGAGATGAAAAACCAGAAACTTCCCGGGAGCAAAGTCAGGAGCAGAAGCGAGAATGCCCGGTAACCCCAAAGGGAATGCCAGGAAAGGGGATTGATAGCGATAAAAAATACATATGTGTACCGGGCGCTCCAGGATTCGTACTGGCCCATTACCGTAGTAAGGGGCCCCCAGGCTGCAGTTGGTACTGCAAAGTGAAAATCATCTGCGGCAGGATGCTGATACAAAGCAAGCCAGGCGTATGGCAGAAGAAGACATACCGCCATAAGAAAGGCCGGAAGGCGGAAGCCTTTTAACAGGTGATTTGCTTTTGTTTCTGCCATACCCTGCATGATGTTATATGGAGGAAAAATTCCTTATTCAACGGGAAATCTGATAAATGAGGGCACTGAGGGCATAAGCCAGCCCAGACATATAAAAAAGCTGAAGTAAGGGCCATTTCCAGCTTTGGGTTTCGCGGTATGCCACGGCAAGAGTGCTCATGCACTGCATGGCAAAAATATAAAAAACCAGCAGGGACAATACCACGGGCCCGGTAAAAACAGGTTTTCCCGAATCCGGATCTCTCGCCTGAAGCATTCTGGTTTTCAGCACCTCGGTTTCGCCCTCTGACCCCGAAGCATACAATACCGACATCGTCCCGACGAAAACCTCCCGGGCAGCAAAAGAAGTTATCAGGGCCACCCCGATTTTCCAGTCAAATCCCAGCGGCCTCAATACCGGCTCCACCCATTTGCCGGCCTGTCCGGCATAGCTTGCTTCCAGCCGCCGGGATAGGGCAATCTGCTCCGCTTCATTCTGCTGCATACCGGCGGCAAGGGAACTTTCTATGGATCTGGAATAGGCTTTTTCCATTTCTTCACCCGGACCGAAACCGGCGAGAAACCAAAGCAGAACCGATATGGCAAGGATGACTTTGCCAGCTTCGAGAACAAAAGACATAGATTTCTGGTAAACGGAAATCCATATGTTTTTCCACAGCGGATATTGATAGGGGGGCAACTCGATTACAAAAGTACTCAGGCCTTTTCCCGGTAAAAAACGATGCATAACCAAAGCAGTAAGGATAGCGCCGATAAGCCCTGTGAGATAGAGACCAAACAAAGATAATCCCTGGAGCGAAAGCGGCCCGAAGGTAGCCGCCGCCGGAACAAGCATGCCAATGAGCAGTGTGAAAACCGGGAGCCGTGCCGAGCAGCTCATCAGGGGAGTAACAAAGATGGCAATCAGGCGTTCTCGGCTGCCCGCCATACTTCGTGTGGACATAATGGCCGGAACCGCGCAGGCCACTCCCGATATCAGAGGAATCACCGCTTTTCCGCTCAGGCCCATTTTTTTCATGAGCATATCCGTAAGCACCATTACCCGGGACATGTAACCCGATTCTTCCATCAGACCGATAAGAAAAAACAGAATGGCAATCTGGGGGATGAAGATTACAATGCCCTGAATACCAGCTAGAATGCCTTCCAGCAGGAGGCGTTTCAGAATACCCTCGGGCAGAATGGCCTCCAGCATAGAAATGCCCTGTCCGAATCCTGTTTCAATCCAGTCCATAGGCAAGGCAGAGAATTTAAAAATGGCCTCAAAAACCAATAGCAAAATCCCCACCATGATTGTATATCCCCACACCGGGTGCAAGGCCCATTTGTCAAATGAAAAAGATTTGCCTTTTTCGCTGTTCTGAATGATGGCATGCAGGCTCAATCCCAGCCGTATTTTTTTATACCTGTAAACCGTTTCTTTTGCCTGTGCAAGGGCATTGCTGCCGTCCATCTTCGAAGTTTCGTCCCTGTTACCGGCTTGAATAGAAAGCCACTCTTTGAAATTATCAGGATATTTCAAACCCGTTTCCCCGGCCATTTCTGCAGCATTAAAAATTTGCAGAGCCGGGATTTTCGCATTTTGCAATGCATTTTTCAGCTCAGACAGTCCTGTACCGGTCCTGGCATTGATGGGTACCACGGGACATCCAAGCCAGTTTTCCAGTTTTTGGATATCTACACTTAGACCCCGCTCCTCTGCCACATCTACCATATTGAGGGCAAGGACTATGGGAATCCTTAAATCAGCAACCTGCGAAAAAAGGAGCAGGTTCCGTTCCAGATTGGAAGCATCGGCTACTACCAGAACGGCTTCGGGCTTTGAACCCTCGTCAAGAATCTGCCGGGCTACAATTTCCTCGTCTTTGGATTTTGGAATGAGCGAATAAGTACCCGGAAGGTCCACCAGATAGCATGACACCGTACCCAAAGAAAACCGACCGGTCTTTCGCTCAATAGTTACACCAGAAAAGTTGCCAACCTTTTGCCTCATTCCCGTGAGGCGGTTGAAAAGGGAGGTCTTTCCGATATTGGGATTCCCGACGAGGGCGATATTTTTTTCCATCATCCCAATTGCTGCATCAGGATTGATCGTGCATCCTCCTGCCGGATAGAAATGCGGCTGCTTCCATTGCTGATTACAAGAGGACCACTGAACGGCATTTTTTGAATGACCTGCCATGTACTGCCTTCAATCAGGCCCATATCGGCCAGTTTTGGATAAATAGAAGTTTCACTGCAGGATAAAAATACAGCAGGGCAAGCGGGCGGTAGTTCGGAGAGAGGCATCAAACCCGGTCTTATTTAGAATGAATTTAAACAACCGCAAATCAAATTGTTTGGGTCTCAAAAACAAATGATGGAAGGGGATTTTATTTTTGTTCGGTAGTAAATTGAGAATCAACGGAGTGAAATGGGTTTTATGCGAATTTTCAATTTAACCGATATCCTATATAAACAAAAACACCCCATTTAATCTGGCTGGGGTTTCTGTTGCAATTCAAATTTATCAACCGGCCTGTACATGCAGTGGGTATTTTAAGAGAAATCCCGGTGTAAAATTCTTCAGGTTTTTTACAGATTTCCCTAATCCATTTGCGGCATGACCAATAAGGTTTTTTCTCTTTCTATTTTTACCTGACCCGGTAGCATTCCTTTTGATTTTCTAACATATTTTTTCTCA
>JBIKMV010000215.1:0-4639 GCA_044359055.1 Catalimonadaceae bacterium
ATCTACAGCCGCAATTTCAAGACCCATCAGTTGCAGAGGGATGGAAAGAATTACTTGATTCCCCTTTCCATAAATCCGCTTCCAGGTCAGAAAGGAATCTTTCTGGTTAGGGTTTCAGACATTGAAAAGCGCTACATAGCCGATCAGAAAATTATTTCCATTACCGACCTTGGCTTGATGGCCAAACAATCCAGAGAAGAAATCTGGGTAAAGTGCCTGACCCTTTCATCCAATTCTCCCCGGCAGGGCACTATGATTACCGTTATAGGCCGCAACAATCAGCCCCTGTTTTCAGGGGAAACCAATTCGGCCGGAGAAATTACCATTCCCCTTCCCAAACTCAGCTCTTTTGGAACCGTTCCTGCCATGATTCTGGCCGAAACCCGGGATGATTTCAGTTTTCTCGACTTCGAGCAATCCAGATTGGAGACCAGCCGGTTCCCGGTGGATGGCGTGGTGCCTTCGGTTTCCGGCTGGCAGGCAGTGATTCTCTCTCCAAGAAATCTGTACGAACCCGGAGAAAAAATCAGCATGCAGGTTTTACTCAGGGACCGAAATCTGGCTGCCATTCCGGATGTACCGCTGATTATCAAAGTATTCAATCCCATGGGTGATGCCACGCAGGTGATGAAATTGAATACTGGTCGTTTTGGGCAGGCAATGTTTGATTTTTTTCTGCCCTCTTATCTGGCAACAGGGTCATATGAAGTGCGGGTTTTTGATCTCAACGGAGCCTTTCTTGCCAGCCAAACTGTTCATAATGAATCCTTTGATCCCATTCCTTTGGAAATTACTCCCCAATCGGTTCCCGACCGAATTCCATTCGGTAAAGATTGGGCACTGGGTCTTCAGGTAGAAAACATGTTTGGTCTTCCGGCAGGAAAGCGGCCTGTTCAGGCCGGCCTGACATGGGAAAATGCTCCCTTTGAACCGGCAGATTTCTCTGGTTTTAATTTTTCGATTTACCCGGATCAAACCGAGAAACCATTGCTTCAGGCCGAGGGCGAAACCGATGAAAAAGGAAGGCTTACCCTTAGTCTTCCGGCATCAGGGATTCCATCCGGCCTGGGCTTCATCCGGGTCAATGCCCGCGTTCAGGTTTTTGACGAAGCGCAGGTTCCGGTTTACAAAACCATATCTACCACCATGCTGACCCAAAAATCTCTGCTTGGCCTCAGGGTTCCGGGGCAAAATCTGGTTTTTAAAAAACTGAATAAACTCGAAATCGTATCCCTCAATGCAGAGGGTAAACCGGTGCCGGGCAGAGCATATCTGGAAATTGTCCGTAAAACCTACAATACAGTCATGGAAGTCAGCCCGGTTTCAGTGGGAAATTACCGATATGTCACCCGTGAAGAATTCAAAAATGTTGTCAGTCAATGGGTTGAAATTCCGAATGGAAAAACCACCTTCCCGTTTTTACCCCTTGTTTCCGGAGAATATGATATCCGGCTGAAGACCGACCCCGCCGTAAAAGGTTATATTCAGCAAAGTCATTATGTCTATGAAGGACCGGAGCAGATAGACAATGAGGATGAACTGAGCACCGAAGGAAATGTAGAAATATTTTGCGATCGAAAAGATCTGAAACCGGGCGATGTGGCAAGGGTTCGTTTCGCTTGCCCTTTTCCGGGCTTACTTTCCATTTGCTACGAGCAAAACCGCATTATGAAAACCACTTCTCTGGAAATAATTGGAAAAGAGGGCTTTTTAGAAATTCCCCTTACAGCAGAAATGGCACCTAATTTTTATGTTTCGGCTTTTTTGACCAAGCCCATTCATAATACTGCAGACCATTCTCCATTTACTGTAGCCTGCGGATATGCTTCTATACCGGTAACCCTTGCAGAAAAGGAATTGAAAACCACCATCTCGGCACCTGAAAGGTCTTTTTCAGGCGAAAAAATACCGGTTGATATAAGCATTGGAGAATCGGAAGAAGCCGGCATAGCCCTGGCCATGGTAGATGAAGGCATTTTGAAAATAACAGGGTACAAGATGGCCAGTCCTTTTCAGTATTTCCATAAGAAGAAGGGCCTGGATGTGGCCACATTCAGCATGTTTGGAAAGATTTTTTCTTCGGTATTACCAGGCAAAGGCATGCCCGGGGGGGATGGGCAGTATATGAAGGCCATGTCCGAAATGAGCAACAAGCAAAATGTCAGTTCTTTTCTGGTATCTGATAATCCCGGCAAAAAACCCCTTGATGGATTTTCGGTGGTCAAATCCGGAAAGACCAAAATGTACAGGGCTTACCTCCCGGTTCCGGCAGGTTTTTCGGGAAAAATCAGGCTCATAGCTGCTACATTTTCAGGGGCTAAGGTGGGTTTTGCCGAGCACCTGATTACTGTGGCCGATGACATCACCATAAAAGCCTCGGTGCCGGAGTATCTGTATCCGGGAGACTTTTTTGAAGGCAGTGTCAGCTTTTTTAATACCGGAAAAAAATCCGTCACCTTCTCACCTTCTCTGAATATCAGTGGAATATCAGCCCGGAAGATTGACTGGCCCGCTCAGATTTCGCTGAAACAGGGTGAAGTTTCGCGTATGCCTTTCACCCTCACTGCAGTGCAGGAAGGCGAAGTTTGCGTAGATCTGATTGCTTCGGCAGGGGGCAGGAAAAACCGGTTTTCTAAAAAATTTATGGTCAAGCCTCCGAAATGGATTGTTCGCCATGAGGTCTCCGGTGAGCTGGCTGCGGGCCGTTCTGCTTCTTTCCTTCGTCCGGATTTTATGAGTGAAAAAAATCTGAATGCCACCATTGAGTTGAGCCAAAATCCATTCACCCGTTTCCTGCCTGCCATTCAGGATTTGCTGCGGTATCCTTACGGGTGCCTTGAGCAGACCGTTTCTGCAGCTTTTCCTTTGATTTTTATGCCTTCCGACTGGCTTGAAAACAAAAAAATACAAACCGATTCGCCGGGAGAAAAGTGGCAGAAAAATGCTTACCTTCTGGATGCCATTCGAAAAGTTTCCGGGCTCCAGCTTCTGACAGGGGGATTTTCATATTGGTCGGGCTGGCCAAGCCATGATTATTATTCGGTTTATGCCACCCATTTTCTTCTCGAAGCCAGACAGGCCGGATTTGCCATTGATCCTCTGGTGATGAAAAAGGCCCTCGATTTCACCGATAGGCTTGCCAGAGAAAGATATTTGTGCCGTTATCAGGGACAGGCCGCAGATGGAAAGCGGATTAAGGTGGAAAAACTCGATCCCTCGGTCCCCTATGCGCTTTATGTCCTCAGTCTGGCAGGGCGACCCAATCGGGCCGCCTTGCTTCAATGGAAATCCCAGCCCGAAAGACTCACCCGGCCCGGGCTCATGATTCTGGCCTGCGCCCTCATGGAGGCAGGAGATGCCGAAGGTTTTAATACCCTTCTGCCATCTGTTTGGGAAAAGTCCATGCCAATGTTGGAAAGAATAAAAGCCAATACATTTGATGATTTTACGGGAAGCGATTGGGTCAACACTGATTTGCAGGAGCAGGCTTTTGTTTTGGCTGCTTTGGCAGGTGTCTGGCCGGACCATCCTATGGCAAAAACCCTCGCTTCCCGGTTAAACAATCAGATCATGACAGGATCCGACATGATGTCAACCCAGGAACTTGGAATGGCTGTTGTAGCCTTGGGTAAACTTATAAAAAACAATTCAGGGAAAGAAAAGCGATTTTTTGCCCGAATGGAGAATAAGGAACTGCTCCGGAACGAGGAAGGCAAAAAAGGACTTGGCCCCTGGTCGTCTCCCTTGGTTGTAAAAAATGAGAATAACAAGGGAAGTCTCTATTATTTTATTCAGGCTCAGGGTTTTAGTTCTGCGGCTAAGTCGCCCGATCAGGATGCGGGCATTCAGGTGAGGAAGACTTTTTTCAATGCGCAGGGACAGGCATTGGACCCTGCAAATCTTCGAATCAACGACCTTGTGGTGGTGAAGCTCAGTTTGAAATCCTCGACAGGTGCTACCGTAAAACAGGTCGTAATGGCCGATGTGGTCCCTTCCTGCCTGCGGATTGAAAACAAAAGGCTCAATTTTCAGAGTGACTATAAATTGCCCGCAAAGCCCTCAGAACCAGATTATCTGGATATCCGTCGTGACAGGATTCACTTTTTCTGTTCTGCCGAAAAAGAAGAAAAAAATTATTTCTACTCAGCCAGGGTAATTTCCAAAGGTGAATACAAGTGGCCGCCCTGCGAGGCCCAAGCCATGTACCTTCCTTCGGTTTTCAGCAGAAACGGAGAAAGAAAAGTATTGATTGCTCAAAGAAATTTAGCTCAAGTTGCAGGGCGTTGATGTTTATTTTTTGCAGATTGAGAATAATTTTCATCAATTTTGGCCCTGTGAAAGATATTTCCTTTTCTGAGACATCCCATAAAATCCTGAAGGGTCCCTTGTATTTTTTAGGGCTTTTTATGGCTTTTTGTCTGGTATTTAGTGTTCAGAAATCGGCAGCTCAGCGGGTTGGTTTTGGTCCTAAAGGTGGTGCCAATGTGTCGCTGTTCAGGGGTGATTTTCCGGCCTCGGGAATGCAGGGTCCAAAATTCGGATTTACGGCGGGAGGGTATGCCAATTTCAGATTTAAACAAACTCCGCAGTTTCAGCTGCAGGTAGAATTTCTTTACACCCAGAGGGGGCATACCGCGGA
>JBIKMV010000002.1:0-50160 GCA_044359055.1 Catalimonadaceae bacterium
GGTTCAGATGTTGTTTTTATCAGGCGTTTCCTCACTGCTCGCCCTGATATTATGCGTGTTTTGAAGGGAACGCATGGCTATCATTTCCCCTGCCCTGCCCTTTCGGAAAACATTCCGATGAACGGGAGCCTTTTTACGCAGTATTTTCTGTTCTTCTTCCGGCAGGGCGGCGATGCTCTTGCATTCGTCTGAGCAGCAGCCTTCCATTTCTATCCTGCAGTCTTCGCACTGGATAAAAAGCAGGTGACAAGCCTCGTTCCGGCAGTTGGTATGGTCATCGCAGGGCTTGCTGCACTGATGGCAGCGGCTGATGATTTCATCACTGATTCTTTCACCAAGGCGGTCGTCAAACACAAAATTTTTACCGCGGAATTTATTTTCGAGACCCATACTGCGGACATCATTGGCATATTTGATAATACCGCCCTCCAGTTGAAAAACATTCTGAAAGCCCCTGTGCCTGAACCACGCAGAAGCCTTTTCGCATCGGATGCCTCCGGTGCAGTACATCACGATGTTTTTGTCGTTCTTACCATGAAGCATATCTTCCACAATGGGCAATGAATCACGAAAGGTATCCACATCCGGGAGCAGGGCCCCTTCAAAATGGCCCACCTCACTTTCATAATGATTGCGCATATCTACCAGCACAGTATCGGGACTGCTGATGAGGACATTGAATTTTTCGGCATTCAAGTGGGTACCGGTATCGGCCGGATTGAAATCTGCATCGTTCAGACCATCGGCCACAATTTTTTTCCTGACTTTTACCTTCAGCACGGCAAAAGAGGCGGGATCTTCTTCCACGGCCATGTTCAGGCGATTTCCCTTCAGAAAAGTAATTTCTTCCAGTTTCTCACGAAACAAATCCCAGTTCTTCACCGGCACACTGATCTGGGCATTGATGCCTTCATTCGCAACATAGATGCGGCCCAGTACCCCAATGGGTTCAAGCAGCAGGTAGAGATGATCCCGCAAGAGCTGTACATTGGGCAGGCGATGGTATTTGTAAAAAGAGACCACATGCCGCTCCTCTCCTGCCTGCACCAGTTTTTGCTTCAATTCTTTTTTATTGACAGCATTGTGAAGTTTCATGGGATATCAATGGCTGTGATTGATGATATGCGAAATGGAAACAATGTCTTGTCTGTCAATGTCATCTGCTTTTTTTTGTATCCAGACACTGGGCCGGCAACAGGCCATTTCCAGAAAAGTAATTTGCGTGCCCCCGGCCGGATGCTTCCCTACCAGAATGCTGTCTTCATGAAACTTCTTTCCGGTATTTATTTCCGAAATCCAGGCCTTGATTTGTCTGATTTGGTCCATGGTGAAACAAAGTGCAAAATTCGAAATAATTCCCTCAATTTGCCTGAATGTCTGCAAAATTTGAATTTTGCTGTAATCTGTCAACTGAGCATCTGTTTATCAAAAAGTTAACAATGAAATCCTGCATCGCACTTATTCTTTTCATTTGCTTTTGGGCCTCGGGCTGCAAGAAAGAAAACGCCGGCGGGCCTGCCTGTGCTTTCGAAAACAACTTCAGCTGTGCCGAAACCGTACCCCCAAAAGAGAGCTGTGGCATCTACTACGAAAGCTGGTTCTATGATAGCAACTCCGGCACTTGCCAGAAAATCCGTTACAGCGGATGCAGACCCAGAGGATTTACAAGCAAGGAATCCTGCGATTCCTGCGCCTGCAGGAAAGAATAAAGTAGCTAAAGGATTTCCTTTCAGATACTCCGGATGTAGGAACCGTTTTCTTTTCGCAGCTCAATCTTGCCGTCTTTTTTGGTGACAGCCAGATCGGCCCCGCTAAACCTGGCATCTACTGCATTGTCGGTAATGGTGCGGATGTAGGAACCATTTTCCTTTCTCAATTCAACCTTTCCATCCCGCTTGGTTACAACCACAAGGTCTCCGGCTGCATTCAAATGGGCCGAAATGGCATTATCGGTAATGGTCCTGATGTATGAACCATTGTCTTTCCGGAGTTCAACTTTAGCTCCGTTCATTTTTATCAGATTCATATGTTGTACTCTGGTTAATTTGATAGAATTCAGACTCTTTTCTTTTTATCCGTTTCGCCAAAAGCCAAATCATGGCATACCATACCGCTCAGGCTGAAATCAAATCAGACCGAACTGCTCAAAATGATGGTGAAAGTGCTTCCTTCCCATCAAATCCCAGTGCAACTTGTCGAGAGGACCAAAAACGGCATTGTTGGTTTTGATGCCCGGATTGGACTTGAAAAAAGCCTGATATTCGTCCCAGGCCTGCAGAAGGGCTTGCTTTGCTTCATCGAGGCTTCTGAATTCCAATGGCATGGCTTCATCAGGGCTCAGTTTCGGATGCTTGTATTCCCGGGGCATGGGGAAATAATTCCAAAGCGACTCTTGCCATTTTTCAAGGCGCTCTTCGGGCGTAACCACTTCTGTTTCAATTTTTCCCATGGCTGTACGAAAATGAAAAAACAGATGTTCTACCATATTCCGGGCAGTCATGATGCCCCATTTTGCCGGGGTTTCGGGCGTTAATTGGGCCAAAGCACGCTCTACATGGGCTTTACTGAACTCCATAAAAGGAGATTTTTTCTGAACCAGCGTAAGAATGGTGGCCACGGCTACCAGCTCATCATCCTGATCAAATACCTCCACAAACCATTTCACTACCCCGGCCGGAAATTCCCTTCCCTTCCAGTCCCGTTCCACCTTTTCTTTACATGTGAGGCGCACATACAAGGTATCATTATGGTAAACCGGCCTCACAAATCGACAATCTTCCAGGCCATAGTTGGCTGCCACCGGACCTTTATTCGGATATACAAAAAGACCCGCTGCTGCTGCCAGGATGAAATAACCATGAGCTGCCCGCTTCTCGAAAATACTTCCTTCCAGCGAGGTAATGTCGGTGTGGGCATAAAAATGATCCCAGGTAAGATTGGCAAAATTGATGATGTCGGCATCGGTAACGGTGCGCTTGTGTGTGGTAAGCGACATGCCCGGCCGGATGTCTTCGAAATGATACTGAAAAGGATGTTTTTCAGCCGGTTTGTATTTGGAACCTGCCTGATAAATTCCTGTAATTTCGGTGATGGTTGTGGGCGTTCCCTGAATGGCACAGCGCTGCAAATAATGCTTCACACCCCGCATACCGCCCATTTCTTCGCCCCCGCCGGCCCTTCCGGGTCCTCCATGTACGAGGCTGGGAAGAGGCGATCCGTGACCGGTGCTCAGTTTGGCGTTTTCGCGGTTCATCACCAGAATTCGGCCATGGTGAGAGGCCGCGCCTACCACAAATTCCCGGGCTATGACATCGTCGAAGGTGGAAATGGAACAGCAAAGGGAGCCTTTTCCCATTTTGGCCAGTTCCACAGCCTCCCCGGTGCTTGAGTATGGAAGAATGGTACTTACCGGACCAAAAGCTTCGATTTCGTGAACGGCTGTATTTTTAAAAGGGTCTTTTTCGAGCAGCAAAATCGGACTGAGAAAAGCGCCTTTAACAGAATCGGCACCCAAAACATCCACCTGATCGAGTGAGCCATACACCATTTCAGCTGTGCGGGCCAGTTCTTTTACCCGGTCTCTCACCTCCTTTACCTGATCTTTGCTCACCAGAGCCCCCATCCGGACTTCTTTCAAGCCTGGGTTTCCGATTACAGTTTTGGAAAGCTCTTTGCCAAGAGCAATCTGCACATCTTCCACCCATTTTTCAGGAACCATAATCCGGCGGATGGCGGTACATTTCTGACCGCATTTTACGGTCATTTCTTTTCTTACTTCTTTGATAAACAGGTCAAATTCAGGGCTTCCGGGAGCAGCATCCAGGCCGAGAACCGAGCAATTCAGCGAATCTGCCTCCATGTTGAAGGGCACTGCTTCGTCCAATATCCTCTTGTTGGATTTCAGCAAACGGCCCGTGTCGGCTGAACCGGTGAAAGTGACCACATCCTGTGATTCCACAAAATCGAGCATGTCTCGGGCCGGGCCGCAAATGAGCTGCAATGCGCCTTCCGGCAAAATGCCCGAAGCAACAATATCTCTGACTACAGCCTCAGTAAGGTAAGCCGTTGATGTAGCGGGCTTTACTACTGCCGGAACACCGGCCATCCAGTTTACGGCACACTTTTCCAGCATCCCCCAAATGGGAAAATTAAAGGCATTGATGTGAATGGCCACACCTTCTTTTGGCACCATGATATGATGCCCCATGAATGCCCCTCCCCTGCTCAGGTCAACCGGGTCGCCATCCACATGAAAGGTTTGATTCGGGAAATTGCGGCGAAGCGAAGCATTTGCAAACAGATTCCCGAAGCCACCCTCGATATCTATCCAGCTGTCAGCCCGGGTAGCACCGGTCTGAAAACTTATTTCGTAGTATTTTTCCTTTTGTTTGGTAAGAAAAAGGGCCAGCTTTTTCAGCATTTCGCCCCTTTGCTGAAAAGTCATTTTGCGCAGTACAGGCCCGCCCTGTTTGCGTCCGTAGCGCAGAATGGATTCAAAATCAAAGGCTTGTTTGGTTGCCACGGCAATGGCTTCGCCGGAAACAGCATTGAAAAGCGGGGTGCCATCGGCTTCGGCCTCTACCCATCGGCCGGAAATGTAATTGCCCAATCGGTTCATGGTTGGTGCTCGGTAATTTGTGTTGATGTATTAAGATTCAATCGGATTTGCTTACTGATTATCCATCAGAAAATCATCCGCCATGCGGACACATCCGGCCGGAAAGACCGGACCGGACAAAAGTAGGCAAAGCAGGCCAATGAAGAAAAATATCCTTTCCTGCTGCGGGGTTTCCTCATTTCAGCCACTCAGGCAAGTGGCTGAAAAAAGGCTATCGGGTATTTACCTCTGGCAAATGACATTGAAATCGCAAAACAGGCATTTGTTTCTGTCTTCTGCCTGCATCACAGGTTTTTCGGGGTCATGAAAAGCCTCTATCTGTGCCGAAATGATGTCTTTCATGGCATTGAAAATTTCATCCCGGTCGGCCCCATCAGGAATGGAATCAATGAGGGTGGCCTGCGGATTGGCCATGTGAAACAGCATTGATTTTACCGTTTTACCTTGTTTCAGGTTGGCTGCTGTACCGAGCCAGGCATAAAGCAACATCTGAAATACTTCTTTTCTATTCAGGATTGATTTCTCCAGTTTTTCCGGATCCGCAGGAGGCACCCGATATCTGCTTTCAACCTCAAAATTGCCAGTTTTCAAGTCAATGATCCAGATTTCATCTTTTGTTTCCAGGATGATGTCGGCCCGGCCTCCGATTCTCCAGCTTTGACCAGCAGCTTCTATCAAACCGGATGGAAAAACATATTCATTCAGGAGCCAGCGGTGTTCTTCGCCATGCAATGCCATGAAATCGAAAAAGCGGAAGGCCATGGTCCTGCCGATTTCTTTTTCAATAATAAAGTCATCCAGTTGTTTTCCTGCTGCGGCTTTGGTCATTTTTACCCAAACCTCATTTTCCACTTCAGACCATTTTTGCTTCATGGTGTAATAGTCCTGTTCTCTGAGCCAACTTCCCGGAGTTTGCACAAGCCTGTAAAGTTCCTGAACGCAGCCATGCACCCATGTACCAAAATCCCGCGGATCCATTTCTATGGCGGAGGCCTCTGTTGCGGCTTCCAGACCTTTGAAACGGGAAAAATAAAACCTCAGCTGACATGAAAAAAGGTCAAATAAACTGCTGGTGCTGAATGATTTCTTAGCGCCATCCTGAGTAGAATACTGAAGCAGTTTTTCTCTGAAATCATCATTTTTTGAAAAGCTGATTGATTGCGACATTTTCCTGAGTCCGGCATGGGTTTGCTGCATCACATTGGCCTTGAAATTCAGGCCATAGCGCAACTGCTGCACAATGCGACCCGGTTTGGAGTCGGGGGACTGATCCAAAAACAGGGTGATTTTTCGACTGCGGTGAAAGAAGCGGTAAAACCGGTACACTTCATCGTCTGACCTGTGGGCCAGAAGCGGCAAGCCAAAAGCCCTTCGGATATTCTCGGTGAGAAATGTATTGGTTCCTGCCCCGCCGGGCAAATTGCCATCACCTGCCGGGGCAATCATGACTTCCTCAAAATCAAGAATGCGGCCCTCAAACATACCCATTACCTGAATACCGTTTTCGGCCGAACCCTGAATGGACAAACTCTTTTGCTTTGATATGGAAGTAAAGTACTGAAATAATGACTGATACGACCATTCATGTGAAGGGAAATCCGAAACCAATTTTTCGAGTTCCAGAAGCACACCGGCCAGCAAAGAAGCTGCACAAGCCCACTCCGGATTAGAAATATTTTCAAACCCGAGGGTCTTCCACCAGCCTGAAAAGTCCCGCAGCCATATCTTTACAGCCCGGCTGTTGCCCTTCAGGCAATCCGGCACTACTATCTGAGTATCAGAAAAAAGGGACAGGAAAAAAGGATGCTGAACACTTTCAGAAAGCTGAACTTTCCTGAACTGCTCATCGTCTTCTGAAATTGAAAAAATCCGGGACATCCATTGATATGGTGTAGTAAAGGTTACCGGATAGCCCAGACTGATGTTGTAAGGAAATTCACCCTCATAACCCGCCTGCAAAAGTGCCCCCACGAAGGCAGGGTCAGTCACGAAAAGGGCGGTTTCCGGGCCTTTATCCTGCGACAATTGCCGGACAGCAGCGGCCATACCTGCAAGACCGCCTGTAAAAATTATGTCGGTCTCCGGCTGAACGGCCGGCTGTCCTTTTCCTCTTACTGACTGCCGGATGGACTCTTCCAGAATTTTACTTTTGGACAAGCCTGCAAACAACCTGCTGTATTCCAGTTGTTTTTTTTCCATCCAAGATTCTTCCACATCCCAGAAAATTTCCGCCTTCCCCGCCTCAGATAGCGTTTCCATCATCCTGATTTCTGAAACCGAGAGATGACCAAAACCTGCGAAAAAGACCTTTTCAATTTTTTGCAATCGCCCAGAATCCGGAACACAACCTGCTGCCCGGTCGTATGCCATGGCAGAGGTGAGCATTTTCTGCTTTTTTAGACTTTGAACAAAGTCTTCGAAAACCGCCGGCAGGCTTTTCCAAAGAGAAATGAATCTTTCTTTGGCCTCGGAAATTTCAGCGGCATCAAATTGAGCCCAGAAACGCTCCAGAATTCTTTTCTGGTCTTCATCCAGATAATCTGAAAAGCTGGCACCTGTTTCTTCCCATTTGCTTAATTCTCTGTAAATCAGCGCCAGGGGTTTTTGATTCCGGACAATTTCTTCAAAGTCCTGCAACAGAACCTGTCCGAGCGCAAAGAATGTTTCCGGCTTTTCTTCCGGATTTTTTTTCCTTTTAAAGCTTTCAAACAAAATCAGCCGGGCCTCAAGCTCAGAAATCACCAGGTCTTCTGCCAGATAAGAAACCCACTCATCCATGCTGAACATGGAGGGCAGTACCGCATTTTTCCCCTTGGAAAGAGATTTGAATTCATTTTTTAAATAAAATGCAGACCTGGTATTGGGCAATACCACAGCCAGTTCAGACATATTTTGTCCGTATCGGGAATACATACGCCCTGCCAGTTCCTCCAAAAAACGAAGCGGCCGGTTTGTGTCCGTGGTATAATTTTGATTGCTTTGGGTGTCTGAAGTCATGGAGGAAATCACGGGGAAATTTGAAGGGGGAAAATTAAGAAAAAAAGAGCCTTCAGTGGATTCAGCGTCCGGTGGATTTTCGGCTTCCCTTGAAAAAAGATTTCCTTTCGCTCCTACCGAAGGGCAGAAAAAACTCTTTCAATTGATGGAAAACTGGTTTGCCACTCGAGGAAGCAAAAGGCCTGTTTTTATCCTCAGGGGGTATGCCGGGACAGGGAAAACCGCTTTTCTGGGTGCTTTGGTAAAAACCCTTCCGCAACTGAAACTCGGGGTTCAGCTGATGGCGCCCACAGGCAGGGCTTCCAAGGTGATGAGCCTTTTTACACGCCGCCTGGCCTTTACCATTCACAAGCGCATTTTCAGGTATGAGACCGATTCATCCGGCTATCCCTCCATGAAAAGACAGAAAAATACCTTCAGCAATACCCTCTTTGTGGTGGATGAAGGTTCCATGCTGGGAAATATGTCAGAATTCGGCAGCAAGGGACTTCTGGAAGAATTGATTGCCTATGTATTTGAAAACGAGGGAAATCGGCTTCTCATCATGGGCGATTCTGCGCAGCTTCCGCCTGTAGGCACTGATCTGAGCCCTGCTTTGAAGGCCAATGAACTCCGTGACCGGTATGACCTGAGTGTGATGGAGCACGAACTTTCGGATGTAGTCAGGCAGGAATCGGATTCGGGTATTTTGGTGAATGCCACCGCCCTGAGGGAAATCATAAGGGGCAAAAGCAACACCTTTGCGCTGATTACCCGTGGATTTCCGGATGTATTCCGGATGAAGGCCAACCGTGTTATGGAAGGAATTGAATACGCCTACCAGAAATTTGGGATGGAGAAAACCCTGGTCATCACCCGCACCAACAAGCAGGCCTTATTTTACAACCGCGGCATCCGGGGTCATATTCTGGGAAGGGAAGAGGAACTGGAAGCAGGCGACTGGGTGATCATTGTGAAAAACAACTATTCGGTTGCAGACCCTGAGTCGAAAGTTGGTTTTCTGGCGAATGGCGATCTGGCAACCATAAACCGGGTAAAAAAATACATCAGCGATTACCCCCTCAGGATGGTTTCCATAGAAATCGGCATGGCAGAAACAGGCGAACAGGAAGAATTTGACTGCCTTGCCTATGCCGACCTGCTGTATTCAGAATTGCCGCAATTGTCTGAAGAACAGCAGAAAAAACAATTTGAAGTGTTGATGGGAGAATGGGGTGAAACCGAAAAAAGCCAAAAAAAGCTTTGGGCCAGACTGAAAACAGACCCCCTTTCCAATCCGCTTCAAATCAAATTCGGATATGCGCTAACCTGCCACAAAGCGCAGGGCGGTCAGTGGGATGCCGTTTTTGTGGACCATGGTTTTCTGAAAGAAGGCCCTCCCGATACGGAGTTTTACAGGTGGCTATATACCGCAGTTACCAGGGCAAGAAAGGAATTGTTCTTTATTGAGCCGGACCCGCGCATTACAGGACAGGCAGAAGCCGGCCCTTCAACCTAACCAAAAATAATACCGGCCAGGGTAGCACTGAGATAACTGGCCAGTGTGCCGCAAAGCAGTGCCTTGAACCCCAGTTTGGCAAGATCGGCCCTGCGCCCCGGCTCCAATGCTCCGATTCCGCCAATCTGCATACCCACGGAGGAGAAATTGGCAAATCCACAAATGGCAAAACTGACAATCAGAAGTCCCTTTTCGGTAACAACCGGCAATGCCTCAGCAGACAATTTCGGGTCAGCGGTGAGGTGAGAAAAAGCCACAAACTCATTGATTACGAGCTTCTGACCGAGCAGCGTGGAGACATTGGCCAAATCCTGAACCGGCACACCCATGGCCCAGGCAAAGGGATAAAACAGCTTCCCGAATATCCAGTCAAGGGTAAGGGTTGCGTCTATCGGAAGAAACATGCCCAGTTTTCCAAGGATGAAATTGATGCAGGCAATCAAACCAATAAAGCCAATGAGCATGGCAATGACATTCACTGAGATTTTCATTCCGTCGGCTGCGCCGTGGCTTACGGCATCGATAATGTTGCTGTAGGGAGATTTTACATCCAGGGTTACTTTGCCCAGGGTTTCACTTTGCTCTGTTTCAGGAAAAACAATTTTAGAAATAACCAGGGCTCCCGGTGCAGCCATCATACTGGCAGCCAGCAAATACTCGGCCTTGGCCCCAAAGCTCACATAAACCACCAGAATCCCACCGGCAATGCAGGCAAGACTTCCGCTCATACTGGCAAGAAGTTCGCTTTTTGTCATACCTTTCAGATAGGGCCGAATCATCACCTGTGCTTCGACCTGACCTACAAAGGCGCTTGCCACATTGCTGAGGGCCTCTGCTCCGCTCACCCGCATAACAGTATTCATGGCTCTGGCGATTACACTAACTACAAATTGCATCACCCGGATGTGATATAAAATGGCCACAAGCACACAAACCAGAATGATGGTGGCAAGCACACTGAATCCAAATACAAATGCACCCGGCGTGCTGTAGGTTCGGCTTCCTCCGGCAAAGTCGGTAACCATGAGGCCGCCATACACAAAAGATGCGCCCTCTTTGGCAAATTCCTCAATGTGGGTCATCTGATGCCCCATCCACTGGAATATCTTTTTCACAGGCTCTACCCTGAGAATAAGCACAGCCAGTACTACCTGAAGGGCAATGCCGGTAATGACAAGACGAAAATTGATTTTAGACCGATTGTTCGAAAACAGGTAAGCGATTCCCAGAATGAGAAGTACGCCGATCAGACCATGAAACTTTTCCAATTGTGTTTATTCCTGAATGTGAGGGCACGAAGAAAGAGATTCGAACAGGCAAATACAAAAAGAAATTATTGGGTGCTGAAAAAGAAGTCCCTTTACCTAGGCAGCAAGCCGGCGAAAAACCAAAAACCGATTTCATTCTGATTCAACTGGTTGAAATATTTTTTCTTTTTTTTCAGCCTTATTTTTGGTCAGCAAAAAGTGAAATTTCATATTTGCAGCCCCAAAACGGGAATGGTCCGGTAGTTCAGTTGGTTAGAATGCCGCCCTGTCACGGCGGAGGTCGCGGGTTCGAGTCCCGTCCGGACCGCAAAAGCCCCTCAGAAATGAGGGGTTTTTTGTTTTCAAGCCCGGCCGGAGCTGTTTGACAGATTTGCGGAGACATTTCCCCGGCATCAAAAAGAAAAACACATTTTCCCCTTAGGTTTGCCGCCGATGATTCCATGGTCAGCATATGCATTTCAGGCACTTTCAGAAGGAGCCGTTCTGGGGATTGGTCTGGCATTTCTGATTGGTCCGGCCTTCTTTGCTCTTCTAAATGCCAGCCTCGTCCATGGTTTCAGGGTTTCTGCGGCTTTGGCTGCGGGGGTGGTAGCAAGCGACTGTCTGCTTATGGCAGTCTGCTATCAACTGATTTTGCAACTGAATAAACTCACTTGTTTTGGCCCTGCCATGGGGCTTGCCGGAGGAATCATCCTCGTCATAACCGGTGCCGGAATCATCAGAAGCCGCAAAAAGCAAAGTCCGAAAATGGAATTTTCGTTCAAGGCATTCCGGGAATTGTTTGCCAAAGGATTTTTAATCAATACCATCAACCCCTTTCCATGGACCTTCTGGCTGAGTACTTCGGAATATGCCAGTCAGAAATTTGGCCATCTCGGACCTGCAGCCCCGGTTTTATTTTTTTCGGCTTCTGCCATTACCGTCTTTGCCACGGATATTGCCAAAGCAGGATTTGCACAGTTGATTATAGGCCGGCTGACGCAAAAGGTGGTTTCTGCGATCAAACTGATATCAGGGATTTGCCTGCTGGCCTTCGGTTTTTATCTGCTTGCCTTTGCATTCCGGACTTACGGAGTCTGACCATCGGCCGAATGCAACAGGTTTCATGCAAATCATAAAAAAAGGGCCTTGCGGCCCTTTCAGATTTATTTGAGAAAATACTTTATCTCAACCCTTCGGTTCCGGGATCTTCCCTCCTCCGTTTCATTATCGTCAATGGGATTGAGCTCTCCAAATCCCTTTGCCCGGATGCGCCGGGGATTCACCCCGTTTCGGACCAAAAACCGCATCACGGATCCTGCCCTTCGCTCCGACAACTTCTGATTGTAATCTTCAGATCCTTTGCTGTCAGTATGCCCATCTACTTCTATAAAATATTTGGCATTGCTCTTTAGATTTTTTGCCACTTTTCGAAGGGTTTTCTCCGAATCGGGTTTGATAATGACTGAATTAAACTCAAAGTAAGCAGTGCCGAGGGTATCAATCCTGTCGGGTTTGGTACCGGCAGGCTCCGTAGATTCTGCAACCATTTTTTGTTCTGGTTCCGGAAGCGCCACAGGTGCAGGCGGCGGTGGCGGCGGTGTCATGCTGATGACATAAATATTACCGGGACCTGCATTTCCGTCACCACTCACATAGTACCCATGATTTTCCTCATTCAGGTTGAAAGAGCCGTCGAAACCAATGGTATTGATGCGGTTGCCCAGGTTTTCAGGATTTGTCCAATTGGTCCAGGAATCGTCCAGCCGGGTAGCCACATAAATATCGCCATCGCCCTGCCCTCCGAATCCATTCGAACTAAAATACAGTGTTTTACCATCCGGTCCTACAATGGGAGAAGTTTCAAATCCCGATGAATTGACCTTTTCACCCATATGAACAGGGTTATCGAATTTCCCGAGGGCATTTTTCTTCATGATATACAAATCCTCAAGGCCTTCAGATTTTGGACCTTCAAAGGATACAATGGCAAAATCCTCGTCAGGGGAAACGAAAGGCTGGAAAAATCCCTTTTCCGGAAATTCATAGGAAGAAACCGGAGTGGGCATTTCCCATCCATCCCTGCCCAGAACAGAAACCGAAATTCCCGGAATTACCTTGTCCTGCCTTACTTTTATATTGTTCAGGTAGAGGCGCTTTCCATCCCGGCTGATTCCGCATACTGCGTTGTTAAACTCGTCGTTCAGCGGGGCACCAATGCTGACAGCAGCACTCCATTTTCCACCCGGCAACTTCATGGAATAGAAAATGTCCTGGTTTGCAGAGCCTGAACCCGCTTTGCCGTCGAAAAAAGAGCGCACATAGTAAAGGGTATTGCCGTCAGGGGAAAGAATGGCTGCTGACTCGTCTTCCCTGGAATTGACAGAATCTGAGAGAGCAGTCCGGTTTTTGTATTCAGGAACCTGGGCAAGCAACAGGCCCGAAGAAAGAATGAATCCGAGAATTAATATTTTTTTCATCTTGTTGTCTTTGTTTTTGTGTTTACCACATGGAGGGTCTGTAAATTTTTGTTCCGCTTTCCACAAGCCGGATGCCCAGCATTACCTCATGTGATCCATTGGCTGATGTTCCAATTCCGGTATGGGAATAATCATAAGCATAAGAAAGAGAAAGAAAGTTGGAAAGGTGAAATCCTGCCAGGGCCGAAAAGGAGTCCTGATTGCGGTATCCGGGCCCGAACCAGAGCAAATCTTTGTATCCTATCCGGCAATTCACATCAAAGGAAGCATCCGTTCCACGCACAATTTTTGTCAGTAATGCAGGGGCGAGGAACCAGTTTTCATTCAGGTTAAATCGCCCTCCGAGGTGCAGAAAATGATGCACCCGCTGTTTTCCAAGCAGGGTGTTGTTGTCGCTCAGTGAATAAATCTGGTTTTGAAACAGATGATTGGCTGAATAACCTGCAAAGAAATTGCCACTGCTAAGAAATACCCCTGCATTGGCATCCGGATTGAGTTTGCTGCTCAGACCGGTTCCGATGGTGGGATCTTTTTTGATGTCAGCATCGAGTTTATCCCGATTGAGCACCGACTGCGTGAGTGAAATTCCTGCCCCGAAGGCCAGACTCCAGTTGTCCTTCAGGGGAATATGATACGCATAGGAAAAATTTGCCATATTGAGCGAGGTCGGGGTGGTCTGATCGGTGGAAATAAAACCTCCGATTGCGTGCCGCGGCATAGGTTTCTGTTCTGGTTTTTGAGTAACAAACTGAGAAGAAAGCCTGCCCCTGACAGGAAGAGAGATGGAGGCCTCTTCATGACCAAATTGCCCGCTCACGGAGGTAAAAAATGTAGTGGGTGAGCCGGGAAGTCCTGCCCATTGTTTTCGATATCCCATCTTGAAATCGATGTACCTGTTTATTCCGGTCATGGCAGGATTCAGCACATTGCCCATCTGCATAAACTGTGTAAACTGGGGTGCCTGCTGGGCGAAACAACCGATGGCCGGTATCCACAGCATGCAATTAATAAACAGTCTTTTCATTTGTTTGAAAGTTACTTTTTTAATGAATTATTGTAATTGTTCCTGTTCTTGTTTTTTTTCCGTCATCGTAGCGGTAATAATAAGTGCCATCCGGGAGATCATCCCCATCCCAATCATTTCTGTATGGCGAGGCCTCTTTTACCACAGCACCCCAGCGATTGAATACAGTGAGGGAATTGTCCCTTTTGGTTAATGCACCAGGAATTTCCCATGTATCAAAAATACCATCCCCGTTCGGGGTAAACACTTTGGGAATATTTTCATCCTCAGGCATTTCCACCTGAACCTCCACCGAATCGAAACCTGTACATCCGTTGAGCTCCACCCTGACTTTGTAAATGGTGGTTTGCTGAGGAGATGCCAATGGATTGGTGATGGCTGCATTGTTTAAATCTTTTGCCGGTGTCCAAAAAATACTTCCCTGCACATTTCCGGCCGAAAGCCGGGTATTCTGTCCCGACAATATCACTTTGGGGTCTGCACTTGCTTTTGGTTGAGGTACGGAAAGAACCTTGGCAACAGCCCGGCTCCGGGTACTTTCACAACCCTCCGGTGAAATCAAGGCCGCAAAGTAAGCAACCGAATCAGACTGCAGAGTAACATTGAATGAACTTCCTTCGAAAACAGGAATTCCGCCTTCAGAAAACTCATACCAGCGAACCAAAGGAAATCCACTTGTATTGGCCGAAAGCCGCATCAGCCCGGGCCCGCAGCGGGAGTCTCCCTTAACTGATGGTGCCGGCGGTGCAGACCAGATGCTGGCAGTGACGGGCAATCGGGTACTTTCGCAACCCCCGGAACTTCGGCTTGCCGCATAGAATATGGTGGCTTGACTGATGAGAGTAACGAACGGATTGCCGGCAAACAATGGCGAAGAACCGGTTGCTGCAGCATACCAAACCACCTGATTGCTTCCTGCGTTTGCAGTGAGCGTAATGCTGCCGGGGGCACAGATACCGGCTCCCTGAACCTGCGGAGGGTTGGGAATATTTTCCAGAATCACATCGATCCGGCTTCTGGAACTTTCACAGTTGTTTACCAGAACCGAAACAAAATAGGCTCCCGATGCGGTCATCTGGGGGGTGGTAAAATTACTGCCGCTGGCAAGAATTGTTCCGCCCGTCTCAGAGGCATACCAACGGACTGTGCCGGCAGAAACACTGGCGGTGAGGGTTGCAGATCCCGGACCGCAAAGGCTGACCTGTCCTGCTGCCGGAGCCTGTGGAATAGCATAAACCAATGCCCTTACCGGTACTCTTTGACTTTCGCAGCCATCCAGATTGGCCAAAACATAATAGGTTGTGGTATCGGTCAGCACCGGGGTGGTGTAAGCGGGACCGGAGGCAAGGGGATTGCCGCCAGTGGGCACGGGATACCAGAGTAAGGTTACACCGGTTGCAGCTGAAGCGGAGAGATTTACCGTTCCGGAACCGCAGCGTTCGCCGCCCGACACGACAGGCAATGCAGGCACAGGTTTTATGGTGGCAATAACCGGAGTTCTGCCACTGAAACAACCGCCTTTTCGGCTAGCAACATAAAAGGTATCGGTCTGATTCAAAACTACGGGAAAGGCAGTGCCTGAAAAAAGTGGGCTTTCCCCAAAGGCAGAAGAATACCACAATACATCTGAACCCGTGCCGCCGGGAACTGCATTCAGGGTAACCGAACCGGGACCACAGCGAAAATCACTGTTTGCAACAGGGGCCGGTGGCAAACTTCCCAGCTCTACTATAATCCGGGTTCGTTCGGATGAAATACAAAGTCCATTGGAAAGGGCTACGAAAAAGGTATCGGTTCCCTGAATATTGGTGGTGAAGCTTCCGGCACTTGTATTCCCCAGAGGAATGGAACTCAGAGAGTCGCCATACCAGAGAAATCCCAGACCAGGATTCGGAGAGAGGGCATTCAGGGTGACCGGTCCCGGAGAGCAAACCGAAATCTTTCCGTAGGCTGTGGCAGATGGAAGACCAACAGCAACCGAAAGCGGAACGCTGAAGGGGGAAATTCCGCAGGCAGAAACACTTCTGACCCTGATCTGAGCTGTTCCGGTGAAAGCATCATTCCAATTCACCACCGCACTGGTATCCGATACGGCAATTATGCCGGACTGAGGAGGGAAAATCTGAAAATCATACGAAATCACCCCGTTGAGTGCATTTACTTTGTATATCTGATCCGGAGGATTGGGACAAAGCAGCGTATTTCCAAAAATCCGGGCAGCTGCGGGATTGGAACCAACATTCACCTGAATATTTGCCGAACCGCAGCGATTGTCAGAACTTTGAAGATAAACTTTCAGGCTACCGGTCAAAGCGCCTTCTGAAACCAACAACCTCATGGTATCCTGAAGCGGTTCCTGAAAATCAACAGGGCTCAGTTCCATTCCCTCCGGAATTTCGGCCCAGTCAAAACCAGTAAGGCCGGCCGATGGCCCAAATCCTGTGGCATAAATCAGACGGGCAGTGCCCTTGCACATACTTATGCCTCCCGAAACCGCAGGCTCAATATTGAAAGGAACAGGATTTGTTTTAATCTGCGGAGCAGGCCGTAACACCGAATCATAACCACATTCATTCCAGATTCTTACCACAATATTTCCGGGAGTTGCGCCCGAACCAGCATTGACTTTTATCCTGTGCCCGGTCTGAGGTCCCTGAATGGTCCAGCCCGGAGGAAAAAACCACTGGTATTGCCCTGCACCAGGAACAGGGCGAATATAAAATTCCACGGTATCAGCCGCACAGATACCTCTCGGGAGAGCAGGCAAAACAGGATTGTTTTCGGCCAAAGGCTTGCCCTTTTGTATCAAAATGGCCGCCGGATTCCCTGCACCGCACTGATTTACAGCTCTTGCAAACAAATAGCCACTGTTTGAAGAACCGGCTTGCGGGATGGTGAGTGTGGCAGAATTTCCGGAAGAAGAAAGTTGCCAGTTGTTGCCATCGGTGTACCATAAATATGAAAGGCCGGATGAACCTGCGACGGTATAAGCCTGCGAATTGCCATTGCAGAATCCGGACAAAGGACCTGAAATGGTATCCGGGCGGGCCGGGAGAGTTTCCGTAAGTGCATTGCCCAAATTGAGTACCGCAGGACTGCTTTGGCCGCAGTCGTTTTGGGCCACTACGCTCAGTTGGCCGTTCTGGGCACCTGCAGAGGCCAAAAGCTCCAGATCAGGCCCTTTTGAAGTTCCGGAAAATCCGGTTCCCGATACCGTCCAGATATAATCAGCAGCCGCATTCGATGCTGCGAGAGAATATGTTTTCGGGATTCCGGCGCAGGGCGGTTGGGAAGACGAAATAAAAACAGGCACCGCCGGAATATTGCCATTTGCATCAAGAGGAAAATCTGCAGGCGCACTGCTGTTTCCGCATCCGTTTGCCACCACACGCAGGCTGCAAGGTCCGGGAACTGAGGCAGTCCGCAAAATGACAACCGAATTGGATGATCCTGAATTCTGTTCCGAAACCCATACGGTAGCACAACCCGTACCTGTAACAGACCAGGAATAAGAAAGAGCTCCCAAAACTGGCTTCACCTGATAAGAGAGGGACTGACCCTGGCAGTGAACGGAAGGAAAAATATTTTCGGAGGGAGAAGCCGGAGGAGAAGTGGATGGCAAAGCAATAACACGCCCGGGTCCGGTACCGGATTCATTCAGAGGGAAAACCGAGAGGGTGCCGGAACCTGCTCCCGGCTGACGGGTCAGTTCTACAGACTGGGTGGTGGAAGTTCCTGTCCATCCGGATGCATCTGTTATCCATAAATATGAAGATGCCCCTGGAACAGGCGGAATTGAAAAAGTAAAAACAGATCCGGCGCACAGATTTTCAGGCCTTCTGATGGTATCTGGCTGTGGGGGCGGAGACAAATCGGGTTTATAAGCGAGTTTTCCGAATATTCCCGAAACATTGCTCCTGTCTACAGTACCCCAGGCGGGAATATTCATGGTTGCGATTTTATTTCCTGTGCCGTTTTCAAAACCTGCGAATAAAAGTCCTCCCGGAACCGGAAAAACCGAACGCAAAGTCGTATTGACAGGTAATGCCGAAGCAGGATGGTTGAGACCTGTAATCAGACTGGAATACATTACTGTATCAAGGCTTGAATTGTAAACCCTAACAAAAGTATTGGGGAAGGCCTCTCCCCCACCTCCGTCAAGGGAACCGGGTTTGTACATTTTCTGGTACGCATTCCGGGTGCAAAGTGTTCTTTCGGCCCTGCCTGAAATGACCACTTCCCCTTCCGGCCCCACGCCGAGAACATTGACATAAGTTTCGCCGGTAACCGGATTTTTTTGATTCAAATCCGGATATCCAAGGTAATCAGGATTGGAATGGGGAGATAGAAATGGCTGTCCGGCTGCAAGGTCGGCGATGTAGCTGGAATGGAGAATTTTGCCATCCTCCGGTCGGAATTTACCCAGCCAACCGGAATTCAGGTTGGCAGCTGCCGATCCCGCTGAAAAAATGCGGTTCTGGAATCCATTGCCTCCGGGTTTGAGTTTAAGCTCATTTCCTTTCCAGAAATTCAGTTCATAATTTCCTTTGGTTCTGGCCAAAACCACCAGGCAGCTTCGGGCATAATCCATTTCAATACCCTCCACAAATTGCCTGGCCGGACTTCCGCTGCCGGTTTCTCTGTGCAGGCGGGCCCACCATTTCAGATTGCCGGAAGGACCAAAAGCAGCAAGAGCGGGCTCTGCATCTTCAGAACCGGAGGCCTGAAATACAGGACCGGATGAAATGCTGTAGCCTATATAAAAATCACCACTCCGCTTGTCAAAACAAATACCACCAATCCGGGCGGTGTTTGTTCCATTAACGGTATTGCAGAATAAACCCGTATAACCGGGACCACTGTTGGCTATGGTATTTCCCGGAATACGCGGACCGGAGAAAAAAGCATCATCAGGAAATGCCCCTTTCCTTCCCGGATTCCCATTTTCATCTTGAGAAATCTGATTGAAAAGATGCTCTGACCATGAGCGGAGCGCACCCGGCAGGCCTGTTTGCCCATAAATAAAGGATAGCCTGCTGGATTTCAGGTCAAAGGCAGGATTGCCGGTGGTATTGAAAAAACCGGATGCGGGAACACCCAAATACCCCGGAGAATGGGAGCTGAAATAATCAACCAAAGTATCTTCTCCCATTCGATTCATAAAATGTACGGCCGCCTGACCTGCTGAAAAATCATGTCCGGATGCATACAAAACCTGACCTGATTGGTTTACATCCCAGGGCTGCATCTGTTTCACGGCCGATTCTAGTCCGGAAGGGGGATCTTGAAGACCGGAGTTGCCGGCAGTTCGCACAGGGGCATCCACAATTTTATAATAGGCCAAACCATCCGGCAGGCCGCTCATAAAGTTGCGGTTGAGTTTTGCAATATAATATCCATCAGGCCCTGAAACGGGGTCCCGGCTACCGGAAATGAAAATTTCTCCGCCCTGCTGCCCAGGCAGGGCATTGGTCCTGATTTTATAAACATCCCTTACAGTGCCCGCAGGAAATCTGAGGACTCCTTTAATAATCTGCAAATCCGACGAAACATGGAGAATAAAACCGAATCCAAAGGCGGAAGCTGAGGCATAGGAGCCTGAAAAGTTAATTTGGCTGACCTGAACACCTGTCGGAAGCCAGCTGAGGTCCTGTGCCTGTCCGCCAATGAGAAAAGTTCCGTCTGCCAGACCCAAAACCGAATGAAATGATTCATTGCCTGTTCCGCCGGCGTAGGTAACCATATTGGTTCCCTGTGAAAATCCCTGAATCCGGATTAAAACAAAAAAAACTAAAAACCAGATTCGACGAAGCATGAATTCAAAAATCAGAAAGCATTAAAAAATCAAACCCGGAACAGAGAATAACAGCACTACCCAAGGCGGAAAGCGGCAAAAATATAGAAAGGGAGAAGTTTCCCGCCATTTTGAAAAAACCAGCTCCGGTATCTTTCCCAAAGCCGAAAAGGCCCCTTATTCCGATAATCGAAGCTTTTTTATTGGTAATTATTTTTTTTCTGCAATGATTCAAATCTACACTCTTGATTATGGCCTTTTATTTATTGTTTGGTTTCATTTGAGCTTCTAAAGGGTCTTTGGTGAGAGATTCTAGGAGAGGCCCGGTTTGCATCAGTGCCCCCTGATAATGGCCCATGACCTCTTCCAGCCGGATCAAAACCATGGCGGCTTCTTCACCCTGCTTCAGCATTTTTTCCATACTGCTCAGGATGGAGGCTGTTTCGGGCATTCCCATGGCAAAAAAGGTGGAAACCAGTTTGTGAACCGGTTTTTCGCTGTTCTGAATATCATTTTTCTGAAGCAGGGAATGCACGGCCTGAAGTTGAGGTCCTACCTCATCCCTGAAAATCTCCAGGATGTATTGCAGGGTTTCAGGGTCTTTGCCAAATTTGTCTTTAACAAATTGGATATCAATACTCTTAAAGGTTTTTCCTACAGTATTCTCTTCAGACTTTACCAGTGGCTCCACCTCTCCGGTGGTAAATTTTTTCAAAACCCTTAAAATGTCTTTTTGCTGATAGGGTTTCGTGATGTAATCGTCCATTCCGGCCTCTTCGGTTAGCATCCGGGTTTCATCAAAAACATCCGCCGACAGGGCCACAATCGGTACAGAATTGGACGGGGATTTGGTGGATTTCCGTACGAAACGGGCCACTTCAAATCCATCCATTTCCGGAAGCTGAAGGTCCAGCAGGATCAGATCAAAAGAATGACGGCGCAGACGGGCAATGGCTTCAAATCCATCGCCAGCCACTTCTACTTCCACACCCCAGGCGGTCAGCATTTGTTTGGCGAGCAATTGATTGATTTTGTTGTCTTCCACCAATAAAACTTTGAAATCCTTAAAAAGAGGATCCTGATTTTCTTCTGACTCTGATTTCATCCAATCACTTTGCCCTGCTTTAAGAAAAGGAAGTGAAAAAGTAAAAACCGAACCTTTGCCTACTTCACTTTCTACTTTGATCTGTCCCTCCTGCATTTCTACCAGCTTCCGGGTGATGGAAAGGCCAAGGCCGGTGCCCTGAATTTTGAACCTCTGCTGATTGTTGACCTGATTGAAGGTTTGGAAAATATGCGGCAACTGATCCCGTGGAATGCCGATGCCGGTATCGGCTACGGTAAATTCCAGTACAATTTCGGTTTCTGTATCATGCAGTACATCTACAGAAAGCCTGATTTTTCCGGTTTGGGTAAACTTGATGCTATTACCAAGCAGATTCATTAAAATCTGAGAAAGACGAACCGAATCCCCTTTCAAATGGGTCGGAATAGAACCATTGAGCTGAACCTCATACCCCAGATTTTTTTGCTGCGCCGACATCCGGATGCCTTTGTTTATTTCATCCAGAACCTGAAAAATATCAAACACATGGATATCAAAACTGAACCTACCGGCCTCGATTTTAGAAAAGTCCAGGATGTCGTTGATGATGGTGAGGAGGTTATTGGCCGAAAAACGAATGGCCTTCAGATTTTCAAGGGTATTTTCTTCCTGCTGTTTCTGAAGGAGCAGCTCAGTAAGACCAATAATGGCATGCATGGGCGTACGGATTTCGTGGCTCATACTTGACAAAAAGGCCGTTTTGGCTTTTGCATCTGACAAAGCGGCCTCTTTGGCTGCCAGCAAATCTTTTTCTTTTGCCACCCGCTGACTTATATCCCTGCACAGAAAAGAAATACCGGTCAGAATGCTGCCCTGCACATACACAGGACCCACTTCCATTTCCAGCCAGACCATGCCGGGCTGCTTGTTGCCGATTTCTTCTGTGAGGCGGGTAGATTTTCCAATTCTCGCAGCCTGAATGGCATCCAGAACAGTTGGTTTCAGGAACTCTTTCGGCAAGGCATCCCCCGGTTTCAGACTGGAATACAGGTCACGGCCCAGGCAGAAGCGCAGGAGCTGATGATGGGCAGGATTGAAGTACAGGTAATGGCCGGAAATATCTATGACAAACAGCTGACTGTCTGACTTTTCAATTATGCCGTGCACCATTTGAGCGGTGTAGGCATCCCTTTGAAAATCAACTGTATTCATAAATATTCGAACACCAAAATACATACAAATTTTACCCCTGTTTTGAATTTGCAAACAGGTTTTTTACTGACCATGTGTGAGATTTATTCTAATCTGATTCAATTCAGGCCCTTTCTGAAAGGCAGAACCAGCCATGATGATACAGGAAAAATACGCAATACACTCAAATTCAACTACTTAAATTAAATTCTTATATTATTCCATGTGCCCTTTCGGGATGCAAGATTAAAATGCATAATCCACTCAAAATCAGACCTGCATCCAAGGCATAATTTATCAAAAAGCAGCTTTTCTAACCCCGAACCAAAGCAAAAAAAGGTTGGGAATCATTTTTAAATGTCTGTATTCAACAAAAACCCGAAGGCCTTGATTTTTGCATTATTTTTGCGGCCTCATTCCGGAAAAAACGCTGTTTAAAAATCTGATTCGATGATCAATCTGCTCAACAAAACAATTTCAGCCATTTTTGGCTCAAAAGCAGAAAAAGACCTTAAAGAACTTTACCCCTATGTCAGCAGGATAAATGAAGCCTGGCAAAAGCTGCAAAACCTCAATGCAGATCAGCTCCGGGGAAAAACGGAGGAATTCAAAGCATTTATAGCCGCCGGATTGAAGGATACAGACTCCCGCATTGCAGAACTGAAATCTGGACTGGAAGAAAATCCGACTTTGTCATTCAGCGAAAAGGACAAGATTTTTTCCCAGATCGACAAACTGGAGCAAGACCGGAACAAGCGTCTTGAGGAGCTTCTGCTCGAAATTTTACCTGAAGCCTTTGCCGTTGTGAAAGAAACCGCCCGCCGGTTTGCGGGTTCCGATGGCATTGAGGTAACGGCCACCGATTTCGATATGGAAATGGCTAGGCTCAAAGACCACATTAAAATTGAAAACGGAAAAGCATTCTGGTCCTCTACCTGGAAAGTAGCCGGTCACGACATCCGCTGGGAGATGGTGCACTACGATGTTCAGCTGATAGGCGGAACGGTTCTGCATCAGGGAAAAATATCCGAAATGGCAACCGGAGAAGGTAAAACACTCGTTTCTACCCTACCCGCCTACCTCAATGCCCTCGCTGGAAATGGGGTGCATCTGGTTACGGTAAACGACTACCTCGCCAAGCGTGACTCAGAATGGAACGGACCGCTGTTTGAATTCCACGGACTGCGGGTGGACTGCATCGACAAGCATCAGCCCAACTCCGAAGCCCGGAGGCAGGCCTATCTTGCAGATATCACCTATGGCACAAACAACGAATTCGGCTTCGACTACCTGCGTGACAATATGGCCCACGACAAATCGGAACTGGTTCAGCGCAAGCTGCACTTCGCCATGGTGGATGAGGTGGACTCCGTACTGATCGACGACGCCCGGACACCTCTAATCATTTCAGGCCCTATGGCACAGGGAGACCGGCAGGATTTCGACAGCCTCAAGCCCCGGGTGGCCAGCCTGGTGGAGGAACAGAAAAAAGATGTGATGAGACTGCTTTCGGAGGCCAGAAAACTGATCAGTGAAGGCAACGACAAAGACGGCGGTCTTTCCCTCTTCCGGGCATACAGGGCATTGCCCAAGTACAAGCCCCTAATCAAATATCTTTCAGAGCCGGGGGTAAAAGTCATTCTTCAAAAAACCGAAAACCTGCATCTGGAAGACAATCAAAAAAGAATGCCGGAGGCAGATAAGGTACTGTATTTCACCATTGACGAAAAGAACAATTCCATAGACCTCACCGAAAAAGGCATTGACTTTATCACCAAAGCCGGTGAGGACCCTGAGTTCTTCATCCTGCCCGACATCGGGGTGGCCATGGCCGGAATAGAAAACAACAAAAACCTGAATCAGGCCCAGATTATTGAAGCCAAAGACAAACTGGTAAGCGATTATTCTGAAAAATCGCAGCGCATCCACACCGTACAGCAATTACTGAAAGCCTATTGCCTCTTCGAAAAAGAGGTGGAATACATCATTGTGGAAGGCAAGGTAAAAATTGTGGACGAACAGACCGGCCGTATCATGGAAGGAAGGCGGTATTCTGATGGCCTGCATCAGGCTCTGGAGGCAAAAGAAAATGTAAAAATTGAAGATGCCACCCAGACCTATGCCACCATTACCCTGCAAAATTATTTCCGGATGTACCACAAGCTTGCCGGTATGACCGGAACAGCGGAGACAGAGGCAGGGGAATTCTGGCAGATTTACAAGCTGGATGTAGTATCCATTCCCACCAACAAAAAGGCCATCAGAAAGGATGCCGAGGACATGGTGTACAAAACCATCCGCGAAAAATACAATGCTGTGGCCGCCGAAACAGAAAGACTGGTACAGGCCGAAAGACCCGTTCTGGTGGGAACTACCTCCGTAGAAACCTCCGAGTTGCTTAGCCGAATGCTGAAGTTGCGCAACATCAAACATCAGGTACTCAACGCCAAATATCACCAAAAGGAAGCCGAAATCGTAGCAGAAGCCGGAAAACCCGGTACCGTAACCATCGCCACCAATATGGCCGGCCGGGGAACTGACATTAAGCTCACCGATGTATCCCGAAATGCCGGCGGACTGGCCATCATCGGTACAGAAAGACACGAATCCCGGCGGGTTGACCGGCAGCTTCGGGGCCGGTCAGGGCGGCAGGGAGACCCCGGCAGTTCCCAGTTTTTTGTAAGCCTTGAAGACGACCTGATGCGCCTTTTCGGTTCGGACCGTATCAGCAAACTCATGGACCGGATGGGTTTCAAGGAAGGCGAAGTCATTCAGCATTCCATGATTACCAGCTCCATTGAGAGAGCGCAGAAAAAGGTGGAAGAAAACAACTTCGGTATCCGCAAGCGCCTTCTGGAGTACGATGATGTGATGAATTCACAACGGGAGGTGATTTACCGGCGAAGAAGAAACGCCCTGTTTGGCGACCGGCTGGAACTCGATATTCAGAATCTGATCTGGGATACCTGCACCAATATCATCGAAACCAATAAGGTAGGCCAGGTTGATTTTGAAAAGTTCCAGATGGAATGCCAGCACAATTTTGCCTTTATCCCCGAAATGGACGAGGCAGCATTCAGAAACGAAAAAAAAGAAAATCTGATTGCCGGACTCTTTGCTATGGTAAACAAAGTTTATAGGGAAAGGTGCGGTCTTATGAGGGAGCAAACCCTTCCTGTTTTCAGAAATATCATGGAGGCCGAAGGAGGCCGCATTGAAAATGTGATTGTACCCGTTACCGACGGAAAGAGATTTCTGCAGGTGCCGGTACCTCTGAAAAAGGTGATTGAGAACGAAGGCGCTGAACTCGTAAAAACCATTCAGCAGCAGGCCTCATTGCTGTTCATCGATCAGGCCTGGAAAGAGCACCTCAGGGATATGGACGACCTGAAGCAATCGGTAAACAATGCCGTTTACGAGCAGAAAGACCCCTTGCTGATTTACAAATTCGAAGCCTTGAAACTTTTCAAAGGATTTATTTTTAAGGTAAACGAAGACCTCATTTCATTCCTGCTGAAAGCCGGGATTTATGCGGAAGAACAGGCCCCTGTTTCGGTTCAGCGGAATGCACCTCGGCAGGCACCCAAACCAGTGCTGAAAGAAAGCCGTTCTTCAGAACCCGGACCCGGGGAAATAGAAGAGGACAGAAATCTGGCTCCCAGACCACAGCCCGTCAGGACAGAAAAAATTGCCAACCGCAACGACAGGGTAAGCGTACGCTACTTCAACGGTGAAGTAAAAAGGGATGTCAAGTTTAAAACTGTAGAAGAAGACATTCTTGCAAACCGCTGTGTGATAGTGGATATGTAGGGAGGGTTCTGCTTCCTTATGGGAGTTTCAGAGTTTCAGGTTGGGGTCGAAAGTTCAAAGCCATGAATGGTTAAACTATGTTTTGCTGAGAACAACTTTTTTGCCCGGCAAAGAAAAACAAAGCCCTATTTTAAGTATAATACCAGATTCTTGCCATACTCCCGTTAAAAAGATTGAGCCATACAAGCCGAAAGTCTCCTTTTCGGTTCATAGAAGCAATGACCGCCTGTGGCGGAACCGGAGGAGGCTTACAGGTTCCGATTGTCCGACAAGACCTCAGAACACATCCAAACAACATTTTTCAAAAACATGGCTACAGATAAAACACATCAATACAAAGCGACAATCAAATGGACAGGCAACAAAGGCTCGGGAACAAGCCATTACCAAGCCTATGAAAGAGATTACTTAATAAGCATAGACAGCAAGGAAAATATTGTAGGCTCCTCAGATCCGGCATTTCGTGGCGACAAGACAAAACATAATCCGGAAGAACTTTTGGTGTCTTCACTATCTGCCTGCCATATGCTTTGGTATTTGCATTTATGTTCCCAGGAAGGAATAGTTGTCACAGACTACATGGACAATGTAACAGGAATTATGAAAGAAACCGATAACGGTAGCGGACATTTTACAGAATTAACTTTAGAACCAGCTGTAACAGTTACTGAACCGGAAATGATTGCCAAAGCAATTGAACTTCATAAAAAGGCAAACGAACTTTGTTTTATTGCCAATTCTGTCAGATTTCCTGTATTCCATAGCCCGACTGTACGATCAAAATAATGGTAGTGTAATACTGGAAAAGAATAATTTTACAACTTAAGCAGCCTTTGGTTCGTCGGAGCGTGAGATTACCTTTTTTGGGCTAAGATTTTTTCTGGGAAGGCGGTAAATCGGGCATCCACGGAAATCGCATTTCACCGGAATCTGATTTGGGAAATTGCAAACAGTGTGTCAATATTGTGAGACAAATCGGGGCCGCAAACCAGCGATAGGTGAATCATTCGCTTTGGAATGGTTGAGCCGAAATTTTTGCCATCTTTTGACTCCAAAAATCAAACTATTAGTAAATGAAAAAAGCCGCAATTGTAGCATTCGACGGATTCACAGACATCGATGTTTTTTTGGCCTGGGACTTGCTAAACCGGATTAAATTTCGTGACAAAGAATTTCAGATAAAAATTATTGGCACTGAAACAACCCACAAATCTGTGTGCGGAATTGAGTTGAAAACTCATGGTCAAATTGAAGAATGTAATGATGCAGACCTTGTGTTTTTTGGCAGCGGACCCGGGACAAGAACTGTTATCAAAGATGACCTGTACTTAAAACGCTTTCACCTGGACCCGGGCAGACAAATAATATGTTCCATGTGTTCGGGTGCTTTAATCATTGCTGCCCTTGGGCATTTGACAGGACTATCTGCAACAACATATCCAACTGCATTCGAGGCCTTGAAAAGTTATGGGGTTGATGTAATGGAAAACAAGCATCTGGTTACTCATGGCAACATTGGGACAGCAGCAGGTTGCCTGGCAGCAGTTGATTTGGTTGCCTGGGCCATAGAAAAACTTTACGACAATAAAACAAAAGAGGACATAATCGCATCTGTTTTACCTGTTGGACAAGGACAAGCCTGCCTTTACTAACATTCAACACTAAGTTTTTGGACTACAATCAGGATTAAATTGCATACACCGTGGCGTAGCAACAATGAAAACGGACTCCGCATCAGATTCGGTATTTAAGTTCTCCCGGCCACGGACCAAATAGGCAGTTCTTTTTCAACCTAGGTAAATTTAATTTTGCAACCCAGTGCTTTTTTCTTCCCTTTCAGGCTATCCGTTTTTGAGCCAGGGAGAGTCGCTAGGTGCGTTACAGCTACCCTACTCCCCGATTAAATAACCTTTTACTACCTTTGCAGGAATCAGTAAAAAATATGTTGGGAAAATTATTCAAAAAACTATTTCAATCCCCCCATCTGTGGATTTGAAAGATCTGATTAAGGTAGGGGCACAAATTGTGGATGTTCGCAGCCCCGCTGAATACAATAGCGGTCATTTGAAAGGCTCCCTCAACCTTCCCCTCGACACCCTGAAAGACAATTTCTCCAGGATTAGCAAATCGAAACCCGTCATTACCTGCTGGGCATCCGGAATGCCTAGCGGTTCTGCCCGTTCCATGCTCCTTTCCGCCGGATACCCTGAAGTGTACAATGGTGGTTCCTGGAAATCTCTGAAAGAAAAAGCATAGGGAGTAAAGGCAAGTCAAAAATTAAAAGTTAAAAGTTTTTCAAGTGGTGAGTTTTTAGCAATCAGTTTTAATTGGATAGCGCAGCCAACATGATACTTTGAAACCTGATACTGCAATTAGAAACCCAAAAATTCCCTTCTCCCTCCCCTACTCTGATTGAAATCATTGATTACTTTTGCCGCAATTCCAAACGGCAAAACGATGAAATTTCATTTTTTACACATAGCAGCCTTTGTGCTTGCTCTGGCCACAGCTTCGGCCAACCCTGTTCAAATCAGTTCTCCCAACGGAAAAATCAAACTCAGATTCATGGTAGATGCCGCAGGGCAAGCCATGTATTCGGTTGATTACAAGGGAAAAACGGCAGTAGAAAGTTCCCGGCTTGGGATAAGACTGAAAGACTCTGTGAATTTCGGAAAGTCATTCCGAATCAGAAAGGTAGACTCTGCCCGGGTAAATGAAAACTGGAACCCGGTATGGGGCGAGGTAAAAACCATCGAAAACAACTTCAAAAGCCTGAGCATCACCCTGGAAGACAATCAGAAAAAACCCTGTGTGCTGAAAATCCAGTTCAGGGTTTTCAACGACGGACTTGGCTTTCGCTACGAATTTCCGGAGCAGCCCAACATGCAGCATTTTGTACTTGCTGAAGAACTGTCGCATTTCAACCTCACCGGTGACCATAAAATATGGTGGATGCCGGGCGATTTTGATACCAACGAGTACAACTATTTCACCTCTCAAATCTCTGAAATAGAGAAAATGTCGAAGAAAAGAGATGGTGCAATTTTTACTGCCACGCCCATAAAAGGGGCTTTTGTACAAACACCGCTCATGATCCGCTCGGCAGACGGAATTTACATGAATATCCACGAGGCCGCACTTATCAATTATCCGGCTATGGACCTGAAATTCAATACTGCCACCTTCGAAGCCAAATCAGAACTGGCCAACGATGTAATCGGCAATCTCGCTTACCTCTATACTCCTTTCAATACCCCATGGCGCACAATCATCATTTCTGACGATGGCCGTGACATTGTGTCCAGCAAACTGGTTCTGAACCTGAATGAGCCTTCCAAAATAAAAGATGCCTCCTACATCAAACCCATGAAATATGTGGGCATCTGGCTGGAAATGCACCTGGGACTTTCAACCTGGGATATGGCCGGAACACAGGCGGCCTCCGATGCCGGATCGGACGGGAAGACCAAGAACAGGGTAAAACACGGTGCCACCACCGAAAACACAAGGAAATACATTGATTTTGCAGCAAAGCATGGCTTTGGCGGAGTTTTGGTAGAAGGCTGGAATACAGGCTGGGAAGATTGGTTTGGCCGCTGGAAAGAAGATGTTTTTGATTTCGTGACTCCCTACCCCGATTACGATGTGGTGTATCTGAACAAATATGCCAAAAGCAAAGGCGTAAATATGATTACCCACCACGAAACCAGCGGTGCAGCCACCAACTACGACCGTTGGATGGATTCTGCCTACAGGGCCATGAACGAGTGGGGAAGCCCGGCCCTGAAGTCCGGATATGTGGGCCGCATCATTCCCCGGGGCGAATATCACGACGGACAATGGATGGTGAACCATTACCTGAAGGCCATCCAGAAAGCGGCAGATTACAAAATTATGGTGGTGGCCCACGAGCCCGTAAGACCCACAGGTTTGCACCGCACTTACCCCAATTTTATGGCGGCAGAAGCAGCCAGGGGGCAGGAATTCAACTTCTGGAGCGAAGGCAATCCGCCTGAACACGAAACCATTCTGCCCTTTACCCGGCTGGTAGGCGGACCCATGGACTACACACCCGGTATCTTTAAAATCAAAAAGAGCAACTACTACCCCGGAGCCACAGAACAGGTGCATACCACACTATGCAAGCAGCTGGCCCTGTATGTCACCCTGTACAGCCCGGTACAAATGGTAACCGACCTGCCCGAAAACTACGAAGCAAAACCCGATGCCTTCCAATTCATCAAAGATGTTGCGGCCGATTGGGACGACACCAATGTATTGCTGGCCGAACCCGGTGATTACTTGGCTATTGCCCGTAAGGCTAAAGGAACCAACAACTGGTTTTTGGGTGCCATTTCGGATGAAAATGCCCGCACCCTGAATCTGGATTTCAGCTTTTTGGACAAAGGAAAAAAATACAGCCTCACCATTTACCGCGATGCCCCCGATGCCAGCTGGGATGGCAATCCGGAGGCCTATGTGATTGAGAAAAAGACCATTACATCCAAAACCAAAATGCCTGTAAATCTGGCAAGGGGCGGCGGAGTAGCCATGAGCATTTTCCCACAACCGTGATAGAAGCAGAAGGAAGATTTTTTCGGAACCGGGGCTTTGGCTCCGGTTTTTTTTTGTCTAAAAACCGCATTGAAAAGGCATGAAATAAATTCCTATATACCAGTTTTTTTCCCTCTTTATAAACCCATATGTTTGAGGCCATAAAATTCAAAAATCAACAGAGAACATGAATTGGAAAGGCTTGTTTAAAATCAATGGCCTGGCAGCTGCCCTGCTGGTCTTTTTTGGCTGCTCAGATGTAAAAAATTCACCGGAGTTTCGTAAGATACTGATGGACAGAGACTCTGTCATGGAAACCCTGGAGAATCGTGAAAAGGAAATTGAGGAATTTGCAAAAGAATTTGATCAGATTGAAAAGAACCTCAGCGCCATAGACAGCAGCAAAGCCCGGTTGCTTTTTATGAATACGCAGCCCAAAATGAGTCAAAAGGACAGAATCCACACCCTCATTGCTGATATCTACATTGCACTGGATGAAAACCAGGCCTCCATTAAAAAGCTGGAAGCCCGGCTGAAAAAATCACAGGCTTTGCAGGTGGCCATTAAATCCATGCGCAAAACCCTGGAAGCCAAAGAAAAAGAAATTGCCCGACTCGAAAAAGAACTGAACAACCTTCAGATAGAGGTAAAAAATCTGCAGGATGCCGTTCGATTCAAAGAAAAGCAACTGGCCGAAAAAGATACCCTGCTGGCCAAAAAAGATGAAAAAATTCAAACCCAGGAAAAACTGATCGGGGACAAGGAAACCGAGCTCAACAAGGTGTATTTCATTAAAGGTACAAGCAAGGAATTGCAGGCTGCAGGCATCATCAAGAAAGAAGGAGGCATTCTGGGCATGGGCTCGGTAAAAGTACTGAGCGATAAACTGGGCAAAGACAAAATAAAGACCCTGCATCTGAAAAACGACAAAATCCTGCCCCTCGGACCTGCGAAGAAGAAAAAAATCATAACCCCTCACCCCAACGACTCTTATTTCTTCGTGGCCAGAGACGGTCAGTATTACCTTAAAATCTCCTACCCCGATAAGTTCTGGAGTCTCTCCCGATACCTGGTGGTGGTGGTGGACTGATCTTGATTTGCATAGCCGGTGACCATTTATAAAAACCTGGTAAAAACCACAGCAGCAGGTCTGAAAAGGGTTTTTTCCGAAGGACAACATGCTGCTCAGGTTCTGGAGAAATTGCTGTCAGGCGACAAAAGGCTGGGCAGCCGCGACAGGAAATTCATAGCCGAAACCTTCTACGATATGGTGCGCTACTGGCGCCACCTGGAAGTACTCGACGGAAGGATTCCTTTGGCCACCGGTTCGGATTTCTTTTTAAAAGCCTGCCTCTGGCTTGTACACAAGGGCCATGATTTGAGCGCCTGGCCCGAGCTGCAAGGCTGGGACCCGGAAAAAATCCGTTTGCCTTTGGAAACGGAGGGAAAGATTCTGGCCTCTTATCCCGATGGCCTTTGGCAATTGGGTGAAGAAGAGATTGGGAAAAACTGGCCTTCAGAAGCCCGTGCCCTGAACGAGCAGGCCCCTATCTACCTGCGGGTCAACCGGCTGAAAACCAAGCCTGAAGAGGTGAAGGAAATCCTGAAACAGGAAGGCGTAGGAACCGAAATGCTGCCCCATCATCCGGACGGGCTCAAACTGGCAGACCGCACCAATGTCATCCGCCTGGGCTCGTTTCGCAAGGGCCTGTACGAAGTTCAGGATGCGGCATCGCAAAAAATTGCGCCTTTTCTTCAGGCAGAAGCAGGGCACTACATCATAGATGCCTGCGCCGGTGCGGGGGGAAAAACCCTGCATCTGGCAGCCCTCACACAAGACCGGGCTAAAATCCTAAGTATGGATGTGGAAGGCTGGAAACTGGAAGAATTGAAAAAAAGAGCCAGCAGGGCAGGGATAAAATCGGTTCAGACGGAGGTAATCAAAGGCCCGAAAAGCATTAAATTCCTGACTGAAAAGGCCGACCGGGTCCTGCTCGATGCGCCTTGCAGCGGATTGGGTGTTCTGAGGCGACATCCGGATTCAAAATGGAAATTTTCAAGGGAAAAATTTGAGGAAATTCTTGATATACAGGAAGATATTCTGGACCGATACTCCCGAATGGTAAAGCCGGGAGGAAAACTGGTGTATGCTACCTGCAGCCTGATGCCTTCCGAAAATGAAAAACAAGTTGAAAATTTCATTGCCGGCCACCCGGATTTTTTTCTTGAAGAAGAGCACCGAACTTGGCCCTCCGAAGGATGGGACGGCTTTTATATGGCGAGGCTCAAAAGGCTGGATTTCTGAATTTTGGCCCTTTGGTTTTGTGTAGCAAATATTGCCAGAGAGCTGAAAACCGGAATCAGTAATCGCCTTCTGTTTCAGGGAGCTGCGCCAGCGCCAGGGACAGTTGCTCATCATTGGGTGCTACCCCATGCCACTTGTGGGAATGCATCATAAAATCAACACCGAAGCCCATTTCAGTTTTCATCAGAATCAGTACAGGTTTATCATTTCCGCAAAGGCTCTTTGCTTTTTCCAGACAGGCCAGCACAACCTCCAAATGATTGCCGTTGGTCAGCATCAGCACCTGCCAGCCGAAGGCTTCATATTTGGCTTTCAGATCTAGGAGGCTGAGAATGCTATCCACAGGCCCGTCAATCTGCTGCCCATTATAATCAATGGTAGCAATGAGGTTATCTACCTTATTGTGAGGGGCATACATGGCTGCCTCCCAAATCTGCCCTTCCTGCTGCTCGCCGTCGCCCATAAGCACATACACCAAAGAAGAATCACCGTTGAGTTTTTTGGCGAGTGCAGCCCCGATGGCAACCGAAAGGCCTTGTCCCAAAGAACCCGAGGCCACCCGGATGCCGGGCAGATGTTCGTGTGTGGCAGGATGGCCCTGAAGCCGGGAATTGAGCTTTCTGAATGTGCCAAGTTCGGCCACATCAAAATAACCAAACCTCGCCAGGGTGCTGTACCATACAGGTGAAATATGCCCGTTGCTAACAAAACAAAGGTCCTCCCCTCTCCCATCCATCTGAAAATCAGGATTATGATTCATCATATGGCCATACAGGGCGAGGAAATACTCCACACATCCGAGAGACCCTCCGGGATGACCCGACTGGCAGGCATGTACCATCCTGACGATGTCCCTGCGGATTTGAGAACCAAGTTTTTCGAGTTCGGCGATAGTTTTTTGAGGCATTGGTAAGGAAATAAGCCCTGCAAAAGAAAGGAATTTCCTCTATGCAGATTTGGAATTTTATGGTTTTTGTAAAACGGGGCGCTTTTCACAGGCGGATGCTGCGGACGATGTACAAAATCAGGGCAAAGGAAAACCTCCCGGAGATTTGTTTTCCGAGCCTGGCCGGATGGAAGGAATCCGGCAAAGGGGCCATTCCAACATCTAACCTTTTTGAAAATTCTAATTGGAAGAAGGATGGGGTTTATTTCAGTTTCAGGCCCACCACCAGGACATCATCGGTTTGCGCCTCCCGGCCTTTCCAAGCATAGAAATAATCCCTGAGAAATGCCTCTTGTTCATCCGGTCCGAATTTGGATTGTGCAGCAAGCAATTCCTTAAATTTATTGACCATAAGTTTCTTGCCAGTGGCTTCTCCAAACTGATCGGCGTATCCGTCGGTACTGAGAACCAGCTGGTCTATGTCTTGTAGGTCAAGACGATAGCACTTTTCGCTGAAATCGGTATAGGCATCAAAACCGATACTGGCTGATGTACCTTTGATTTCGTTCAATTCTCCGTTTTGAAAATAGTACAATGGTCTTCTGGCACCGGCAAAAACAAGGTGTGTAAATCCTGGATCGAACACGCAGAGGCAAATATCTATACCTTCTACCGTGTTTTCATCCTTCATTTCATTCAGGTTGTTGATAAGGGCAAGGTTGAGCTGGTTCAGAATTTTTCCCGGCTGCAGCACTCCCCGCTCATTCACAATCTGATTGAGCAACGAAATGCCCACCATGCTCATGAAAGCCCCGGGAACCCCATGTCCGGAACAATCGCCTACCGCCAAAAGATGAAAGCCATTTTTCTGAGACATCCAGAAAAAATCGCCGGAGACAATGTCCTTTGGCAAATTCAGAATATAAGACTCAGGAAAAGCGATCTTAAACCGCTGCATGGTCGGCAAAAAGGCCGTTTGAATACGCTTGGCGTATTTCATGCTGTCGGTGAGATTGCGGTTTATGGTATTTATTTTCTGATAAGCCAGATTGAGTTCCTCGTTTTTGGTTTTTTCAAACCCGGCTTCTTTGTTGGCAAGTTCAAGGGCATAACGGGTTTGCATCATCTTGATTTTATTTTCCGTTTCCTGTCCAAGCATATCTTTTTTCAGTTCAAGATGCAACTCCAGATGCTGAAGGGCTTCATCAAATTTTCCCTCCAGTTTGCTTGTATCTGAAAGCAGTTTTTCGATTTTTATAAGTTTGGGAAGAGAATTGGAAGCTTCAGAAAGCAGGAGTGCCTTTTTAAGGTGGTCTTTTGCTTCATCGGTACGCTGCATACGGTTCAGAATTTCGCCTATGTCCATGTGGCATGTGATGATGCCATCAATGCCGCTTGACTTTTTGGTGTGAGCTTTTTCCCTGATTTGCAGACTTTTCTTAAAAAACACAAGGGCTTCTTCCAGATTGCCCTGACCTTCCAGAATTTTTCCGATATCCCTTTTAGCTTTGGCCTTGCCCTGATCCAGGTTTAATCTCTCATAAATTTCAAGTGATTTTTCACAGTATTCGAGACCTTCTTGATTTCTCCCCAATTTGTGGAGCGACATGCCGGCATTGTTCGTACTCCGGGCTATCCCTATTTCATCCGAGATTTCCCGAAAACTTTCATAGCTTTTTATAAAATAATCAAAAGCCTCCTGAAAAGACTCGAGGTCGAAATGGAAACTGCCGGCAGAAAGATAGGCCAGACCCAGTACCTCGTGTTCCTCCAGATTCTTTAATTCGTCAATTACATTATAAATCAGCCCGAATGCCCTTTCAAACTCTCCCTTCTGACTGTGCAGATTGGACATTACAGCTTCTGCAAAGCCAGCTTTGCCATAATCTCCAAGTCCGCGGAACAACTGCTGCGCTTTTATCAGGGAATTGAAGGCCCGCTCAGGCTCAGAACGATTCCAGGCAGAATTCCCGAAGTTGAGATAGGCCAATGCCAGATCTGCAGTGGTAATTTCCATCTGCATGGCATTGGCAATTTCCAGATTCTCAGCAGCGAGGTCAAAAAACTGCCCGCTGCCCTGATGGCGATTGGACCAGATAAATTCATTGGTTGCCTGAATTCTGGATGTGTCATCCAGGTCCCTCATTTTCAGGCTAAATTCTTCGGCAGACCGAAAACTATGCTGGTTTGCTCCGCTCAATTTTTCAGATTATCAGTGGGTATTAATCTTATCCGTTTTCAAAATCTAAAAATAGAGTGCAGTTGTCAGCAAAAAATTTGAAGAATGAACCACAAAAATAAAGATGTTTGTTTTTCAGAAAACTGAAATCAAAAAGCAATGAAGCAAATTCAATCTGTGGTGATGCAAATCCGGAAACTGATTTTCCTGCCTCTTATCTTTTTCTGTTCTTTCTCCCTTTGGGCGCAGGACGGTTCAAGGCCGGTATTGTCCGGCAAGGCGAGAATTTCGGTGATTACCTGCTCTTCCGGCATGGAATTATACGAGGCCTTCGGCCACTCCGCCGTCCGCATTCAGGACCCGCAACAAGGTATGGATCTGGTATTTAACTATGGAGTATTTGATTTTGAACAGGAAAACTTCTATGGAAATTTTGCCATGGGCTATCTCAAGTATATGCTCGGTCTCTCCTCTATGGATGATTTTATGTATGCTTTCAAAAGAGACAACCGGTCGGTAAGAGAACAAGTCCTGAATCTGGATTCTGTGGAAAAACAAAAGATACTTGGCTATCTGGAGGTAAATCTCAGGGCTGAAAACAGGATGTATTTTTACGATTATTTTTATAACAATTGCTCCACAAAAATTGCGGAATTGCTGGATTCTGCTCTGGGTCACAGTGTGGTATGGAGCCATGCCCGGCCGGTAGGCAAGCAAAGCTTCAGAAGTCTGATCCGCCAATACACCCTGTTTCAGCACTGGGGAAGACTGGGGATAGACCTCGGCCTTGGTGCCCCCATAGACAAACCGATAAGACCTCGGGATCTGGATTTTTTACCCAACGGATTGGAACAGGACCTTAACAGGGCCACAATTTCAAGAGCCGGTGTAATGTTCCCGCTGGTGATAGAAAACAAAATCCTTTTTCAGGCACCGGCTGCTTTCGGGGAGGGCCCGGTTTGGTTTCAGCCAAGCTTCATTTTTTCGGTTTTTCTGCTTGTATCGGTGTTTCTTTTTCTGAAATCAAAAGACCTTTTTAAGATCAGGAAAATATGGGCTTTGCTTCTATTGTTTTTGGTATCGGTTCTGGGCTGGGTAGAATTGCTGATATGGCTGCTGACCAACCACAAGGCTGCCGCTTGGAACTACAACATTCTGTGGGCCAATCCGGTATGGCTGCTTCTGGTTCTCTATCAGGTAGCCTACAGGCATAAAAATGTGTGGCTCCATTCCGGAATGCGTTTTTATTATTCTGCCATCCTTGTGCTTTGGTTTCTGCTTCCCCAGCAAATCAACGAAAACCTTATTCCTCTTGTTATAGCCCTGTTTGTCAATGCCTTGCCCGGAGAATTGATTTCTATGAAAAGTCAAAATCAGGCGCTGACTGCTTCCTGATTTGGGGTTGGCTGAAAAAAAGGTTTGTTTGCGGACTTGATTTATGGCAGCATTCGAAAGTTTTACTCTGAATAATGGTCTTAGGGTTATGTTTTTGCCAGACAAAGGCAATCCTCTGGCAGTGGTCAACATTATGTACAATGTTGGGTCGAGGGATGAGAATCCCGACAAGACAGGCTTTGCTCACCTCTTTGAGCACCTCATGTTCGGGGGCTCGGTCAACATTCCCGTGTATGACGAACCCCTGCAGCGGGCGGGTGGCGAAAACAATGCCTTTACCAACACCGACATCACCAATTACTACATTCAGTTGCCGGTAAAAAATATTGAAACTGCCTTTTGGCTGGAAAGCGACCGCATGATGAGCCTCGCATTCAGTCAGAAGTCGTTGGATGTACAAAAAGGAGTAGTGGTGGAAGAATTTAAGCAGAGGTGTTTGAACCAGCCGTATGGTGATGCCATGCACCATCTCAGGAATCTTGCCTATAAAAAACACCCTTACCGCTGGCCAACCATCGGAGAAAAAACCGAACACATTGAAGAGGCCGTTCTCGATGATGTGAAAGATTTTTTCTACACCCATTACCGGCCGGGAAATGCCGTGATGGTGGTAGCAGGAGACCTGGAGCCTGAAAGGGTTAAAGATCTGGCCGAAAAATGGTTTGGCCCCATTGAAGCAGGCCCGGCCCTGAACCGCAATCTGCCGCAGGAAGAGCCGCAAGCCGAAAACCGTAGAAAAGTTGTTAAGGGAAGAGTGCCTATGCCCGCCATCTACAAAGCCTATCCTATGGCCGGAAGGATGAGTGAAGAGTTTTATGCCGCCAATCTGCTTACCGACATCCTGGGCCATGGAAAATCTTCAAGGCTGGTAAATCAACTGGTAAATCAGGAGAGAATATTTCACAGCCTGCATGCCTATGTAACCGGTAGTGCCGACCCGGGTTTGCTGATTGTAGAGGGCAAGGTAAATTCGGGATTTACGGTTCAGGAAGCTGAAAAAAGGCTGGAAGAAGAAATTGAAAAACTGAAAAAGGAAGGTTTCGACGAAATGGAGCTGCAGAAAGTTAAAAACCAAGCGGAAACTGGTCTGGCGGGCTCGGATGTGGAACTTCTGAACAAGGCCATCAATCTGGCGTATTTTTCTCTGATGGGAGACCCAACTGGATTTGAAAAAGAACTGGATCAGGTGCAGGCCGTAAGCAAAGAGCTGATAGAAAGCACTTTTGCACGGCTTATCCGTCCGGAAAATGAAAACACCCTCATCTATGAAACCGAAAATTAGAGTTGGAATCGGATACGATGTACACCGGCTGGTTGAGGGCCGTGAACTTTGGCTGGGTGGGGTAAAAATCCCGAGCAGAATGGGGGCTTTGGGCCATTCAGATGCCGATGTGCTGCTTCATGCTATCTGCGATGCCATGCTGGGGGCTTTGTCTCTCGGAGATATAGGGCAGCATTTCTCTGATTCAGACCAGGCTTACAAAAATATTGACAGCAAAATCCTTCTGGAGAAAACCCGGACCCTTGTCGCAGCTCAGGGCTGGAAAGTAGGCAATATAGACTGTGCCTTAATCCTGCAGGCACCCAAGATTGCCACTTTTGTGCCGGACATGAAAAAAGCCATTGCCACCATTCTGGAAATCGGAGAAGACGAAGTTTCTATTAAAGCCACCACAGCCGAAAAGTTGGGATTTTGCGGTGACCTGAAAGGCATTGAGGCCAAAGCGGTCTGCCTCCTGTATCAATAGGAATTCCGGCATGGCCGGTATAGAATTTACAGGGGCTTCGCAGGAACTCCAAAAACCTTGGCATTTGCCGGAACATCGGCCATCACCACTGAGCCTGCCCCGATACTGGCATTTTTACCAATTTTTATACCCTGAATCACTGTGCAACCAGCCCCGATAAATGCACCGTCGCCAATTTCGGCCTCCCTGCCAATTACGGAGCCGGAGCCCACCTGCACATGGTCACCCAGTACAGCCTCTGTTTCTATTACAGCATTGGGATGAATGAGATTGCCATTTCCAATCCGGGCGAATGCGGCAATTCCAGCCCCTGCCGAAATCAGATTGCCATGCAATAGTTTTGCATAAGGCGAAACCCAAGCCTGACGGTGAATGGCATTGGCGGGCATTGTTTTCCGGTTTTCCACCACCATATCAAACAAAAACCTCCGCTCCTTCAGCGATTCAGCGGCAATAAAAGCATCGCATTTTCTACCGATCAGCTTCAGAAAGCCCTCGTTTTCTGTCATTCCCAGCACCGGAATTTCACCGATTTCCTTTCCATGGAGTTTGGCATCATCGTCCAGAAAACCATACACCACCACATCGTTGGAATGGAAAGCATCAAGGGCCAGTTTGCCGGTAAGTCCGGCGCCGAATATTATTACAGGTTGGATCATACACATTCAAAAAAATACCTGAAGGCTACCCTGCCGGACATGAAATCCGGCAGGGGGCCGTTCTGGTAAATGGATTTCTGTAAGCCGGGTTCTGTCCGAAGCTTTCGCTTCTGCCATGCCATTTATCTGGGAGGCAACTCACGCTGCCCCTCTATCAACCTACCCGTTCTGACATTTGCCCGAAAGCAAAACCCGGACGAGCCGCCCGGAATTCAGAACTTATTTGGCCTTTCAGCCCATAAGGTTTACCAAGCACCCGCTGTCACCAGAGGGCCGGTGGTCTCTTACACCACCTTTTCACCCTTACCGCAGCGATTGCGGCGGTTTGTTTTCTGTGGCACTGTCTGTCAACAGGGCGTCTCACCCCCTGCTGCCTTCCCGTTAGGAAGTATGGTGCTCTGTGCTGCCCGGACTTTCCTAAGCCTTCCGGCCTCGGCATGGCAAAATCCACTCGGGGGCAAAGGTAAAGGATACGGCACTTACTTTTCCCCTGATTTTTTGGAATTGAGCAGTAAGGCAGGATGCACTTACTTTAAATGGAATAAGCCGGTCGGGGCTGTTTTTATCTGAATTTTAAAATTTTCTTCATTTTTGCCTGACTATGCCGGCATCCATCACCGAGGAAAATTACCTGAAAGCCATCTATCAGCTCAGTCTGCAGGGTCTGGGGAAAATTCCCAATTTGTCCATTGCCCAGAATCTGGAAATCAATCCAGCCACTGTGACCGAAATGCTTCGAAAACTGGCTGATAAACAATGGATTCTGTACTCCAGAACCGAAGGGGCAAGCCTTACCCCCAATGGCTTGTATCTTGCCCTGAAGGTGATAAGGAAGCATCGGCTATGGGAAACTTTTCTGGTAAGGAAACTGGGGTTCACATGGGATGAAGTACATGAAGTGGCGGAGCAGCTTGAGCATGTTCAATCAGAAAAGATGCTGAACCAGCTGGATAAGTTTTTAGGATTTCCACAGTTTGACCCGCATGGCGATCCCATTCCCGATGCCTCCGGGCAAATGCCGCGGTCCGGTGCCACCCTCTTGTCCGAGTGCAGACCCGGAGATAAAAAAACTTTCGCAGGCGTGGCCAACCAAAGTCAGTCTTTTTTGCAATACCTTGATAAGCTGGAATTTAAAATAGACGACACCATCGAGGTGGAGGAAATCATAGACTTTGATAAGTCCATGCATGTACTGCTGAATGGAGACAAAAAGGCTGTTTTTTCTGCTCAGGTATGTCAAGGCTTGCTGGTCGTGTGAAGATTGTACTGCCATCCGGTACTCTGAACAATCACTATGCCGGGGTATTCTTCTGATTAAGCCGAATTTTCATTTTAAATTTTTTCATTTTTCACATCCCTGATAGAAGTCAGACCTTTTTGTTTTTGCATATTTGGACCTTTCATAACATACTTTTTTGCAACTTTAACCAAAATGGAAAAATATTTAGGCATTGATGTGGGAGGCAACCATATCAAAACAGGCCTTGTAGACCGCGACGGCACCATACACGAATTTCAAAGTTATTCCACCGCCGAACTGAAAGAAGAGGGTGATTTTATCGGCCGCTTTCTGGATATTGTTGCTTTTAAAACGCTCAATCACAAAGAAATAACCAAAGTGGGCATAGGCCTCCCGGGGATGATTACCAAAGACCGGAAAATCCCTATAGAAATTCCGGCTATCCGGGAACTGAACGGGCAGCCCCTATATCAGCGCCTGAAAGACCGTTTTCCTGACAAAGAGTTTTTTCTCGAAAATGATGCCAATGCTGCAGCCTTGGGAGAGTTTTTATTTGGAAGTGTGAAGCTGCCGGAAACTTTTGCCTTTATCACCCTGGGAACCGGCATTGGAAGTGCCGTCATTCTGAATGGCAAAATCTTCACGGGTGGTGATGGCAACGGGCTCGAACTCGGGCATATCCGGAGCCGCAACGGCAAACACCTGGAGGCCAATATCGGAAAAAGCGGCATTATCAATCTGGCCACACAGAGGCTTGACGAATACCGGAAGCCTACCCTGATTCCACGCGATCAGCCGGTATCTGCTACCAAACTGGTGGTGTCTGCTGCCGAAGGGGATGAATTTTCTCAGGCTGTGCTGTATGAGGCAGGCGAAATTCTTGGCGAGGGTCTGATTGCCCTGATCAGGATTATGGACATCAAAACGATTGTTATTGGCGGGGGATTATCGGCTGGTTTCGATTTTATCAAACCCGGGGTTATGAAAATGTTCAATGCATATTTGCCTGCCTATTACACCCAAAACCTGGATTTGCACAGGGCTTCTCTTGGCAATGATGCCGGTGTTCTGGGTGCGGCTTCGCTTTGCTTCTGATTGATGGCCCTCCCCCGGGAAGATCCTTTGGTTTACCGGTTTCATATTTCAAATAATGGCTGAAAAAAATCGGCATTCCTTCAGGATTTCTTCAGAACCCATTGAAAAAAACCCCTTACCCGGTTTGATTGTCCGGATTATGACTTGAATGACAAAATGCTAAAATTCAACGACTTATTCCCGAAATATGGAACAGGGCTGCGGCCGCCGGGGATAAGCCGGCGAAGCCTTTTATCGGTTCGGATTCTTTGGAAGTACTGTCAGTTCAACCCGGAATGGATTTCCTGATGACCAATCCCGGGTTAAGGTTTTTACGGACTGATGGCCATGAGCATTTTCACCAAAAAAGCCTTCCGTTCACCGGTCTCTGTAAGGGATAGCTTGAAAAAAAAATGACGGTAAAGAGGATTCAACAGCGAACGGGGGTTCTCCTGCACAAACCGAACAAAATGCATCAGGGCCTCTTCCCAAACTTCGGGGGTCATGATCTGTGAAAGCCTCTTGCCTGCTTTTTCCAGGATCTCGATTTCGTACAATTCAAATTTGTTGGTATTATTCCGGATGCGCCAGTCAAAGGCAATAACGGAAGTCAGCAGAGCCTCCAGAGCCATATAGTGATTGTGCTCCCGGGGATTTTCCAGATAAAATTCCAAAACAGGAAGGTGCACATTTTTCCAGAGCGACAAAATCTTTCTGATCTCCGACATTTCCATCTTCACTTTGGTCTTACTTTTTACTACCGACTGTATGACCTCCTGGCTCAAAGCGCTTACCTCATCATATGTGAATTGATTTTGCCGTGCTGAAAAAGTCTGAAGAAATTCAAACTCCAGATCTTTTCTTTTTTTAAACTGCTTGATCAACCAGTTTCTAAGTTCAGCATCAGAGATATCCTCAAGTTTTGCTTCGGCAGGAGTCAGGACTTTCCGCGATGCCCGGGGCTTCCGGGGGGCTTGGGAATGCGCTCTTTCTTTTTCAATGTGAATGAGCAAGGTCACCTTGTGCTGACAAAAGGCCATAGGCTCACTGCAATCGCAGGAAGAAGCCAGAATTTCGCCTTTGGCATCCAGTTCCAGAGAAACATCAAAATCGGTTTTTCCTTCCTCTACAAAGGCCACAATTCCGCCTGAGGGCAATGTATCCAAATCACGGGCTTTTAGTTTTTCTGCCTTTTGAATCAGACTATCAGGCAGTTCTTTGCGGAAAGATTGAAGTGATAGAGGCATATCAATGAATTTCTACCAGCGACTCCATCCATTTGCCGAGTTCTGCTTTCATGGCTTTGAAATTGCCGGTGTAGTTGTTGATGATCACAGAAAAAGCCAGTTCTCCGCCTTTAGCCTGCACATAGCCGCTGTAGCAGAATGTTCGGGTAAGGGTGCCGCTTTTGGCACTAATTTTTCCTTTGGCCTGAGGCGAATTGCAGAATTTTTTCATGGTTCCGCTTTCGCCTGAAACGGGCAAAGAGGCTTTGAAATCAGAAAAAAACTTTTGCTGTTTGGCCCAAATTAAAGCCTTGCAAAGGCCCTCGGGACTAATCCGGTTGCTGAGCGACAAGCCGCTGCCGTCGGTAAAATAATATCCCGCCGGAAGTCCAATGGCTTTTCCGAATCGGTCGAGGTGTGTCCATCCGTTTTCATCCAGCTTATCCTCCTTTTTTGCCAAAGCGTAGGCAATGGATTCGGTCATCAGGTTGTTGGACATCAGGTTTACCTCTTTTACAATTTCTTTCAGGGGAGGAGACGAAATTTCGGCAAGCAGGGCTCTGTCCCCCTGATTGAAGTTTGCCCCCGTAATCTCAATACCTCCTTTTTTCAACTCCCCGGAAAATACCTTAAAAAAAAGATTTTCAGGATTTTGAATGGCTCCCTTTACTTTTTGCAGGTCCGGATCCTGTGGAAGGCTACCGGAAATTCGGGCGTTTTGAGTCCCTGGTATCCAGGAGATGTAGGCCAGATCCGGGGTACCGGGCGAATCTGTATTTACCTGTTGATCTACAATGGAAATATCGGTCAGTGAATCTGTTTTTTTGATATTGGCTTCCTTGCCCTCTTTGGGGGCTGATAAAAAAAGTCTGAACTGGTTTTCATTAATATTGAGGGGATAAATACCGGCACCGTAATAGTTGCCCACATCGGCCCATCCCCAGTCATTCCGGATTCCCTGATAGGGATTCTCCGAAGGAAGTGCCTTCAGTTTTCCTTCTATTTTCTGAATGCCTTTTCTCCGAAGCTCAGAAATTACTTTTGTAAAGAAATTCTCTGTAAACTTCTCTCTATCAGGCGAATAGACAGTGGGATCGCCGCTGCCTTCAATAAGCAAATCGCCTTTGAGCACCCCGTTTTCTACCGGTCCGGAAGCCCATAATTTTGTTTTGAAAGTATAATCCGGTTTGAGATAAAAGAGCCCGTTCAGGCTGGTGAGCAGTTTTTGGTTGGATGCCGGTATGAGATTGAGGTCTTCCTGATGCCGGATCAGGGTTTTGCCTGTTTTCAAATCTTTAACCACCAGGCCAAAACTGGCACCTTTCAGCTGCGGCAATTCTCCAAAGGTTTTGGAGGCGTGAAAAACGCTGTGGTTTTTTTCTTTGAAGCCGGGTGCAAAAGCAAATTGCCCTTCACAGGGAAGGGCAATCCATACCATCCAAAAAAGAATGAAAAAGTTTCTACAAACTGCTGAAGTCAAAGGATTCCAGAAACTTGGTGGTGAATTTTCCAGACTGAAACTGAGGATCATCCATCAATTTGATGTGGAAAGGTATCGTTGTCTTTACCCCTTCGATAACAAACTCCTGCAGGGCCCGCTTCATCCTCACTATGACCTCTTCTCTTGTTCTGGCCGATACAATCAGCTTGGCTACCATAGAATCGTAGTTGGGGGGAATGGTATAGCCGGCATAGATGTGGGTATCTACCCGAACACCGTGGCCACCGGGGATATTGAGATTGGTGATTTTACCGGGACTGGGCCTGAAACCATTGGCCGGATCTTCGGCGTTGATCCGGCACTCCATGCTATGGAATTCAGGGAAATAATTTTTTCCTGAAATCGGAATACCGGCTGCCACCTTGATTTGCTCCTTGATAAGATCAAAATTGGTAACCTCCTCCGTTATGGGATGTTCCACCTGGATACGGGTGTTCATTTCCATAAAATAGTAGTCACCGTTTTTATCTACCAGAAATTCAATGGTTCCGGCTCCTTCATATTTGATGGATTTGGCACCCTTGATGGCCGCTTCACCCATTTTTTCCCTGAGTTTTTGGGTTACTATGGGAGAAGGTGTCTCTTCTACCAGTTTCTGGTGGCGGCGCTGAATGGAGCAATCTCTTTCTGAAAGGTGGCAAACTTTGCCATACTGATCTCCCACAATCTGGATTTCGATATGGCGGGGTTCTTCTACAAATTTTTCAAGATAAAGGCCATCGTTGCCAAAGGCTGCACCTGCTTCCATACGGGCATCGTCCCAGGCTTTTTGAAACTCATCGTCGTTGTTGACAATGCGCATTCCCCGGCCACCTCCTCCTGCAGTTGCCTTCAGGATAACGGGATATTTGATTTTATTGGCAATTTTCAATCCCTCCTTTACCGATTCGAGCAAGCCCTCAGAACCGGGAATGGTAGGAACGCCGGCCTTTTTCATGGTTGCTTTGGCAGTAGCCTTGTCCCCCATGGCATTGATCATTTCCGGACTGGCGCCGATAAATTTGATTTTGTAATCCTGGCATACTTTCGAGAATTCAGCATTCTCAGAAAGGAATCCATAACCCGGATGTATGGCATCGGCGTTGGTGATTTCCGCTGCCGCAATCAGGTTGGGGATATTCAGATACGAACTTTTTCCGGGAGGCGGGCCAATGCACACTGCCTCATCGGCAAAGCGAACATGGAGGCTTTCCTTGTCTGCCGTAGAATACACAGCAACGGTTTTAATTCCCATTTCCCGGCAAGTGCGGATAATCCGCAAAGCGATTTCGCCCCGGTTGGCTATCAGTATTTTCTTAAACATGAAATCGGGGTTTGGTTTGGAATCAGGAATTCACTTCCACTACAAAAAGGACCTGATCGAATTCAACCGGAGAGGCATTTTCGATTTTCACCTCCACAATTTTTCCGGCCACATCCGATTCAATTTCATTGAATAGCTTCATGGCTTCGATGATGCAAACCGTCTGACCTACAAGAACTTCCTGACCCACATCCACAAATTTCGGTTTGTCGGGAGAGGCAGAACGGTAGAGTGTACCAATCATCGGCGATTTGATTTCCACCAGTTTTTTACCGCTTGCTGCAACCGGAGTTGCCGGAGCGGGCGGTGCAGCCGCAGGGGCCGGTGCCTCAGCCGGCCGGGCAGCAGAAGCAGCAGGCAATGCCACCACCGGAGCAGCTGTAACCACCTGCTCTACAATGGTTTTAGTAGCATTTTTCTTAACAGAAATCTTCAGATTTTCTGTTTCGATGTTTACTTCATCCAAATTCGATTTGTCGATGAAGTCGATTAGTTCCTTAATTTCGTTTGGTTTCATTTCTCAGAATGGTGAATTAACTGTTGTATGCCCACTTCAGATATACAGCGCCCCAGGTGAATCCTCCGCCGAAAGCAGCAAGAATCAGATTGTCGCCTTTCTTCAATTTTTTCTCATATTCCCACAAACATAATGGAATGGTGCCATTTGTGGTATTGCCATATTTTTCAATGTTCATCATGACCCTTTCCATGGGTACTCCTGTGCGGTTTGCCGTAGCTTCGATGATTCTTTTATTGGCCTGATGGGGCACCAACCAAGTGATATCGTCCGCCGTCAGGTGGTTTTTAGTCATCACATCGGCGGCTATTTCGGCCATGTTGGTCACCGCAAATTTGAATACTGTAGCACCCTCCTGTTTTACAGCATGTTGGTGCGCGTCTACCGTTTCGTGCGAAGCAGGGTTGCGGCTTCCGCCCGCCTCCATGATGAGGTACTGAGCCCCGATGCCATCCGAACGCAGCTTGGAGTCTATGATACCCAATCCTTCGGTGCTGGGTTCCAGCATCATGGCACCACCTCCATCTCCGAAAATGATACAGGTGGCCCTGTCGTGGTAGTTGATTATGGAAGACATTTTATCGGCTCCCACCACCAGAACTTTTTTGAATTTACCTGTTTCTATAAACTGCGATGCCGTTACGAGGGCATACAAAAATCCGGAACAGGCCGCCTGTACATCATAACCAAAGGCATTTTTTGCCCCGATTTCGGCTCCAATCAGATTGGCTGTTGCCGGAAAAACATAGTCAGGCGTGGTGGTGGCACATACGATGAAATCAATTTCTTCAGGTTTGGTTTTGGATTTTTCCAGTACATCCCATACAGCCGGCATTACCATATTCATAGTGCCCTTCCCTTTTTCCTTATAGACCCTTCTTTCCTTGATTCCGGTGCGGGTAACGATCCATTCATCGTTGGTTTCCACCAGTTTTTCCAGGTCTGCATTGGTGATGACATCAGGAGGAACAAATCCTCCGACAGCGGTAATGGCGGCAGTAATTTTATTGGACATCAGGAAGCTGTTGATTTTGCCAGCGCAGATTTCAGCAGGCTGAGCATATCGGAGGTAATCATTTTTTGGGCCACCAAAATCATATTTTGTATGGCAAGGGGGCTGGAAACTCCATGGCCAATGACCACATTCCCATCGACACCCACAATGGGGCTGCCCCCCACTACCTCATAGTTCAGGTTGTTTACAAATTCATCATTAACCCCTCTGGCATGGAGAATTTCATAGAAATGCTCGGCCATTTTGGTTACCACATTGCCAACAAAGCCATCGCAAACCACCACATCGGCCTTTTCATTGAACAAATCCCGGCCTTCTACATTGCCGATAAAATTGATGAATGGATTGACCTTAAGAAGCTGATAAGACGCCTGGGTAAGCATGTTTCCTTTTTGTTCTTCTTCTCCCAGATTGAGAAGTCCTACTTTGGGATTGGGAATATCCAGAATGCACTCTGCGTAAATGGTTCCCAGTTCTGCAAACTGATTGAGCAACTCGGGCTTGGCATCGGCATTGGCACCAATGTCAGCGAGAGCCCCTACCCTTCCGTTAGCTTTGGGAAGATAGCCCATTATGGCAGGACGCAAAATGCCGGGCAATGCCTTGACTGTCAGCATAGAACCCACCATCATGGCACCGGTGTTGCCGGCGCTGCAGAAGGCATGGATTTTTCCTTCCTTCAGCAAACCAAAACCTACGGCTATGGAAGATTCCTGTTTTTGCGAAAATGCCTTGGCGGGATGTTCCCCCATTTCGATGACATCGGGCGCATGAACAATCTGAAACAGGCTTTCAGACTCTCCCAATCGCTTCAGCTCGGCAGAGATACTGTCCTGATTTCCAACCAATAATATTTCGCAGGAATTGTCGAGTAGCCTGCGGGCCATTACTGCTCCTTCTACTGTGGCCTGAGGTGCGAAGTCGCCACCCATTGCGTCCAGTGCGATGATCATTCGGCTGTACCGGTGTTTATGAAAAGGGGTTAATTACTGTTATGCAAAGTCGGCTACAACCATTTTGTTGTTGTAGTAGAGATTTCCTTCTACCACATAGGCCCTGTGCATCTGATGAACCTCTCCTGTAGCAGAGCACGTAACCAATTGCTTTTCTGCAGCGCCATGATGCGTTCTTCTCTTGTCTCTTCTTGTTTTTGAGATCTTTCTCTTAGGATGTGCCATTTTATTTATGAATCAAATCTTTCAACTTTTGCCAGCGAGGGTCTGCAAGCTCCTCTTTTTCAGGATTTTCAGTTTCAGGATCAGAAGAACTGAAGACGATTTTTCCATCGCCTGTGTTTTCTTTTTCTGATTCTGCAAAACCCGGATGCAGCTTCTTCAGGGGAATGGAAAGTGCAACTGTATCGTATACAAGCTGATCGAAATCGATGGAGGTCCTTTCCTTGGAAATGGTACACAGCTCATCGCTGATTTCCTCTTCCTTTTCCCCGAATTTAAGAAAATAGGTGATTTTTTGATTGACCGGAAACATGAATGCATCTCCGCTTCTGTCGCAAATCAACTGAACCTGTCCAGTTAAGGAAAGTTCGGCCCTGATCATGGTTTCGGTGAGATGAAGAATGACATCCGCCGAAAGGACAGGTTTATCAAAAATTTCCTTTGAAAATTCAGCCAAGAACCTGGTATCCAAGTCAAAATGAAAGGAATGTTTGCCTTCTTTAAGACCGGATATTTTGATTTCAGTGAATTTCAAAGCCTATTCCCTAAAATTTTAGCCCGCAAAAGTAGCCTAAAATATTGGACTACAAAAATTTGAGCCTGAATTTGGATAAAAGCCGCAGGCTGATTGGTTTCAGTCCGAAAATGTGGGATGATTAAAAACCGGATGAAGTTGATTTTCTGCTGCTCAAAAAATCGTCTGCCGGCCCGGCTTCGCGATGGGCCTGAGCCCTGCCGGAAAGGATTTTCAATGCCAGCAAATCAGAAAGTGACAATACCGGAATCGGACAATTTTCTACTTATTCTGATTTCGATCTTGAATGGCAAAGGTCAAAGTTAAAATTCCGATAGATATGGTTCAGAAAAACAGTGGGTCCTGCAATTCCAGATACAGAGGGCGTTTCCTAATCTATAACATGCAGGAAAGCAAGGTTTTCAAGGTCGTATGGCATATTCTGCAATTTGACTTGTAGTCTGGCAAGATTGACCCTCTCCGGATTAACCCGGATTCACCAAAAACCTTAATATACAATGTTTTACAGGCTTCATGGTATCCAAAATCCGGGCACCTGTGTGCGTTCTGTTACCCTCCCACGGAGCTTACCAAAATCACCGTATCCGGATTTGCTATTTGGGCATGCCCGAAGTTACGGAAAAGAAAAACCAATCAGTGTATCAGCCTTTCCCTCAAATCCAGCCGATGCTTTCTGGCTGTGTCTGCGGCAATGTCGTAGCCAGCATCGAGGTGCCTGATTACGCCCATGGCCGGGTCGTTGTGCAAAACCCGCTTGAGCCTTTTGGCGGCTTCGTCGGTGCCATCGGCCACTATGACCATGCCGGCATGGATGGAGTAGCCTATGCCCACTCCCCCGCCATGGTGCAGAGACACCCAGGAGGCCCCGCCGGCAGTATTGATCAGGGAATTGAGAATGGGCCAGTCGGCGATGGCATCGGAGCCGTCTTTCATAGCCTCGGTTTCCCGGTTGGGGCTGGCTACTGAGCCTGTGTCGAGGTGGTCGCGGCCTATTACAATGGGGGCTTTCACTTTTCCTTCTTTTACCAATTGGTTAAATGCCAGACCCGCTTTCTCTCTTTCACCCTGACCGAGCCAGCAAATGCGGGCGGGCAGTCCCTGAAAGGCAATTTTTTCTTTGGCCATTTTGAGCCATCTCTGGAGT